>JAWBKZ010000001.1 GCA_038831005.1 Ignisphaera sp.
AGTCGTTACAACAGTAGTAGTTCTAGGAGTAGTTAATGTAGTAGTAGGCGTTGGAGTAGGAGTAGTAGTTCTAGGAGTAGTTAATGTAGTAGTAGGCGTTGGAGTAGGAGTAGTAGTTCTAGGAGTAGTTAATGTAGTAGTAGGCGTTGGAGTAGGAGCCCATACTTCACCATATGTCGATTTGCATGAATCCATGGATCTTTTTAGGTTTTGGTATTTGTCCTCCCATATTGTTGTCCAATCATCTTTTAGTATTCCCCCTGTATCGCCGCTATTGGGGTTCCAGCTCCAGTAAGTCCACCAACATATTCCGTTCTGTATGAAATAGTCTATGAGTTTTTGTTGCCATATTCTATCTCTTGAATCTCCTCCATTGCCATATCTACCACCGAATTCTCCTACAAGTATTGGTAGACCTAATTGTGTCTTAACGTAGCCGTAATTTTGTTCCCATATTTTGTAGAGGTTGTCTGGATATACGTTTGGATCATTGAAGTATGGTTGTACGTATACATCGGGTCCATAGGTATGTGGCGAGTATAAGAGTTTGTTGCTTGGCAGATTCACCGGATAATCTTTTACCGCTCTTAGGTTCTCGCCCCAGTATACTGCATCAGGGTATAGAGGCACATTATCAGACCTTGGATTTGTGTAATGCGTTCCTTCAACTATTATTAGCCAATGTGGTGCTACATTCAAGATTTCTCTACCTATTCTTTCAGCAGCTAGATTCCAATCGGTTCTTGTGTTACCAATACCCCATGTAGCTCCTTGACCACTTGTATAACAGTCTTGTCTACCCATTCCTATGGGACAGTGTGGTTCATTCTTTAAGTCAGCACCTATAACATTTGGATATTTCCCAAATCTTTGAGCCACGGATTTCCAGACGTTTATAAAGTCTTGTTCGCTAAACGAACTTGTATACCATAAAGGTTCTATCTCATTGCATCCTATCCTATGGAAATCAAATATAATAAATATCCCTAGTTCAGCAGCTTTCTGAACTATCTTCTCCATGACTGTTACAGAATCTAGACCTTGTAGATCTTGATTACGACTATAGTCTATAGTTTTGGGGGTTGTTCCAGGTGTTACAGATGGTGGACAGAATGGCAATCTTATGGCATTAAATCCTAAGCTTTTGATTTGTTGAAGCATATCTTGCCAATTCCTAGACCATAAACCATGGACAACATAATCCGATGTCTCAAAACCAAACCAGTTAACTCCTGTGATATATATGGCTCGTTCTCCACTCGCAGTACGCATCCACACCTTACCATCTCTAATGAAGTATTCAACTGTGGATGTTTGGGATACCACTTGCACCGACTCATATGTGAACATGTACGTCATACTTAATACTATTGCTAGGGTTGTTAATGCAGATACAAACTTGAGTGTTCCATTAGAGTTAAATTTGTACATAACCTTTACATCACCTAATTAAATACACTGTTTATGACTATGTTCTGTCTCCAGATATTTGTGCTTTACGTGTATGATAGCTAGATATAGGTGGAAATAAGTAGAGATAAGTATTATCGATAACTATGCTAAGTAATGTGAGGTATTACGAGTAATGTCATATAGATTTCCATGAAATTTTATGACTTATTCTCGAGATGACAATAATACCACTCATAATGGTGTACATACCATATGATTCAACATTCTAATGAAGAATATACCGTAGTTTGAACTTAATACAGTTATGTGAAAGATACACATATACTGGTTCTTGCGGTAGCCCTTAGTACACCTAAGTTAGTTGGTTTGATTGTACTCAGCTTATAACTACTTTTTTACAATTACCTCAATGTTAGGTTGGATCATTAAGTGCAAAGCATTTATTAAACTAACTAGTGTTTGAGAATTATGATTGAATTGATTGATCTGAGTGTCGAAAACAATGAAGATTGCAATTATGAAATATACTAAAGAGTTCAATCATAACAATAGTGATGCTATCTTCATTAGTATTAGCATCAATAAATACGTATGCGCTACAGATCACAGTAAATGATGTGACTCAGAGTTATAAATGTTCTTCCTGCTACTGGTCAGTATGTTGGTACTGTTTCGAGGGGTTATTGTAGTGGTGGTTCTTGTCAGCTTTGGAATCTGAGACAGATAGGTAATGCATCTATTGATGTAAATCTATGGGGGTTAGAGGGTAGAGAATCTCAGTCTAGTGGAGAAGCTGTTATGGAGATATTACAGGGAGGGATTCTACGAACTAGATCTCAATGGCAATTAGGTACAGCTCCTCAATACAATACACCCGGATATCACGAGGTTATATATGGTGCTAAACCTTGGGGAACAACATCACAAGAATATCCAGCTTACCTAGACACACTATATAGGTTACGTCTTTGGAAATTCTTGTACAATTAATTCAATTGATTTGCTTTGTATGATTAACTCGTAATTCAAATCTTTGATTTATCCTGATTTATCGAACCTGATAATTGCTCCCTAATCTTGAGGCTCAACTAGTCAATCAATTAGAGTAACTCGATACACAATCAATGTAGTAATTAAAGATCTACAGGATACCAATATATCAATAGCATCTAGATACATAAGTTAATCAAAGAGTTAGCAGACTAATATCATTGTTTCAACATTTTCAATATTCTTCAGCTACCTCTATGAAGTTCTAAGGTTTTTGTAAATATAACGTACTAGACGACAAATTCAACCATAATTGTAAGTCTAGGTAACAATCACAATGAATTACAATAAGTCTAAGTAATGATTAAACAAAGAACATTACTCTAAGCTGATTAAAACTTATTTCCCCAATTATTCAGGATACGACGTATGTTCAATCTCTAATTAATTGTCCTTTAATAATATTCTCTGGTGTTACCAAGTTTAACAAGTTTGACTACATATCATTTTGATCTCTACACATTCTAGTCATTCTATAAGTTATGTTTTTAAATTTTAAACATGTATTAATTATATCTATGTAATTGGTATTGGGTGTACACTATCATGAATCTAAATTATAAAGAAAAACTAATCAAAGCAACCGCAATTATTGTAGGAACAATATTGGTACTAATGATAGCACCATCATTATTAACTCAACCAAATAATTTGGTTCCTGCACCAAGTACTAGTGTTATGCTTAATGCTGCTAGATCTGCATCATTATCTGGTGTTCTTCAGTTTAGGTCAAGAACATCTGGATCAATATCTGTTAGTGGTGGTAGTATTAGTGTTAGATCTGGTGATATTGTTGCTATAGATTTTAATGCTAATAGAGGTGTTTTATGGATTGGTACAGATGGTTGGATGTCTGTATCTGGTTTGAATGTGAATGCTGTTTATGTTAATGGTAATCTAGTAGCAAGTTCAGCAACAATAACAGGTGTTTCTGGTATACAAGTAGATTTATCATCTATACAGACATCACTAACAGTAACAGTAACAGGATCAGGATACACACAACTAGTATACAATGGACAGACACTTATATCAGGAACAGACAGTAGAACAATAGTAATACCCAACATAGGCGCAACAACATCAACAGCACTAAACCTAAACATAGGAACATCAAATGTATATCTATCAGCAACATCAGCACAACCACAAATAGGTGCAACAATAACAACACCTACACCTACACCTACTCCTACTCCAACGCCTACTACTCCTATTACACCTACTCCTACTCCAACGCCTACAACGCCTAGAACCACACCTACTCCAACGCCTACACCTACTCCAACACTAACAACTGTGCCAACAGTTACAATTACTACAACTACGGTTCCAGTAACCATAATACTGACTACTGTTGTTAATGTTCAAGTAGTTGCTACTGCAACATTTACAGTTACATCACCTATAACAACTGTTGTGCCAGTTACACATACAACAACAGTACCAGTAACAATAATTAGAACAATAACGGTGACAAGAACAACTACTACTCCTATTACAACTACTCCTACTCCAACGCCTACCACGCCTAGAACCACACCTACTCCAACACCAACAACAACTGTACCAACTACTGCGCCTGCTGGTGGTATTGTAACTGTTATAAATAACACTATAACTAGGGTGAGAGGTACTGGTACATTTACTATTACTGGTAATGCTAACAATAGGTATCCAGCTCTAGAAGTAGATGCAGATGGTGATGGAGCTATAGACTTTGTTGTTGAGCCAAATCTATGGAATGTTGTTGGAGGCTCTGGTCAAGTGGCAATGACTGTTGTTGTGAGAGGTCCTAGAGATTATACAGTAAACGTGGATATTAGTTTACAGAATATTCAGCAGGAGAGTTCTAGTGGTTGGGTTCATGCATATCCTGAGGTATGGATTGGTGCTAAACCATGGAATGTACTTGGACCTGCGACAGATGGATTCATATCAGGCTCTGCTACGTTACCAATACGTGTATCAGAGCTTGCAAACACCAATGTATGTGTCTATATGGGATCTTACAGTATAACTAGAGTTGATTCAAATCTACCGTTTAACTTCCCATTTGAGACATGGTTGACAAGAGATACCACGAGAGGTAAAACTGTACAGTCCAATGAAGTTGAGGTAATGGTGTGGTTTGCATATCATCAGATGCAAGGTGCAGGAGGCACTGTTGCAAATCCAACAATAACGATATACATTAATGGTCAACCAGTTAGTCAGCAGTATGAGTTATGGAGATCTGGAGGTGTAGGACAAACTGGTTGGGAGTACTTTGCATTCAGGCCAACAACATCTAGAGAAAGTGCGAGTAGAGTAGCATTCTGCTGGAGAGATTTCCTAAATGTTGCCAGACAATATAGTGATAGAAGTGGATGGGATAACATGTACTTCACAGTATCAGAAATAGGAACAGAATTTGGATCACCAAGCTATCTAAATGCGCAACTGAGATGGAGCATATCAAACTACTGGCTATCAGTCGGGGTATACACAGGATAACCTAGCTATTCAACAATAATAAATATTTTTAAATTATTTTTCTTTACTATATTTCTATACCCCATATTTGATAGCTAAGATGTGTGGTCAAGGTGTATAGAACTCTATATCCACTTGCTCTAGTTGGTATCCAAGTTATTCTCATAGCTCTAGCTTCATCATTTATAGCTATCGACATTGTTTATACTGGTAATCCATATTATTTATTGGAAGAGGATTATTCGCAAGGTATTGATATTGCTTATGCTGTTTGTATTCATAGAGATGTCATCTATGTTGTTGGATCTACATATTACCGTATGTTTATTGATGGTGTATCTATCTCTAATGGATCTAGGTTATTTTCTTGGAGATCTGACTGGATTGGAGAACTATATGATTGTATTATCGTTAACTCTAGCTTATTTGTTGTTGGTGTTAAGAAAAACGATTATGGTGTTAATAGATGGTTTATCGGTTTATTTGATACTGAACTTAATCTCGTTATGTGGAGAGAATCCCATGACAATGGAGCAGCACTTTCCATAGCGTATGGTTATGGCTATCTCTATATCGCTGGCTACGGTAGCATTGCAGCTAATAATTATAGCGATATTGTGTGGATTGTAGAGAGAGTGAATAGAGATGATATCTACAAATACATCTATGCGGTGTCTAATCCGTCTAGAGGTGGCGATATTGCAAGTGCTATAGAGGTTAATCCTGTGAGTGGAGATATATGGGTTGTTGGTACAAACAGCAGTAGACGTACATGGAGAATAGAGGTATATAATAGAGATCTCGTACATATATCCTCTAGAGATCTAGAGGTACCGAATTACCCATACTCCATAGCCTTCAACTCATTAGGTAATGCATATATAGCAGGAACTTCTCATGTTGCTAAAATTGATAGAGATTTAAATATAATTGAGAAAATTGGTATAGGTGGGGATATCAAGAAGGCTACTCTATATAATGACACACATCTAGTTTTAGTGATACAACATTCTGATGAATACGGTATTCAGAATCACTACATCTATATACTTGATGATGATCTCGATATAGTTGATACAATGTGTGTAACATGTGGTAGAAATTATTCAGCTTATATCGATAGAGGTAGAGTCGCGTTAATGGGTAGAGAGCTCTATGTAGCTGGCTATGGTGCTAGAAGTAGTGGTAGATACCTCATGAACACGTTCATCATAATGTATGCTGTGTCAATACCAGAAGATCTACGAATGATACATAAGGTTATAAGCAGTGATAACTTTTTCAACATTATAGCGACATCCCTAGTTCTTGTAGTTGCAGCTGGAGTATGTTTTGCTGTATTTAGGAAAATAGGTAAGAGAAAGAGCAAGAAGAAAAAGAGATAAATTTGTGATACTGAATGTTAGATGGTGGCGATAGCTATGAACTCTAGGATTAATTTATTACCTATGACTATAGTCATCATAGTTCTTGTCTCGCTGATATCTGTATTGGTATCTGCTGATGAAGACACTATGTATAGTATAGATGTAGAAATGGTTAGAAGATTAAAGATACTTCCTGGGGATGATAAACCGTATTGTGTTGCAGAAAGAGATAGGTTTATCTATGTAGTAGGTATAGGCAATAATGGAGATGTGGCATATGTATTCAAGATGGATAAAAATAGAGGCTATATACAGAGAACTTGGAACATAGGAAGAAAGGGATGTCCAATAGAGCTTCATGACTGCAGATTCATAGGCGATAGACTCTATGTTATTGGTATTGATTGTCAAGATTCGAGAGATACTAGCTGGATGTTTCTAGTATTCGATGATAATCTGACGCTGCTACTCAATATCAAAGAGAATCATACACTAAAAGAAGATTGGATACATGCATTTACATCTGATAGTGAGTATATATATGCTGTAGGAGCAGTGAATGGTACTGGAGGCTATAAGACAGTAATGATATGGCAATGGCGTGTAGAGAAAAGAAGATTATGGGACCTTCGTCTTGTTTCTAGCTATACATCTAGAGAAATCTATGGTGGAAGACCATTCGATATAGAGATAAATCCTATTACCAATCATCTATGGATTGTAGGTACAAACAGAAAACCATATGAGAAAATGCTTATGTGGAGCATAATGATTCTAGATAAAGATCTTAAGCCAGTTAAAGAGCATGCTCTGTTAGAAGAACTTCAAGGTCAAGCACTAACGGTATGCTTCGATAAACATGGCTATGCCTATATTGGGGGAGATGAGGCTGTTATAAAGATGGATACGGATGGCAATATCGTAGATATACGGAGATACACAAACACGAGTTTTTCGAAGAGTTTGTGTATAGATGATTTAATTTTCATGGTTGGAGATGTACTTAAACAAAACAGAACAAGACACCAAATAGCTGTGTTAATGGATACTAATCTAAATATACTCTCGATAAAGGATCTCCATGATCCAACTAATGCTACAAGTTCTTATTTCGATATAGGTTCTCTAGCATTTGATGGTAGGTACATATATGTAGCGGGTCACGAGGAGGTTACAAGATTTGAGAATCGGTTTGGATGGGTTATATACAAACTCTCTCTAAAGAGAAACGAAGAGATAGTTACATCAACACCAAAAACTATAAGTTCCATAGTCTCGCTTAACACATCACAATTCATTCAAATAGGCGATGTACTACCATACATAACACCACTAATAGTAGTTATAGTGTTAGTTGTAGGCTTTATAGTCTTCAGATATAAGAAGACCAAGAACAGAAGTAAAGTGAGAGGGAAACACAAAAAGGTCTGAACAAAAAGTTTGAAGTGGCTATTTTTATCATTACAAACCTAAGTCTTTATAATATTCCAGTTGCCACAATGTAGTTATAGGTTATGTATTTTATCTAGAACATTCTCCTCAACTATTTAATGTACTTGGACTCTAAGAAAGAACACCATGATATATTAGTAAAATAGTTTCCTATCTACATTGTAGCTATCTAGATGCTTCTTGATCGATTCTCCCAGAATTTCTGCTAATAAAATTGCTGCAAATACCACCAAAATTGGTGGTACTATATTGTGTGGTGCTACAACTACATACTTTACGGATTCAGCAAGAATACTTCCTAGAGATGGTGTTGGTGGCTGTACTCCTAATCCTATAAAGTTAAGCGAGATTTCTATTGATAGTGTCTCTGGAAAACTATAGATCGATAGAATAGCTACTGTAGATATTGTTTCTCTAGCTATATAATGTGTCAATACATATAATGTTGATGCACCTACAGCTCTAACAGACTCGATATAGGGTTCTACAGATACTGTTAAAGCTATGGTTCTAGTGACTCTATAGAACATTGGGAGAAATCTAAACACTATAGCTATAGCTATTACATGAATCCCGAAACCTATTACAAAAGCTGTTATAGTAGCTACAAATATTGATGGAACTATGTAGAAAAAATTCATTACAAGATCAGCGAAAGTGTGAAAGTGTTTAGAAAGAGCTGATAGAATTCCTATTAATGTGCCCAGAGTAGCGGAAAGAGCGAGGGATAGAGATGATACTGTAAGAGAAAATCTAGTACCATAGAGTACCCTTGTAAATACATCTCTACCAAGAGAATCTGTACCAAATAGATGATTAATAGAGGGCGGCAGAAATCTTCTATCTAACCTAACTTCATCATACCTATAAGGAACAACAATATCAAGTATAGCCATCAGTATCACGAAAATCGATATAGAGAGAAGCAGTATCGTTAGCTTCAGATTCATGATATAGAGACCCTGGGATCCAGCACACTATGGACGATATCTACAACAAGATTCACGAGCATCAATATGATTGATATAGCTACTCCCCAACCGATTAAAATAGGGTAATCTCTAGATGGTAGGGCTGTATAAAACACAAAACCCATGCCTGGGTACATAAATATTACTTCGGTAGCTACAGCACCAGCTATAATTACCCCAACTCTATAAAGTAACGCTGATAGGATCATAGGTAGAGAGTACCTCAAGACCTTGAGAAACAGATACCTCTTATTGTAACCCATAACCATATACATACCTACAAAAGGTTGTCTACAGCTATACTCTATAGCTGATCTAAGCACTCTATAGAATATCCCTATACCAGTAATAGTCAGTACTGATAATGGAGGCAAAATACTTCCAAGAGCAACAGAGTAACCAGTTCTCGCTATAAGTAAGAGGATAATTATACTCCATACAGTTGATTGTATAGAGCTAGACAATGAGGTAGATATACGAATTAGGTTACTATGTATATTGTGTACGAATTCCACATAAACCAAAGCTATAGATATGATCACTACAAAAGCTGATGAAAGTAGAGCAAGCTTAAGAGATGCCATAAATCCCCTAGAAACTATCGATACAACACTCTCTCCAGTATATATCGATTTACCCCAATTTCCAGTAAATATGTTCCTCAAATAGATCAGTAGATGGATTTGTATAGGTTTATCTAAACCTAATTGACGTTCAAGAACGCTCCTGGTAACAGGGTCTCCAGATATTTCTCCGTAGAGAACTGTTATAGGGTCTCCAGGTATAAGTCTAGCTGATAGGTATATAAACGATAGTATTGCTATAAGTAGAAAAAGATATAGTGATATCTTCTTTAAAGCCCTTAAAAAAATGTCTCTAGTTCTTAACATACACATCATCTAGTATGAGTATTTGGAATGGGAGTATCCTGAGACCTTCTACACTAGATCTAGTCACAATGATAATGTTTTCAAAGTATAACCATATAGCTGGACACTCGCTCCATATAATCTCCTGTATTCTTCTATAGATACTCTGTCGCACCTCTTCATCTTTTTCTTCAACAACTATATCTAGAAGTCTATCAACTTCTGGGTTACTATATAGAGGTGCATTAAGTGCTGCTTTGGTTCTCCAGTACGTTAGAGCATAGTATAATGAAGATGGTGAAGGTCCGTATATCGCTAGATCAAAGTCATGGTCTTGGAATACCTTTTTTAGAAAAGCTGTATGCTCTATACTCTGGATTTCTACAGATATACCTACTTCTGATAAGTAATACTTTAGTGTTTGAGCAAGCTCTATATCTTTAGGACTGCGTGTTGAAACAAGTAGTGTGAGAGTTCTATTGATTCCCCCAGCTTCAGTAATTAGCCTCTCTGCTTCCTCAGGATCATAGCTATACGGTTCTAGATATACAACGTTAGGAAATATAGGGGATGCAACGCTTTTCGCTATTACAGCAAATCCATTAAGTATATTCTCGACAATAGCTCTTCTATCAACAGCATAATTCATAGCTCTTCTGATCCTTACATCAGGAATCTTCAACGTATTTATAGCGGCTATAACGAATCTTACACCTGTCTCATTATACACCTTAAAACCTTCTCTCTTTAGCTGAAGAGCCATTTCAGGAGGTATACCAACAGAAATATCTACTTCTCTGGTCTTTAAAGCAGTTATTCTCGAGTTCACATCAGGTACAATTCTGTAGATAACCATCTCTAATAATGGCTTCTTGCCCCAATAATCATCAAAACGTTGAAGTTTTACATACTGTCCTCTCACATATTCAATAAGCCTATAGGGACCTGTGCCAATAACATCATCTAACGACTCGATCTTTTTATCCATATATCTTTCAGCTATATCCTTAGGCATTACAGCAACCGATAGATGAGCTAAATGCTCTATGAGTGGTGCAAAAGGTTTTCTAAGTCTTAACGCAAATGATGATGAGTTATACACAATAATATCATCTATGATTGGCATACCTTCAGCATCTCTAAGAAGCATTCTACCGATAGGGCTTATCTCTATGGATCTCCTGATGCTTGCTTCAACATCCCATGCAGTTAACTCTTTACCGTTATGGAACTTTATACCATCCTTAAGCACGAAAAACCAAAATGTTTCGTTAATAGGTATATATTTTTCAACCAGTTGAGGAATGTACACAAGTTTTTTCTCAACAGGATTGTAACCTATTCTGAAGAGACTTTCATAAACTTTTCCAAGGACCTCGAAATCAGCAACACTTGTAGCATAGTTAATGTCTATTGTTGTGATATCCGTAGATATAGCAATTTTCAATTCTCTAGCATAGTGAAATCCATTACTATCTCTAGACACATCTCCTCTAGACAAACCAATATAGATCAGAGAACAAGCTACAGCGATTATAGTTATGATGGCCATAATTCTAGCTAAAGATCTTGACATTCTGTATTCACCTTGCATAGCTATCCCAGATTTAAACTATTTATAGGTTGTCTCTAATAATATTTAAACTATTTAAACTAAGAAGGTAATAGATACATAGATACCCAGACTATAGCGAATTAGATAAACAGGATACTACCTACAAAATATAGCACAATGTAATGTTTCAAGAAGACAATAAAACACTAGATCCGTTCGTCAGTATCGCTAGTTTCTGGAAATCCATGCCGACTATAATATTGGTTTACTGGATAGACGATAAATTTAAGAGAATCTAGACCATTTAGTACCATATACAAGGTGTAGGTATTAACTAAACACAGCTAGGTAAAGATTCTTTTAGAGAGATCTAGATGTTTCTACGAATCTGCTCTCTTTCAAATCGATAAAGGGTTCTAGGATCTAGCTATGTTCAGTCTTGAACAAAGTCTTCAGCTATTCCTGAAATCAGTTTTACTCATCTTAGGTGTATAGAGTATCCAAGAACACACAGCATTAAGGAAACTTCTCGAGTTAATCTATGAACTCACAAATTATGAAGAGATCAAAAGGTCATAGATAGAACATAGCGTGGAACTAGCTTTACTTGAAGATATCTATACAACCTTGAGATACATATCTAGAGGCTTTAGAGTTGAAGAAGTATTGAGAGTAAGAGAAGCTGTAGATAAGGTGTTTAAAGTTGTTAGAAGAACTATTGATAAAGTTGGCTAGACATAGAGCAGAAGTGTATAGGGATATTAGACACTACCTCAAGATAATTATGGAAACAGCTAAAGAACTAGATAGAGAGGCTGAAGTCTATCTTTTCAATTGTTGAAGATACATACACACTATCAAGTAACATAGATGTACTGATTGTCACAGAACATTCACCAGAAAACTTACTAGTGAAGCTGTGGAAAAGAGGGATAAAAGATCCATTTGAAATAAACATAATAAAGAGATATGCTTGATCTCTATAGGAAAAGATCGAAATTAATGAAAATAGAGGATACAATTGATTTTATCGACACACAGCATCTCAGAAAATCAATACAAATATGATATTTGAATAGATAGAACCCAAAATCTCTAAACTAAACACAATTTTGTTGCTAATTAATACAGAATTATCAAATAATATATAGTATGGACTCTATATAACCCTATAGCATTGCAACTAGGACTATGACTATAGTTGGTATATCATACATCAACTAATTAAATTCACAAACATATCACAATTATCTATTTATGTTCAAACATAAATTAAATAATGCATCAATCATAAGCTAAAAACAGCTACATGATATAGTTATGAGATGTAAAAGATAATAGTCATAATATCACGATCTACTATACATTATATGGTACACCATAGCATAAATTCTGTAAAAATCTATATAGATCTCTTGGCTAGCTAAAGTTTAGAGCCCAGTATCTATGATTTCCATGTTTAATTATTTGGCTAGGTAAACACTATGAATATTCTACTGAAATATGATTATTTGGAAGTGTTTAAAACAAGTTACGCTATAACGTTTGGTTAAGGTTTCTAGAGACTAAAGAGAATTATAGATATTGCTTAAAATCTTGCTCTAGTGATAGAAAACAATTAAATCAGTTAACTGATGCTAGAGAACTAGCAAAGATAATCAAGATACATTATCACTATGCTACTTAACTGAAGTATTCATGTAATATAATACCTTTATACAACCAAAGTAAGCATCTTAGAATAATACTTTAAGTATCTTAGAAAGTATCTTAGAAGAAGACACATACATCTTGATGGAGGTACCCAATAGACGAAGTTATGGTCTATCCATCCAAAGTATCTAGATACTACCTAACTATAGAAAGAGAGTACGAAAGATCTAGGGTAGATGTTTGGAGGGATTACGATGTACAAGTATCTTTAGCATACCTATAGGTAGGCACATAACCCTGGATTTAGATATTAACGCTATGCATCTTCTAACCTACCTATTTTCACAAACTCTACACCATTACTGCTTAGCTCAACTAAAGCATATCTACCATACGTTAAACGTCCTATAAACTATAGCTGTTCTACCTAGCGTAACCCAATAGCTATACTTATGTATACGACTTGTTACCCAAAGCAATGGATTAAGTTCTTAAAGGTATCCTTGGAATATCTTAGAACATATTTTTCTCGTTGAAGCTAATTGAAAAACGTATTAAATACTTTAGCGGTGTTGGTATAGTGGTTGAGAATTGTTACCAATGTTGTTAAGCTGATCTTCTAGGTATTTAGTTATTAGTTATAGAATATAAATATAAATAGGTAGGTATACCGCTTATGTTAAGCTATTAGTATTTATTGAATCTTATTTGTTTTGAATAGCTCTAGGCATATACTGCATTTATCTGGCACTATATTTGGCTCTAGTTTTTTGTGTATTTCACATAGGTGCTTTCTGGACATAAAGTATATGGCTATTCTATCGATTTCCTTAGCTATTATGTATTGATCTACTTCACCACTTGATATTTTATCCACAAGATTCTCTATACGCTCTACTATATCTTTATATCTCCTTAAGTCTACCTGTGTTCCCCGTTCTCCGTTTATATACCTTGTTATAAGCGATGGAGATATTTTGAGGATTTTAGCTATCTCTACACCCATGAAGCCTTTCTTAATAAGCTTTAGCACTACTTCTCTTCTTATCGCAGGGACAATGTATTTTGATCCAAGCTCTAGTACAGACTTCATTATAACACCATTATCTTCTTCTTAATCTCCTCAACGTTATTTATGATATCTGTGAGATCTTCTACAATCTCTAAAGCTCCTAGGTACTCACCTTTGTCGTTTCTAACAGCTACTATAAGTACTCTAACTATTCTATCGCTAATTTTTGTCCAGAACTCCTTATACTCAGCTTTACCTGTTTCCAGTTCATCGACTACACTACGAACGAGTTTCTCAAGTCTTGGTGGATGGCAGAACTCAAGCCTTCTACCGAGTATAGTTTTTGTTCTTACGAAACCTTTCCTAAGCTTGCTCTCGCTATAGAATGTAACCCTATCGTTTTTATCGGCGTAGGTTACCTCTATGGGAAGAGACCTAATCAACTCCTTAACTTCTTCTACATTAAGATATCCTGTCTCTAGATCTACATCACCTTCCTCCTTAATCTCGTAGGTATCAGGATTTAAACCACCTCTAAGAGCGATATCTTTGAACTCTGGTGGAAGATTCTCTAGCTGCTGAAGCTCTATAGGTACCTTAAGTTCGTATGGTAGAACAGGCTTCTCTCTAGGGCTCCACTCTCTATCCTTGACATCAACTATCCACCCTATCTCATCAGCAATCTTAGCAATAGCGCTCCACTCACCTTCGCTAAACAAAGTCCATACAGCTGGAAATAGTATTTTATTCTCCCTAAAAACTAGTTCCCCTACATCCTTAGCTATATCGATTCCTAGTTCTCCAACTCTCCTTATATCCTCTAAACCCCTTAATTCTAACGCTTTCTTAATCTCCTCGGATAACTTCCTAAGCTTTACAACTACTTGATCTTCTCTACCCCATAAAACCCTTGGGATAGCTATAATACCTCTTCTCTCTAGATAGGGAAATAGAAGCATCTGCACCTTCCTATAATGGCTTCTTAAAGCCCTAAGACTATTAACAACGTTAAGTAAGCCTTGTAAATACCTTGAAGCTTCTTCAATACTTTGAGCCTTTAAAAGCATAGAGGAGTAAAAACCTAATGCTTCCGACTGCTTAAGTATCAATTCATTCTCTTTAACGAAAAGATCGACGGGATGCCCCTTAGGTACGTTGGAGAGCTCTTTACCAGCAAGATAATCTCTAAACAGCTCTACATGGAGATCGCAAAGCCTTAAAATCTCTTCTACAGAAACCCCTTCGACAACAAGGTGTTGCTCAATCAACGGTATTTCGAACGGTGATATCTGGGCAATAACATCCCCGAACTTCTTCTTAAGCTCTTCAACGTTTTCACCTTTGTGTATAGCTTTCAATAAGTTTTTCATTATCTCGATTTTTCTACTTATACCCGAATTTGACATGTGTCAAACACCAAGTATAGTAACGGTTAGCAGATATAAAAACTAACCTATTATAACAAACCAACTAATGCTGCAAACATTTTCCCTAACCTTTCAAAAAGATGTACTGTACATCTATAGCTAAATCAGTTGTTTACAGAAACAATGAATGTAATGAATAAATCAATACATATAGGGGTAGCTAATGGAGGGCAATTCAAAATACATAAATAACTTATGTATTACTTAACTAAGTAGGGTAAACACAGTGATAGTTAAACATATTAGTACTATGCATAAAGGTAAAAGCCTGGGTTTAACTATGAAAATGCTATAATCTCCGATATCCACGGAAATGCCGATGCTCTTAATGCTGCTCTAGATAGAGTAGGCCTTATTGCTCTCTGGAGAGAAGGTCTTCTAGCACAAAAAGTTCTTGAAGGATCAACAAAAGGTTACATAAACCATCCACAATTGACTAGATTTAAACAATCACAGAACCCATTACTATCTATTGGTACATATCTCTACTATGTATATCTTGAAGGCGTAAATAGAGGATACAGGTTCAATCTAAATAAAATCAAGGTATACAATACATCTATCACAGGCTTTATACCAATAACATCTGGACAAATAAGATATGAATACAAGTTGCTCTTATACAAACTATCATCTAGAGATCCTCAATGGAGGAAACAGATAGAATGTATAGAGAGAATAGATGTGAATCCAGTCTTCTATATAATTGAAGGATCGATATCTGAATGGGAAAAGCCTAGAGATTTCTTGCTAAGAGACGAAGATAGCGAGAGCATCAAATATGTATAGAGTGGAACCAGGCATAGGGCTGCAATAATTAATTTGGTGCAAAAGTGTTAAACTTCAATGAGTAGTGTAGTGATTGTTGTATTTATTTAAAAAAGTTTACCTCTTGAAGATATGTTAGAGCCATCTATTAGCTTTATATTTAATGTTATCCTCCTGGAGTTCCATGCCATGGACTATCTCTCCATATAGCACTCCACATATCCTCTTCATTAACAACATATTCGGTAGCCACATTATCTCTAATGCTGGTTAAAACTTTATGATGCTTAACTTCATCTTCATGTATAGCCATTATCAATAACTTTATTCTAGAATCACTAAATTTAGTGAAGAGTTGTTTTGTTGTCTCCATCATCTTTAATTCAGTTTCTATATGTCTTTCAATTTCTTCTTTAAGAATTCTGAATTCTTCTTGAGAAATAGCTGGCTGGTATCTGGTGATAAGCTCTATGATAGCTGTATAGAATTGTGCATGTTTTTCACTATCGTTTGCAATACCGATTAATAGTGCTTTCATAACTGGGTGCTTAATTCTATCTGCCAAAATCTTAAGGTTTTCAGCATGCTTCTTCTCCATATCAACTAGATACTTAAATATTTCAGTATACTGTTCTCCAGCCACTATAAACCACCTATAACCTAAGTCATTACTGGGATTCTAAGAATTTAAGAATTATCTAGATAAATTATCGAGGTATTGTTACAGTTCATGAAGGAAGTGGTATAGGGTTTGAAAGTTGTATATCGAGAATCAATTTGGTATAGCTATATAAGAGAAGTAGAGATACGCTATAAAGTCATATACTATGGGTCAGACGATTTGATGTGATATAATCCACATTAATTCTCTAAATTGGATAGAGAAATGGTTTCCAAGACAAAATTAGTTAGTTTTTAAATCTATAGCCATATCTATATTCTCTAAACTATTTACTAAATTGATATTAATATGGGTAACAGCTTATTAATTTCCTGTATTTCCACAAAATCACTTGATGAATCAAATTGATGTGGCTATTTATCATCTCTATTGTATATGGTGTTTTGGTATCGTTAGATCCTATATTGTTTGTCTTCATAGGATACAATCTAGAGGTTTCTGGTGCATATATGGGTTTATTGAGTGCTATATGGAGCATAGCATATGTCTTGATAAGTAAGGCATTGAACAGAGTTGCTGATGAAGGTTACAACAAGTTTCT
Organism: Ignisphaera sp.; assembly: GCA_038831005.1. Taxonomy (NCBI): domain Archaea; kingdom Thermoproteati; phylum Thermoproteota; class Thermoprotei; order Desulfurococcales; family Desulfurococcaceae; genus Ignisphaera; species Ignisphaera sp. The sequence goes on from JAWBKZ010000001.1 coordinate 17,236, forward strand.
ATTATTGTTTGCGTTTGGGTCCCTAGGTATCGCATATCTATGCTTTAGATCATTGAATCATATAACAGCACTACTATCATATACTATGCATGCTGTTTCTGTAGCCTCAATGAATCTAGCTATTTCTGTAACAATGCTTGAAAACATCGATAGCGATTTATGGCAAACATCATCAATACTCCAAAGATGTTTGAGTAGTCTTGCTAGAGGCGTTGTTCTTATTGTGATGTCATTTGAAGGAGTACTATCCATACACAACCTGTTTTGGATATCTCTAACACTTGCGGTAATATCGCTTATTCTAACCCCATCTATATCTCTAACACTTGCGAGAAAAATCTATAGATTGAGTAGAAGTCTAGATGAGCTAGGAATGTATATTAAAGCATCATCATCTATCCTATTCCTCGATAAACCAAATCTAGTCCAACACATATTCACATATTCTTGGGATAAATGGAACACGATTCCGCCTTACAAAATACTCATCTCTACAACTATGACTACAGCTCTAGGAGACTATGTGTTCACTGTATTACCCATTATTCTGAGAAATTATATTGTTTTGAGCAATATGTGGATGGCGTACGGAATTGCAGCAGTGCTCTCCGCTATAACAATAGCAATACTTAAAGATCTTTCAACAAATAGACGAGGTTTCGCTATACCGTTGATTGCAATAAGAACATGTGTTCTCATATTGGGGCTATCGGTAATCAAAGATTTAGTGTCATTAACAACATACATAGTACTTTCATCACTACTCTATATGTTAATAGATATAACTCTATACAATATGTTTATAGAAGTTTCAGCAGGATTTTCAACAGCAAACTACTTCATATCAAGAGAAATGGGATCTATTTTAGGATCATTAATAGGTGGGATAATGATAGCATTTGGAGACACCCCATTTTTAGCTGTAGCAACAGTTATAGGATCCTTAGCAGCTTTAATATTGATATAGATAGAGTATTCCGTGTAGATAACATTTAAGTTACCGGTTACAGTATGATATAGATTTGAATTAATATCAAGAGCTTCAATCTTTAGTAAAGTTCTATGCAATGCTACCTATATACATCTGTAGTCCATCATATATGTGGAGCATTATTTCAAAAGAAGTCAAGGAGAAGATCGTCAAAGAGGTTACGAAAGTCTTCGAGATCTTGATGTACATAACCATGCTATCTAGATCGTTATTCATGACGATTCTAGAGAGAATCAAGGTATTGGTGAAGAATTAGCTATGAAAGGTTTGTAGAGGTTAGACTATAGAATAGATTTCGCTACAATAATTATGTAGAGCTTCTTCTTATTCATAATCAGAAATCTTTTATTTTTGCTTTTTCTTCATCCAAAAGTTGTGAAGATATATGGATATAGATAAGTTATTGAAGGAACTAGGTATTGAAGAAAAGATCAGACTTATTGTTGGTGCAGGCTTTTTTACAACAAAAATTCCTGGAGTAGCTGGAGAAACTAGAGCTATTGATCGTTTAGGCATACCTTCGATAGCTCTTAGCGATGGACCAGCAGGTATTAGAATACATCCAATTAGGTTTGGAGATAAATCTACATACTATACAACAGCTTTCCCTAACGAGATAGCTTTAGCATCTACATGGAATCCAGAAATTGTAGAGAAAGTCGGTAAAGCCATAGGTGCTGAAGCTAGAGAATACGGTATTGATGCTCTACTCGCACCAGGTATAAATATACATAGAGTACCTCTATGTGGAAGAAACTTTGAGTACTTTTCTGAAGATCCACTGCTTACAGCTATATTAGCTGCATCTTATGTCAAGGGTGTTCAATCCGAAGGTGTGGGAGCAACATTAAAACATTTTATAGCTAATGAACAAGAAACAGGCCGTATGAATATAGATGTAGTAGTTTCTGAAAGAGCGCTTAGAGAGATATATCTAAGAGCTTTTGAAATAGCCATCGAGCTTTCTAAGCCATGGGCAGTTATGGCGGCCTACAACAAGATCTATGGAAAGTATTGTACACAAAACGAATGGCTTTTAACTAACGTGCTTAGAAATGATTGGAGATACGATGGATTGGTAATGACTGATTGGTGGGCAGGCAATAATCCTGTTGAACAAATCAAAGCCGGTATAGATTTGATTATGCCTGGCGATGATAGAGTTGTTCAAATACTTTTAGAAGCGTATAGAAAAGGAGAGTTAGATGAAGAAACAATAAATGCTAGAGCTAGAAGGGTTTTAGAGCTTATATCAAAATCTCTAAAATGGAAGGGGTATAAACCATCCAGCAATCCTAATCTCGAAGAAAATGCTAAAGTAGCTTATGAAGCTGCTGCAGAGGGAGCAGTACTTCTAAAGAACAATGGAGCTCTACCGATATCTCAAGAAAAAACTGTAGCAGTATTCGGTAAAGGCTCTTACCTATCCATTAAGGGTGGTCTGGGTAGCGGAAACACATACCCAAGATATGTTGTATCTATAGTGGATGGGCTTAAGGAGAGAGGGATCAAGATAAACAACGAACTAGATAAAATCTATAGAGAAACTATGGTGCCACTCTGGTTCGATCAAGACGCGGTAACCTGGTACAGAAACATGAGAGAATACGTGTTCAAGGAAGGTGATACACGTCTAATTTCATGGCTAGTTATAGAATTCACTGAAAGCATATTATCACGCCTTATGGCTCTAACTATCTCGGAAGACTTTATTGACGAAGAAACTTTAGATCGTATTGCGAAAGAAAGTGATATAGCTTTAATAACTATCTCAAGAATCTCTAGTGAAGGATACGATAGGAAGGCTGTAAAAGGAGATTTCTATCTGAGAGATGACGAGTATAGATTGATACAGAAGGTCTCTGAGAAATTCCATAGCTACGGCAAAAAGGTTGTTGTAATACTCAATATACCTAGTCCTATAGAGATCATAAGCTGGAGAGATCTCGTAGACGCTATACTTGTTGTATGGTTATCGGGGCAAGAAATTGGTAGAGCTGTTGCAGACATTATACTAGGTAGGGTTTCACCAAGCGGAAAACTGTCAATTACGTGGCCCAAACATTTATCGGAAATTCCAGCAATAAAGACATTTCCTGGAGAACCTAAGGAAAACCCAAAGAAGATAGTATATGAGGAGGGTATATATGTTGGCTACAGATACTACGACACGTTTGGTATAGAGCCTGCGTACGAATTTGGATATGGTCTTAGCTACACATTATTTGAATTCAGAGATCTTAAAGTATATATGGATGGTGACAGTATTGCGGCAAAGCTTAGGGTCAAAAATATTGGAAATGCTGTAGGTAAAGAAGTTGCACAACTATACGTTAGAGCACCTAGAGGTAAAATAGACAAGCCGTACCAAGAACTTAAAGGATTCTATAAAACGAAACCATTGAAACCAGGAGAAGAAGAAGAGGTTGAGATAAAGGTACCAATAAAGTATCTAGCAGGTTATGATGGAAATAAATGGGTTATCGAGAGAGGAGAATACGAGATTAGGGTAGGTGCATCCTCTAGAGACATAAGGTTCAGAGCATTAATTACTATTGAAAAAGATGTGTGTTTTGATAAACATTGGTATAGAGTTGAATGTTAATACTAACCACACTATATAACCTTACTTAGATGTCACAGAGATAATCATAGCCTAGATCATGAAGTTCTAGAGAACAGTTATCTAGACTAGTCCAAACAAAGATAATTAATTGATTAATGATAACTAGAGGTATTTGGAAGATAGACATAATTTACTGGTTTCCTTAGTTAAACTTTTATACTGTATAGTGTGCTAATAGGACACGATATCGCTAAAATATAGATAGTTGTATAGAGGCTAAGATCTATGTATGGGTATTTTGATGATAAATCACGTGAGTATGTGATAGCAAGACCCGATACCCCTACACCATGGATAAACTACATAGGTCAGGAAGAATACTTCGGATTAATCTCAAATACAGCTGGAGGTTATAGTTTCTATAGAGATCCTAGGTATAGACGTATCACACGCTATAGGTATCACGGAATTCCGGCAGATCAACCAGGTAGGTATATATACATAAGGGATTCTGAAACAAGTGAGTACTGGTCTCCTACATGGCAACCCATAAAGAAACTTCTCGACTTCTATGAATGTAGACATGGTCTAGGATACACAAAGATAAAGTCAAAGTACAAGGGTATAGCAACAGAGATAACATATTTTGTTCCGCTAGGCCAGACATTTGAGGTTTGGAGATTGAAGATAAAGAACGAAAGAGATAGGGCATCAAATCTAGATATATTCTCATATACAGAGTTCTGTTTCTGGGATGCTCTAGACGATATGACAAACTTCCAGAGAAATCTCAATATAGGAGAAGTCGAGGTTGAAGATAGCGTAATATATCATAAGACTGGGTATAGAGAAAGAAGAAACCATTTCGCCTTCTTTGCATGTTCAGAACCCATAGTTGGTTTCGATACAGTAAGAGAAGAATTCATAGGTGTGTATAGAGGTCTAGAGAACCCTATAGTTGTTGAAGAAGGAGTCTCAAGAAATTCTGTAGCATATGGAGGTTCTGTTATAGGTTCACATCACATCAAGTTGAGTCTTAAGCCTGGAGAAGAACGTGAAGTAATCTTCATACTAGGTTACTCAGAAAATCCTTTAGAAGAGAAATTCGAAGCTCCTAACGTTATAAACAAGAAGCATGTTAAAGAATTACTTAAAGAATATATGAATCCCAGTAAACTTGATGAAGCTTTCCAAGAACTTAAGAGGTACTGGGACAACTTATTATCAATAATACAAGTTGAGACACCTGATGAAGACGTTAACCGAATCATTAATATATGGAATCAGTATCAAATATTTGTAACATTCAATTTAGCTAGAAGTGCTTCATATTATGAATCCGGTATAGCTAGGGGAATAGGGTTTAGAGACTCTAACCAAGACGTACTTGGAGCAATCCATATGTTTCCTGAAAGAGTTCGCCAAAGAATACTTGATCTAGCATCAATACAATTGCCAGATGGAAGTACATATCATCAGTACCAACCAATAACGAAGAGAGGCAACAAAGAAATTGGTGGGGGATTCAATGACGACCCTCTATGGCTCATAATCTCTACAGCTGCATATATCAAGGAAACAGGCGACTATTCAATACTATACGAAATGGTTCCATACGATAGTACTCCTGGAACAGAAACATCTCTATACGATCATCTCAAAAAATCTATAGAATACATTGTGAATAATCTAGGACCACACAAATTACCACTAATAGGTCATGCTGATTGGAATGACTGTCTAAACTTTAACGTACTATCAATGAACCCTGATGAATCTTTCCAGACAGCACCAGATAGAACTGATGGAAAGACAGCTGAATCAGTCTTCATAGCATGTCAATTTGTTTTAGCAGCTAAAGAACTTGCAGAAATAGCTGAACACATAGGTCGTAAAGATGATGCAGCATACTTCCGTAAACTAGCGCAAGATATGGCTAGTAGAGTTCTTGAACATGGATGGGATGGTGAATGGTTCTTAAGAGCATATGATGCGTTTGGTAACAAAGTAGGGACCAAAGATTGTGAGGAAGGTAAGATATTCATTGAACCTCAAGGAATGTGTATTATGGCTGGTATAGGGTTAGATGATGGTAAAGCTATAAAAGCTTTGGATTCAGTAAAGATGTATCTAGCAACACTTCACGGCATAATACTTCATTGGCCTCCATACACAAAATACTATGTGAATCTAGGTGAAATTTCTAGTTATCCACCAGGACATAAAGAAAATGCAAGCATATTCTGTCATCCTAATTCATGGATAATTATAGCTGAAGCTATTGCTGGTCGAGGAGATAATGCATTAGATTACTACAAAAGATTGAATCCATCAGCAAGACACTCTATAGCTCATATACATAAAGCAGAACCATATGTTTATGCACAAACAATAGCAGGACCAGCATCAAAGTATTTCGGTATGGCTAGAAACTCGTGGCTCACAGGAACAGCCTCGTGGATGTTTGTAGCTTTAACACAGTGGATATTAGGTGTAAGACCAACATATGATGGTCTTATAATAGATCCATGTATACCGAGGAATTGGAGTTACTTCAAAATGGTAAGAAAATTTAGAGGGGCTACGTACGTAATAGAGGTTAAAAACGAAGAACATGTGAATCGTGGAATAAAACAGGTATATGTTGATGGTAAACCAATAGAAGGAAATAAGATTCCGATATTTAACGATAATAAGGTACACAATGTTTTAGTGATCATGGGGAGCAAGTAGATATCAAGGCCTAATTTTTTGTTGATATCGTACCAATACTTTTTAGAAAACAGACTAAGAAGTTTAGTAGAATATCAGAATCTCAATGTTGTAAGGTATCGTTGTAGAATTCAGATATTATGAAGCTCTATAAAAATATAATTTAGAGCGTATTAGTGAATCTAGGAGGTTAATAACTTGTTCAAGAAGTAGACTAGTTTTATCAACTATTCGGTACATAGGTGGCTCACCACCTTATTAGTGTCTCTAATCAAATTCTATATAGTCGTATTGTATTTTAGAGGCGATCTGATGAGCAATATATTGTTAAATAAGATATCGAAAGGAAAAACAGTTTTTGGTACATGGATCACCATAGCTTATCCGGAAATTGTTGAAGCCCTTTCATTACTACCTTTTGATTGGTTTGTCTTTGATATGGAGCATGCACCTCTAGATGTTAGAGATGTCGAGTTTCTTTTAATGGCCATAAAGAGAAACCATATTGTTCCTATAGTGAGAGTTCCGTGGAACGATTTCGTTATAGTTAAACGAGTTCTAGACATAGGCTCTAAAGGTGTTCTCTTTCCGCAAATAGGTTCTAAAGAAGAAGCAGAACTAGCTATAAGATCTGTTAAATATCCTCCTGAAGGTGTTAGAGGGGTAGGTCCCAGAAGATGTATTATGTATGGACTTGAGGATGTTAGGGAGTACTTTAGAAAGGCTAATAGCGAAATAATCGTTATAGTACAGATAGAAACGCTTAATGCCATAAACAATCTTGAGCAGGTAGTTTCACTAGAAGGCATTCACGGTGTTTTCGTTGGACCATATGATCTCTCTGCACAACTAGGAATATTTGGTGAATTCTCCAGCACTAAATATATAGAGACTATAAAGAGAATAGCTGAAACAGCTAAGCGATACAATAAGATAGCAGGTATACATACGTTTAGCGTAGAAGATGCTCTAGAGAAAATAGATATGGGTTTTAACTTCATAGCTATATCAAGCGACATAGGGTTCACTATAGGAGGAGCAAAGAGGTTTCTCAAAGAACTCAATATACTGTAATTACTTTGCCTGAGATTATCACCGCTATACGCATCTTAATATTATCTAAATGCTTTAGATACTGGGATCTAACTCATATGTATTATTTGAATCAATAGAAAACAACCCTTTATGCTTAGATATGTAAAAAATATCGAAAAGAATCTTCTTGTAAATTTATTTTGTGATAAAGAGTTATTGTCGTTTAATATATGTAGAGGTACTTTGCATGTCTATACCTTATGATGAAATATTCAGCTATTTAAAGATTTTAAGTGAAGCCGTGGGACCCTCAGGACGCGAACACGATATAAGAAGAGTAGTTATTGATATGGTTAAAGATTTTGCAGACAAGATTTGGATAGACTCTATAGGTAACGTAATTGCTGTTAAAAAGGGTAAGCCGGGGGATTCGAAACTTATGGTAGCTGCGCACATGGATGAGATCGGAATGTTTGTAACACATGTAGAAGATAGTGGATTTCTGCGTGTTCAACCTGTAGGTGGTGTGTCAGAAAGGGCGCTAGTTTTCCAGAGGGTTATTGTTAAAACTAAGGATGGAAAAATGTACAGAGGCGTTGTAGGACTGAAGCCTCCTCATGCCATTAAACCGGAAGAAATTAGACAGATACCAGAGATTAGAGAGCTGTTCGTCGATGTTGGCGCATCTTCTAGAGATGAAGTAAAGAATATGGGTATCGATATAGGTGATATAGTAGTGCTTGATAGAGACGTTATTAAGATAGGTAGCAACCGTATAACGGGTAAAGCTTTTGATGATAGATTGGGTGTAGTTGTAGCAATTAAAGCCTTCCAGTCTATGGAGAACAGTAACGTTGATGTATATCTCGCACTAACGGTTCAAGAAGAAGTTGGTTTGAAGGGTGCCCGAACAGCCGCTTTTGCTATAGATCCCCATGTAGCTTTAGCTATAGATACAACAATTGCGAACGATATTCCTGGGGTTTCCCCAAATGAATGGTGTACTGCTCTAGGAAAAGGACCTGCTATAAAAGTTGCTGATGGTAGAAATGCCTCAGGTATAATAGTTCACAAAGAAATAGTAGATAAACTTATAGAGGTAGCAAATATGCTCAACATACCTTACCAATTGGAGATTCTAGCAGGAGGAACAACAGATGCATCTGCTATTCAGTTAAACAGAGAAGGAGTACCCACAGGAGCTGTATCGATACCTACAAGATATCTACATTCATCAGTTGAGGTAGCAGATCTAAACGATATAGTTAATGCAGTTAAACTGATTAAAGGATTTACTGAAACCGTATCAAGTGATTGGATAAAAAGACTAAGAGGGCTAGAGGTTAAGTAAATTAAATGAGTGCTCTATTTTCAAAATAGTTTGAGCACAATCATAATCATGTACTGCTGACTTTAGCGATTCGTTCATCGTATCATAAATCATTACTCGAAGACTTTATTATCTTGGTTAGAGATCTACGCACTTAAATATTGATTAAGATGATACACAAGGTTGTATATCGTGCTGCTGTTTAGAATCAAAAATCATGATTCACCATCGATACTTGAAATAGATATGCTTAATGCTATTGCTGATAAGATTCACGAAAGTGTTATACCTCTATATAGATTAAATCCTATTAAAGTTGCTAAATACGGTATAGAAAGAGCTCTTAAGCTTCTAGAAGATCTTAATGTATATGTTCCTGAAGATGTTCAGAGAGTTATTAGAGAAATAGCTAGAGACAATATCGATGTATACATAGATTTTGATGAACTTGGATTAATATTGTATGCACATGACACCAGTTTTATCGATACGCTTAAGGCAAAGAACCTAGTGTATTACGATGAAGAAAAAGGATTATGGCGAAGTTTGCCCAAGGATCTGAATATAGTTCTAGACGTAGCATATATGAAGGGGTACAGATGTAGAACATCGTTCACCATAGACTACAGTCTAGGCATAGAACTCAAACTAAAGGTGGCTCTAAGAGATTATCAAGAAGAAGCATATAGAAAATGGCGAGAAAATAATTGCAGAGGTATTGTAGCCCTACCTGTTGCTGCAGGCAAGACACATATTGCTTTAAAAGCTGTTGAAGATCTTAAAATGAAGACGCTCGTACTTGTTCCAACGATAGATCTACTCCATCAATGGAGAGATAATATTGCTAAGTTTTTGGGGATACCTAGAGATATTATAGCCATCTATGGTGGAGGTAGTAGAGATATAGGAGATATAACTGTTATGACTTACGATTCAGCTTCAATAAATCTCCATAAATACTTCAACATATTTGGACTTATTGTTCTCGATGAATGTCATCATTCAGTTTCTCAATCATATAGAAACGCACTCACTATGAGTACAGCACCATGTAGATTAGGATTAACAGCTACGCCTTTCAGATCTGATGGGCTTCACAGATATTATGAACATATCATAGGGCCTATAGTCTACTTCATAGAGAAGGATGTTCTACAATCTAGAGGATATTTGGCTAGTCATCGAGAGGAGAAAATTTATGTAGAATTATCTAGAGAAGAATTAGAAATGTATAAGAAATATATAAAGATGTATCTGGATTTCTGTAAAAAGAAGTTACCTAACGTCAGGGATCCTAAAAAGAGGTTCCAGAGGGTTCTTAGAATGGTTGGTAGGGATCCTGAGGCTAGAGAAGCTTTAAGAGCCAAACATAGGGCTAGGAGAATAGCTCTATCAACAGATAAAAAGATCAGAGTTGTTGAAGAGCTTCTTAGTAAATATAGAGATGAAAAGATACTGGTATTCTCTAGATACACAGATATAGTCAGAAAGATATCGAGACTATTTCTTATACCCAGAATACTTCATGATACTCCTGAAGACGAGAGAAAAAAGTATCTGGATATGTTTAGACGTGGAGAGATAAGGATACTAGCAACCGCCATGGCTCTAGACGAAGGTGTTGACGTGCCTGATGCATCTGTGGCTATAGTTGTGAGTGGTACAGGTTCTTATAGAGAGTATATTCAGCGACTTGGAAGAATACTTAGACCTAAAGATAGAGAAGCTGTACTTATCGAGATAATAACTAAGAGGACAGATGAACCATCACTAGCGAAAAGAAGAAGAAAATTCGAGATATTTAATGAAGATGAAGCTAGATGACCTACGGTAGACAAAACCTCAAACTTATACATAAACGTAATGTGTGTTATCCATACTATCTAGGTGTTGATAGAGATAGAGATTTAATTAAAGATGTAATAGAGTTTTATGAAGATAATGTAGGGAAAAGATATGGTGATATAGATTGGGAAGAGCTTAAGATTATTGTTGGTGACGATAAACTCTACAAAGCTCTAATAAAGATTATGGGACACTTCTATAAACCTGTAAATGAAAATCTACGGAACCTAGATCCAAAGAATTTAAGGGCTAGAGCTTTCCAGCTTGTTAATAAGCTTTATGGAGGTTTTGTACCATCAAATATCAGAGATGAGGCTCTTGAGAAAATAAAGAGTCTATTGGGGATTGATTCTAAAGAATGTCTAGACACAATTCTGTGGATTGATGAAGTAGATGAAGCAGTGCTTAAAAAGGTTAGAGAAGTATCTATAGAGGATGTAGTTAAAGTATTCAATCTAGAGACATTGGATACAATATTTGTCAACTCATATAGAATGTTTATCGACATCTATAGGTATGAGAAATCCATAGGTCTAATAGCTAAAGTTGTTGGAAGAACATCAAAACTCCATGGAATTGTATACAATATGAGGTACAGCAACGATTTACTAAAAATCACTATAGAAGGTCCTAGAGCATTGTTTAAGAGATCTCTATCATCATATGGTTCTAGAATAACTTTATTGATTACAAATATACTGCCTCTATTATCTAGATCGAGTAGATGGTCTATATACACATATATCTATAGATCGAGAGCCCCATCAAAAATGATAGTCATGTCCAACAAATTTAAACCATTGATAGGTTCAATAGATCGAGAATATTCTTTAAAGGAAATTTTTGATAGTTCTGTAGAGGAATCTATATATAATGTACTTCGTTCGCTAGGTATAGATATAGTTAGAGAAGAAGAACCAATAGCATTGGGAGATCTAGTGTATATACCCGACTTTAAAATATCTATAGATAGTAGAACGTTCTACGTAGAGATTGTTGGCTATTGGAGAAAAGAATACATTGAGAAAAAAATCTATAAATTAAACGAGGTTTCAAAAATAAACAAAAACATTATAGTTATTGCTGATGAAAAACTAAAGCCCTATCTCGAGAAACTAAGAATACCTGTAATATATTATACCCTTGCTTATGGTAGACCTATGCTAAATTACCGAAAAATTTTAGAAATAATTGGATGGAGTACCAGTAGATAATCAGTACCACCTAAAGTATCCTAAGAATCACTTACATCCATTCAATAAAAGTATTAAACCAAATCCATTAGCTAGTCTATCTCCAACAAATGCTCTAAAACTATGACTGTATGGTTTTTGGATATAATCTTGAATTTCTAGAGCTTCAAACCCTGTATCCATATCCTCAACACCTTTACATATAATTATAAGACCATTAATCATCTCTAAACCTGGATATGCACCACTAGATCCGTGAACAACTATAGTGCCTCCGCTCATTTTAGTTCCTAAGAAGTCTCCAACATCTCCAAAAATCTCCACATATCCTCCTCGCATACAGAAGCCTACATAATGTTGAGCATTGCCACGAATAACAATTCTTCCTCCCCTCATACCAGTAGAGTTGCTAAAGAATGGTTTAGCACCTACAAAACTACCTGCCTCACCATGTACTTCTATAATTCCATTCTCCATAGATACACCCAAACATTCTCTAGCACATCCTCTTACTATCAGGCATCCTCCCTTCATTTCATATCCCGCAAAAGGTCCTACATTGCCATGTACTTCTATAATTCCTTCTTCCATATCCTTACCTACAAACCATAGTTTTTCTGTACCCATGCCCGTAAAGATGATTTTTATTAATTTTGGATCCCCTGGAATATGGTTATAGCAATCTATTTCGAAAAGATCTTTGGCTTTCAAAACCCTATTACCGTATCTTATAGCTATAGATCCCACTTCATTTATTGTATATCCAGCGATAATTGAGGGAGAAATACTACTTATGTCTATTGGTGCTCTAGGTTTTTGGAGAAGCCTAAAAACCACTTCAATCATAACTCAAACCTTTCTTTATGCGGTCAAGAAGCATTCTAAGTACATCTGTATCACATAATACAGATTCTGGAGGTTCAACAATTTTATCAACCTCTATTATCTCGTAATCCATTCTATATATACTTCCCCTACATTCTATACCTGTTAAACATGTAGGTATAACTACGTCGGCTAGCGATGCTGTTAGAGACCATCTACTATCTATAACTATGAGGGATAATTCAGCTAGAATTCTGACACATTCATTAGGCATATGAGCAACAGGATCACTGGCAATTACAACTACGGAATCTACTTCACGATTCTTTAGCAAATCTATGGCTGTAGTTACTCCAGGTGCCATAATAGGTGAATCGCTATAGAAATCAACTGCAAATGGATATCCAGTAAATTTCTTCAAGAGAATATTGGTGCCTGTTACATTAAAGTGTCCTCGTAAAGGCTGTAGATACCATTCACCATAATTATTCAGCTCTTTAACTAGTTCTACAAGCTCCACTATGTTCATGAATTTTGCTCTACCCATAGATAGACCTAAACCAGTAAAGATGACTCCTTTTCTGGAGTTAAGCAAAGTTTTTATAAATCTTTCAATGATATCGGTACCTATGTTCACGGATTCCATCCCACCTCTATATCCCTTGATCATAGACCTTATGGCTCGTATGAGCTCTAGATCTTTACCAGGCTCTATAATCAATCCAATATCAGCCATCTTCATAGTCTCGCTTTCTCTTACATCTACAACAGCAATACTCTTTACATACCTCTTAATGATATACATGAGTTTTGGGTGAGCTTCAGCAGGATTAGCTCCCCATATAATGACAGTATCTATATCACTTAACATATCTAATTTGAAACTCTTTATAGTAGCTCCATCTAAACCTAATAATGTTGGTCCGTGGCATATTGATGCTGTTGAATCTATAGCACCCTTAAGAATCTTAGCTATCTCTATAGCTATCTCTATAGCTTCATTTGAAGTACTTGAGAGTCCATAGATAAGTGGGTGTTTTGAATTAAGTAGAATATCTGCAGCTTTATCTATGGCTATAGGTAACGGTACTTCTTTGAATTCGAAACTATTTGGTGTCATTATTAAGGGTCTCAATACTCTATTTCTATGTCTATTAATAAACTTTGAAACCGAAATAGAGCATCCATCTAGAACCTCAAGAACAGTATTACCACACACTTTTACAATAATATTACTACAAACAGCTCCACAAAAAATACAAGTAGCTAACTTAACATCATTATTGCAGATCTCATGCTGTTGCACTAGGTCTCTACCAGTGAATGTAATAAAAGGTCTACCTATATCGGCAAAAAGATCCTCTAAACGTGGTAAAGGTTCGTCACGATTCACCCTCTCTACACATACCTTTACAGATTTGTAGTTAGGCATACCTATTATTGATTTAGAGGATATCAGGAAATTACTCCATGGACCTATAGGAATGAATATAACTCTATTAGGTAGAGAGGGATCTTCTTTAACTGGAAGTATAATACTTCTATCGTTTGAAGTAATCCTAACTATGTGGTTCAACTTTAACCCATCTATGTCGGTGGGATTCATATATGCTACAGCAACAGATTTCTCATATTCTTTATCAAATTTTCCGCTACTTTCCATGGATATTGCCTGAAATCGTGTTCTTCCAGTTATAAGCGTGAATTCATTACAGTTTCTAGTAGCCATACTTCAGTCCTACGTTATACTGTTTAACACAGGTTTTATAAATAGATATTCTGCATAAACATACTTAAGTTCATAGATAATATACATAATTGTTTAAACATAGTTTATTTAGAATACTTGAAACCTAATCTTTACTGTATTTCATAATTAATGAAGTACTTTATGCTGATAGGAATATGAGTAGTTCGAACAACATTTAATTTATAGGTATTGGAACATCTATGGCTACTCGAAAAATTATCAAGGTGTATGAAATAACAGAATATAGAGTCTAGTAATAGAAATGAGTCTATAGTGATATTTTAGATCAGATATCATAGTGAGCATCACATGTATTGGCACAGCTAATAGCAAAGATGTAGAGGACTGCTGTCACGAGATGAGTAACCCTTAGATATAGTATTCAATGCTTTGGTTTATTAATATCTAAAGATATATTGAGGTATAATTAGTGTAGTTATTTGCATAACGTGTTAAAAGTGTTAGAAATCTAGGTTCATATTTATATTCTGGAGCTAGATAGGGTAAGTAGTATAACGCATGTTAAACTAGATTAAGAAGATCCAAAAGTCCATGGGTTATATGAACATGAGCAACGGAAAAGTCTATGAAAAGGAGTTAATGCGTATCGACACAGAAATTGTAGAGCTCATACTAAAACGTATAGAGGTTCTTAAGCAGTTTGATTATAACCGTTTGAAATATGTACTCACTTCCAGAAGAAAGGATACAGTGGAATCACTTGCAGAAAAGTATGGTATCTCACGTGATATGCTTCTGCATATATTTAGCTATATAGATGGAATAGCAATAGAATCAATAAAGCCTTTAACTGTGGGTTTTCTAGGCCCTAGAGGAAGCTTTACTGAAGAAGCAACTCTTAAAATGTTTAATGATCAAGGAGCCTTACTCACAGCTTATCCATCTATATACGATATATTTAGAGCTGTAGAAAATAGAGAAGTGGAATACGGTGTTGTACCTCTAGAGAATTCTCTTGAAGGAAGTGTTGGAGAGACTCTCGATATGCTTGCACAATCATCGGTTAAAATATGTGGAGAAACTGAGGTGAGAATAAGCCACAATTTTATAGTTAAACCTGGAACCAGACTAGAGGATATAAAGATAGTTTTAAGCCATCCTATGGCCTTAGCTCAGTGCAGGAACTTTATTTACACAAAGCTTAAGAATGTAAAGATAGAGACCAGATCGAGTACAGCTGAAGCTGTTAAAGAGTGTGTTGAAAGAGAGAATGTAGCTGCTATAGGTTCAGAACTAGCAGCCCGGATTTATGGTGGCGAGATCCTGGTTAGAGGGATAGAGGATCATAAAGAAAACTACACGAGATTTATTGCCATAGGCAATAAACCACTTGATAAAGGTGTTGATGTGAAAACCTCAGTAATATTTACTTTAAGAGATGTTCCTGGAGCACTCTACAAAGCTTTAGAGCCCTTCGCTATAAGAGGTATAAATCTAACGAAGATAGAATCTAGACCGATAAAGAATAGACCATGGGAATACATGTTCTTTATGGACTTTAATGGATCAATCGAAGATAGCAAGATTAGAGACGCATTAGAGGAGTTCATTGCTAGAACTACATCAGTTAAGATCTTAGGATCATATAAAAAGATACCGTAGCTTTAACTGCAAAAACTTTTTTAACCTTTACGAAAAACTATATCATGATTACCGACTGTGGAATCTATGGAGAGCTCTGAATCTGAAGAAGATGATTTATCTAGTAGATGTTTAGACATAATCTTCAGGAAAGCCAAACCTTCTGAATCTGACGACGTCTTTAGGATATATAATGATAGTATTGAGTATTTAGATAAAGAAAGTAAGGAATGGATAGAGAGTATAATAAGGAAAAGAAGTAGAAGAGCACGAATCTATGTAGCTATAGTTGATGAAAAAGTTGTTGGATTCGCCATAGTCTACAAAAAAAGAAATAATGCGTATATCGATGCTCTTGCCGTAGACACTAAGTACAGAGGTAAGGGGATAGGTAGCTGTCTATTGAGCTACATAGAGGATATCTTGTCTAGAGAAGGAGTTGAAAAGGTATATCTAACAGTTAAAAACCATAACAATAAAGCGCTAGGTATATACATCAAAAATGGGTACAGGATATCCAACGTAATCTTTATTCTTGAAGCTCGATCTAGCGATATAGATGTTCATACAGAAAACCTAGACAAGATATCAATTAAGGTGGATAGTGTTAAGAAAAGCTCTTTCCCTAAGATTAAACTCCTAGATACGGCGCTATGGAGCAACTTCACATGGGATGTAGATGAAGCCATCTATAGAATGAGTAAAGAAGAGGCAATAAATATAGCTGTATATAACGGTAAAAGATTTGTAGGTGTAGCTCAAATATCAGTAGAAGGCAACAAAATCACTGTTGAGAGACTAGCTATATCTTACTATAAACCATCAGAATCATTAAAGATACTCATAAATGCTATAAAGCTACATATGGACGAAAATTCTGAAGTATCCATAGTTATTCCTGTAGATTCTACAAAATCATCATTACTAAAAACACTCATATCTATAGGCTTTAGAATAATCGATAGCGAATATGTTCTGCACAAATATCTCTCAATAGAGGAACATCAAGCACCTATACCTATCACTCTTTAGCATCAATAAACAAGAAATGTAGGAGTACCGAAAATGTTAGTAACGATGTCTACAATATCGATGTAGCATGCATTACACTTTATTGAGGTTAACTAAACTTTTAAATGTAAGTCATATAAAATCACTCGGTGATCCAATATAGCTTTAGAGAAACAATGTTACAATATATGTGATGATATTATTGACTGCAGTATATGCAGTAATGATGCCTGTGAAAAAGTTTGCGAAGAACTTGAAGATAAATGCCCAAGTATGTGTATAGAAGTACTAGAAGAAAGCTAGAGTCATCAACATCTTCATGAAACCCACCTACCAGATATATCAATAATTATAGATATGCATATAGAGATATATAATACAGTACAATTTTTAACTGCTTAATAGTTAAAACTATAATTAACGTAGTCCATAACTATGCACAGAAATTGTGTATGGCTTATCATCGAGCAACAAGATCATGTTTAGATAAAATCTTGATGTATACTTTCGCATCTATAAACCCCAATTAAACATTACCAAGGGTTAATGATACCCCTACAATACTACTGTGGCATTGATTGTCCTACTCTAATGATATTCAAATCTTAACCTCATTAACACATACTGGTCATAGTAATCTATAAACTTAACTTTAAGGTTAAGCTTATTGTAACTAGTCTCTAGCACTACATATTATATTCTCATAATTCATGTAACCTTAACTATATCGTTATCTATTCGTAATATTGAGGCTTTGGATCAAGATACAAATTGGTTACTACAATTGAATTGATGCTATGTATCCAGATTTAGTGAAGAATTGACGAGTTCTACATAAATCGTACTTAGTCGTTAAAATTCTCATTTCTGTCTATATTGATGTACAAATGCTTTATTGCTCTAAAGTAACTGCTTTACATAATGTATATGAATGATTTTCGATATTGTTTCTAGACCATAGATTCATAAATTAGTAATAGTTAAAAATAATTACATTAGCTTAGTTCTGCTCTATACCACTCTACGAAATCCTTTAAAGCCGATTTTGCATGTGATATATATGATTTGCTATAATATGAATTAATGGTGCATAAATATTTCTCAAGCGGTTCTTCGTCAGGCTCTACCCCATTTGTTTCACACCATTCTAGGAAGCTTTTAATAGTCTTTAGCTTTGTTTTCTTCGTGCTTTCTGAATATCCTTTAAGCGATTTTTCATACTCATATAGAATTTCGTCTGTAGTTATAACCAATTTCCTGTTATTTTTCAACCAATCGCTAAGAATACTGTTTACTAAACTTTTTGAGTCAACACCAAGTCTTTTTGCAGCCACAGTAATTTTAGCAACAATATCAGCATCTATTTCGATACTACTCAAACTTGACATGTTTTCACCACTTAGTAAACTCTACATAGATATCTATTTAAGTTGCTCAGCATATAGAAATACAATGAACAATGATCATTTACCTTTACTGATTGAATCATGTATAACTGTTTACAGTATCTTAGTGTTCATGACCGTTAGATTTTATCGTGTATCGATATACGATATTGTACAATGGGGATGAGGATCAGATCCATCTATAATTTAATCAAGTTTATTCAAAAATCAAGCGTAATCTAAGGGTTTTTGGAGTTACCTTTAGTTGGTTATTGATTAGTAAAGAATCTAAGTAACTAATACTTAGATTCTGAATTCCTTTTTAACGATAGGTTTACTCCAAGATCCTTTATACATCCATAAAAATGATAAGAGGCCGCCAACTATATTACTTAAAGCAAAGGCAATATATATACCTAATGTAGCAAGACCTACTACTACACCTAATATATACCCCATACCTATCCTTATACCCCATAGCCTAATCATGTTTACAACTGTAGGTATAAGTGTGTGCCCTGAGCCTCGACCCACAGACATAGCCGAAAACGTTAAAGCAAAAAACGCAAGAGTCCAGATAGTTATTGTTAAAAATTTTTCAACTTCATTGTAGATCATCTCGATAGTGTCTTTCGGAACATTTTCTCCTGTTATAAATATTGCTATAATGCTGTTTCTAACAAAATACATGATAATTGATGTCAAAAATACTGATAAGAATATGAATGACGAGGTAGTTATCGCAATTTTTCTAGCACGTTCTCTGTTATTTGCTCCAAGGTTCTGACCAACCATAATTGCTATACTTTCCGTTAGTCCCCATAAACTTGTATTAGCTAAATCGAACACTATAAAACCTACAGAGACAGCAGTAGTGGCTATAACTCCAAATGTATTAATTAACCTGTTTTGAAGATTAAAAGCAATAGTGTTCGATATGTTCATTACCAGTAATGGCGTTGCTATCCTTAGAGCTAATTTTAGGTAATCTTTATCAACACTAAACATTATCCTTAGTTTCACCCATGAGTATCTTTTAAACAGTCTTTCCATCAGAATTACGATGCTCACAACCTTGCTTAAAACTGTTGCTAGAGCTGCACCGGCTGTACCCATTGGAGGTATACAGCTATAGCCCATTATAAGCACTGGATCTAGAACAACATTAGTAATGGCACCCACCATCTGGGAAAAAGCAGAAGTCTTGGTGTCACCTATGGATTGGATCAGTACTGATATAGTAAGATTTAGGGATAGAAAAACCATGTCTATGCTCATGATATACGAGTATAACAGAACATGATCTAATATTTCGTTAGGTGATGCTACAAAATTTTTGAAGATGTATCGAGACGACAAATAAAACAATGCACCAGATATACTACCACTAGCTATAGATACACTTAACATCTTAGATGCTACATCATTTATATTATCATACATTTTTGCACCAACATACTGTGAAAGTATAGCAAGATTAGCAGACGCAAAGCTCATTACAAAAGATGAAAAAAGAGAGTAAGCAGGCCACACTTGTCTAGGAACAGCCATAGCGAACTGATTATACCTGCTAAGCCAAAAAGCATCAACAATACCATAGATATCCTGAACCAATCTCACAAAAAGCAATGGTAAACCCAAACGTAAGAATACCGTTATTATTGGACCACTTACAATAGCTTCACGATATTTGCTACTATCTCCCGAAATGGTTCTAGCCATATACATACCTTATATTTCTGAGGAATATGTTCCTCAGAAATATAAGCTTAAAATACCTATCTAAGGTTCTGATAGAGAATATATGTAGCGTAGAGGTTGATAGTTTGGTCAAGAGAACTAGATACTCATGGCTAAAGAACCTTATACTAGCTATCTTAGCAAGCGGCGATGTTATGCATGGATATGTAATATACAAGAGAATAGAGGAAGCCGTAGGTGCTAGATGGAGACCATCGATAGGTACTTTCTATAGGATATTGATGAGATTAAGAAATGAGGGTATGATTGAATGTTATAAACAGAATAGAAGGACAGTTTGTAAGATCTCTGATAAAGGTCTAAACTATATGGTAGATGAGATATCACTACATTTGCCAAAATTCTTAGGTGTAATTAATGAAGTACTTAAAGCCTATGTATATGTAGTTAAGAATAGGAACACAAGTATGGATCTAGATACCGTTAATAAGCTTAAAAAATTGATGGATACGGTAGTAGATTCTTTAGCTCCAGATTCGTTTAGGCATCTATGTGAATCAAAATCATGATTAAGATGTTTACTTAATCAATATTCTTTTCACCCTGAGTTAGACCTATATAGATTGAATTGAGATAAATCATGTTTGCCTTATGATTAGGTATAAATTATTTAAATAATTTAAATATATTCTATGGATGATGCCTCAAATCCTGGATTTAAATTATTAGAAAATACTTAATGATAAAGTTTAATAGTTTAATGAATTCGCAATACTGTAAAAGTGGGTATGGACAATGGGGATAGAACAAACACGTCTAAGAACCTCTACTACTCATTTCGCACCATCAATGATGGCTTACATTGTAGTGTTTTCAGCATTAGCTATAGTGTTACACATATTTCAGTATCCATTTCCATTAGCGCCTTGGCTTAAATTTGATTTAGCTGGAGTACCTCTAACAATATTGTCACTAATCTCACTAAAGTTGGGGGGAATAGGATTTACAATATTTTGGGTAGGATCACTCCTACTTACCACAGATCCCACAAGAGTTATAGGGCCTTCTATGAAGACAATAGCAGAAGCTTTAACAGCATTACCTTTTGCATACATATACAAGAGATCTAAGGGTCAGCAAGAAAGCCTCAAGACTATCGCTATAGGGTTTGCAATAGCTTTAGCATCTCGTGTACTTATAATGCTACTTTTAAACTATATTGTAGCACCTTATTGGCTTGTATGGGCTAGATGGATGAAGACTCTCGAAGATGCGTATAGATTCACTATTACATATCTACCGGTTAATGCTCTATTTAATGCCATAGTTGTCTGCTATGTGATACCTATAGTAGCTGCTATATGGAAGTCTGTCAAGAAGTACATACTACCGTCATAAACTTAGATACTCTCTACAGAAAATTGGTACGGGTCTCTCAAGGTGAATTCAATAAGCAATGCATTTTTTAATCATGTGGTTTACGTAGATAACCTATGGGTAAAGTATAGAGATAGTGATTGGGTACTTAAGGGAGTCAATCTTAATATAGGTAAAGGTGAAAGCGCTTTAATAGTTGGTTCAAGTGGAGGTGGAAAAACAACACTAGCTAGAGCACTATGTGGATTAGCTGAGAAGATCTTTAGAGTTGAGATAAAAGGAAGAATAGAGATATGCTCTAAACCTGTACATCAGATGGATTTATACGAGCTTCAGAAATGTATACAGATCGTGAATCAAGATCCATATACACATTTTCTTGAACCTATACCTATAGAAGACATGATTACATATGCTGAAGGTATCTACGGGAGTAAGAGTTATGAAATAGTTGATCATGTATTAAAGATGTTCAAAGTTGAAGAAATAGCTAGGAAACCGATAGTTAATCTATCTGGAGGTCAATTAAGGAGACTAGCTATAGCTAAAGCGCTTATTACCGATCCTAAGATAGTGGTTCTTGATGAACCTCTGATGTGGCTTGATGATTTTGATGGAATAGATCTGGTTATGAGTGTTCTAAAAACGCTGAGGAGCCTCAAAAAAACGGTAATAGTTTTTGAGCATAGATTTCTACGTCTACTAAATCTCTTTGATAATGTATATAATTTAAAGAATGGGCATCTATATAAGCTAGATAGAGATATGGTGTTTCATAAAATAGATGATAGAACTAATACCGATAAAGCTACATATAAATATAGAGGTATTAATGAGAACTCGTGTCGAGAAGGACCAGTACTAGAGTTAAAAGATGTATGGTTTAGATATGATAGAGGTTCAGATTGGTTGTTAAAAGGAGTAGAGCTTAATTTATGTAGAGGAGATAATATAGTAATCTATGGTCGTAACGGTAGCGGTAAATCAACACTACTACGCATTATAGCAGGGATATTGAAGCCTGTAAGAGGTATTAGAAAGGTTTACGCTAAAGTGCTTTACGTTCCTCAAGTACCGTACCTGTTCATAACTGAAGATAGTGTGATTTCGGAGGTAAAGACAATATGTAGACATACAATTAAAAATGATACTTGTATAAACGAAGGAACAGAGGTTCTCAAAAAATTTGGTTTCACCAATCTTGATGTACTGCCTATAAACTTGTCGTGGGGTCAGCAAACAAGACTTGCTGTACTATTATCATATATAGCTTCAAGAAATGGTGTAGTGATTCTTGATGAACCTTTCACAGGTTCTACTTATCTAGATAGCTTCAATATTGTTGATCTATTGCTAAAGTTAGACAATGTCGCGGAAATAATTACGTTAAGTAGTAAGGACTATATACCTTTGTTTAGGAATGCTAGAACATACATTCTTGATGAAGGCACGTTAAAGTCTTTTGAATACCGAGACACAACTATATCAAAGATTGTGGAGCTCTCTAAATCGATTTACTAGTAGACTGTTAGGTGATGTATAGATGAGTAGTGTTAAGAGATTTGCTGAATTATTTATACCTATAGGTAGTAGGGTTTTTTCGACATACACAAGGATCTTTCTACCTATATCTATGAGCTCTATATCTATTGTGTCAACACTTCAGCCATTCCAAGACAGAGGAATAGTTTTTACGGTATATGGTTTTACTGTAGTGTTGTTACTTATGTATATCGTGAAGATTCTAGAAAGAGCACTGAGGAGTCTCACTCTACCATTCATGTTTATAGCTCTAGGTCTTCTGGTTAACTTCATATCTATGTTTTTAGGACTTACACCACCACCAATATATTCTTTAATATTGTCTGCATTCAAGGTTTCATTGATCTTCATATCTATAGCTCTTCTTATTCAATGGTTAAGTTTTAGAGAATTCAGATGTGTATTGAAGATGATCAAGTTAAGCAGTCTAGCAAAGATATTGACTATAGTGATGGCAGTTATGCCTACGCTATTCAATAACTATGCAGAATCATATACCGCAGTATTTCTGAAGCTAGGTAGACGAAGAGTTTACAAGGCTGTGAAACCATTGGTAGTTCAATCAGCTATACTGGCTCTAGATATTGCACAAGCACTCTATCTGTATGGATTCCCTAGAGATGTTTGTATATCTATTGATAGACCTAAAGCTAAAGAGATAGCTTTAATTGTGGCAATAATTTTTATAGGGATAGTACTTCTACTCTACATGCCATAGACTTCACCTCTATCTTTAATCATTCTATAAACTAAATCACGAATCGTTCTCAATGGTAGACCTGTAGCTTGAGCTATAGCCTTCAAACTCTCGTACTCTGGTTTTATAACCAGCACATTACCCTTTAGATCTTTACTAATTTTGAATACAACTGGATATTTAGTGCCTTTAATTTCTACGTCTATTATCCTCTTCTCCCTAATGGGTACAACAAATCTTCTGTATCTTGTATACCTTACACCCAGAGTACCAAGCTCATCTATAAGAATTCTGGCGATTTCACTAACCTTATCTAAATCAGCTATAACTCTAATAGTGTATCCAGGCCTATTTTTCTTCATGTATAGAGGAACTATAGCTACATCTCTAGCACCTACCTCCATAAGCTTATTAAATATATGGCCTATGATTTCTCCAGAAACATCATCTATATCAGTTTCAATTACAGCTATATCTTCAGACGCAAGATCTTCAATATCAAACTTGGTATCGTTGTATCCGACAATAATTCTCAATATGTTTGGCAAATCCTTTAAATCCCTTGATCCTGCACCATATCCTATAGATTCAATACGAATAGAAGGTATGTATTCGGTAAATTCTTTAACAATGCCTGCAATTATTGCAGCACCCGTTGGTGTTGTAAGTTCCTGCTCTATAGGGCCTCCAACTATCTTGGCCTTTACCTTTTTCAATATCTCTAATGTTGCAGGTGTAGGTACAGGATATAGACCATGTGTACAATGGATTCTTCCACCTCCAATAGCTATAGGAAGTGATATAAAGTGAGACTCTATGAGGTCTAGTGTTTGAAGCGCTATTGCTGAACCAATTACATCAACAAATGTGTCAGCAGAACTCAGTTCATGCATATGTGTGGTGTAGAGATCAATATCTCCATGAATAGATGATTCAGCTTCTACAAGTATCTCTATAGCTCTTAGAGCAAAGTTTTTTGCATTATCATTAAGATCTATATTTGAACATATGTTTCTAGTAATTTCTATCATTTCTCGTCCTGTTCTATACCTATGCTTTTCTTTGACCTTAATTCTGAGACTCTTAGCCTTAATACCCCTTTTTACAACATCAATAAAATCTAGCTCGAGTTTTTCGACACCTTCAGCATATTTTGGAACAACATCTTCAAGAACCTTTATTTTATCTATGTTAGCACCAAACGATACTAGTGCTGATAAAAACATATCGCCTGAGATTCCAGCTATGCTTGGATCTAAAACCACAACCTTCTTCATATTGATTCACACAATCATGTTATTTGCATCAAACCTTCTTTACATTTTTCTCTATATAACGAAATTCGTTTACCTATTAGTGCTGCAAGAACAGCAGCACTAACACCATTATCTATATTCACTACAGCAAGCCCCAATGGACATGCTTGAAGCATTGAATATAGAGCAGCTATCCCTTCTCCACCAAGACCATAGCCTACAGATGTAGGAACAGCTATAACAGGTACATCTATTAGTGAAGCTACAACCGATGGGAGAGCTCCCTCCATACCAGCTACAACTATAACCACATCAGCATCAACATCTTTTACCTTCTTGAGAGCCTCTATAACTCTATGAAGACCCGCTACACCAACATCATATATCGATATAGCTCTACATCCCATCTCCTCTACAACTACTCTACACTCTTCAGCTACAGATATATCGGCTGTACCAGCAGTAAGAATACCAATAGTACATTGATGCCTCCTTCTTTCAAAATCCTTCTTTCTCGCTATAGCTATCCTTCCTCTATCAAAAACTTCTATCTCTAGATCATCTATATGCAAATTCTTTAAATAATTTATATGTTCTTTCCTAAGTCTAGATATAATTATTCTACCGGTTTTCGGAACAACACTCCTTATTATCTTCTCAAGTTCTTCTAAATCCTTTCTCTCAGCGAAAACAATCTCAGGTATATCTCTTCTAAGTTCTCTACCTAAATCATATCTAATCTTGTTATCTATATAATCTAGCTCGAAAATCTTCAATCTCTTAATAGCTTCATCTACATCGATATCTCTTTTTGCAACCTTCTCAAGAATCTCTCTAATACTTGGCAAGAGATACTTCCTCTTTAATCTTCTAGTTGTTGAAGAACTTAAGAAGCTCTATAACTGTTCCTAAACTTTTTCGTGTATCCATATATATGTATATACCGTTTTCGAAATAACCAAGTTGTTCAATATCACCACCAATATCTTTTAGTTTCTCAATACATTCATCAACATTTTCTACTTTAAAAGCTATATGATGAACACCTTGACCATAGTTCTTAATGTATGTACTCCAAGTGCTATCACCATCTATAGGCTCTATCAATTCTATAACAATATTATCTAGTTCTATAAAAGCTAGCTTTGCTTTTCCAGCAGGTTTACCTCTATACATTGCTTTTGTCTTATTCCAATCATCTGTTTCAATGATTTTTGGCTTCTCGAGACCAAGGATCTTACACCATTTTCTAGCAACGTCTTCTATATCGTCTACAACTATACCTATCTGAACCACGTTCTTCAGATTCTTGGTGCAAGTCATAGAGATCATACACATGATAAACACTAAACTTAATATCTTTTTGGGGAATATTCTATCTAGAGTATGATGGTGAATGGAAGGATACAATCCAATTGAATTAACGGAAATAGTCAAGAAACATGTTACACAAACACGTAACAATATCGAGGAACGAAAATATTATCGATTCAGAGGAGGTAAATGGTACGGAGGTATAGCTACAGGTGATGTTGTTGGATGCAACCTCAGATGTAGATTCTGTTGGGGATGGCGCTATACCCATAGCGTTGACAAAGGCTACTTCATGTTGCCTGAAGAAGTGTTCACGAAGCTCATAGATATAGCCTCGGATAGAGGCTATAAATACGTTAGACTAAGTGGTGGGGAATCAACAATATCTATAGACCACTTGATTTATTTATTGAATAGAGTTGAAGAAATGAAACTCATTTTTATACTAGAGACAAACGGAATAATTATAGGATACGATGAGCGGGTAGCGAAAAAACTTGCAAACTACAGTAGGATAGTTATAAGAGTATCATTTAAGGGAACAACATCTGAGGAATTCCATAGACTTACTGGAGCTTCATCTAAATTCTTCGAGTACCAGATTAAAGCTCTCGAAAATCTTCTAGACAATGGTATGAAGCCTGGAGAAGATTTCTATCCAGCCGTAATGCTGAGTTTTACGCAAGATGAAAACTATACACAATTCAAGAGAAAACTAAGGACTATTCATCCTGTACTTTCGGAATCAATAGATGAGGAATACGTAATACTGTATCCACATGTTATCGAAATACTAAACAGATATAACCTTAAACCAAGAATAGCCTTCAAGCCAGAAAGCGTACCGGAATTTATGGTGTAGATACACCAATCATGACTAACTATAACCATATGCACACAATATTACACTATAGTGAGTATCCAAGTAACTATATGACTACATTATGTACACATAATAGTGGCTAGAGTATATCTCTGAACCAAGTATGTCTACTGCAGAGTTTTTATATACGGACCTATGCAGTTGGTGAGGATACTACACACTATTTGGATACTGTTGATAAAAATGATTGTGGGTATATACCTAGTTCAATAACAAGTTGGTTCTAGTAATACAGTAGTAGTCATAGAGGGAACGCTTAAGAGAAACTCTACTGCCGAGATCCATATTTAAACTCTGAGGTTATACCCAGGTAATTCATCTGTCTATAAGACACAATACAGAAGGAAGATAATACCTCTAGTCATAGAGCCTCCGGCGGGTTATGATAGTTATGAGGAGGCAAATATTTAGAAAGATTATAAATATTGTTGTTGAAGGTTACGCTGTTGGTGATGATGCTGTCGAACTCCGTATAAAACCTGTCAATAGCGAGGTAGAAATAACTAATCTATGCATAGAGAAACCCTACAAAGGTGGCAACGGTACTAACTGTAGAAAAGTGTTTCTATATGTGGATCAAGAGTGCTTCGGTAACATTACCCTTGATGCAATAAAGGTGAGCGATAGAGATACAATTGATTTAAATGCCAACATAAAGTTCTATACAAGGGAACAGTAGCTGTATTGTTATAGACCTTTAACAAAGGTAGTGTAGAACACAAATGAATTCCACATAAATCACTAATAAAATCATATACACCAAAATATTTTTTAATGGTGTGTTTCCTTAAACTCGTTCTCCTTTACTAGAAACCTGATTGAGTTTTTGAACCTCTTGAAATACCCACCCTAGATTGTGTACAAATCTTCTCTCAATATTTTCTTCGTATAGTGCTTGAGCTATTAGTGGTAGAGCTATTGTCGCATCTACATACGCTACCCTTTTTTTAGCTCTATAAGATACCTTTCCCCAGCTAACGGCTTCCTCTAGAGTAGCTCCTGATAATCCACCCCATTGAGGTGCATCTGTTGTTATCTGTACAACATATTCTAGCGGTTTGTAGTGTTCTTCACTTTTCTTGTTCAACTCGATAAGTGTTTGAGCAACTGTTACCAAATTGATGTAATCTTTGGGTACTCCTCCACCGATGTATATAGCTGACATCTTTTTTGCTTTTCTACCTATCTCTACTATTTGATTGAAGTCTTTAACCATATCTAGAACTATATCGTGACTTCTTTCCCTGGAAGCTAGAACAGCTGCAATACCATAAGCACTATCAACTAATGCAGGTGAAAATACTGGTACACCTACTCTATACGCAGCTGAAACTATACAGTCTATACCTCTTCTATCTAAGTATTCTCCAAAGAGATACAAGAATTCTGCTGTAGAATATCTTGATCCTCTGGGCAAGGTGTAGATGAACTCCTTTATCAAGTTCTCCATCTTTCGGTACGCAAGTTCATCTGCAAACACATCGTAGAACCTATCTATCTTGTACTTTAGAAGCTCGTAATCGTCTACATATGGGGATCCTTTGTAGTAGCTAAAGCCCATAGCTTCATATATATCTTCAGATATGTTTGCACCTGTCGATACAATAACATCTACATATCTCTTCTCTATAAACCACTTAACTATCTTCCACATACCTGCTGTACTCATAGATCCAGCTAAACCTAGAAACACGATATTATCAGGATCTTTCAGCATGGATACTATAATTTCATAAACTTCTCCTAGAGCTCTACCTTGATAAGCTGTATCGGCAAGATCGTTAAGCAGTTCTCTTACGCTTCTATTCCTCAACTCAAGTGTTTTTAGTTTCTCGATAAGATATGGATTTTCTGGAGATCTATTCATTTTATACACGTTGAAACGGTTCTAGCCAACTGTTTCTATAGTATACCCTAATAAATTTAGTAGATCTCGATCCACTATAACAACCATCATTAACAATAACTAGCTTCAGTACAAAGTTCAACCTAACCAGGTATAGAGACTGGTTAACATGATGTACCATATCAACGGTTATTAGGGATTAAGTCAATCTTCATTAATCTATATGGATTCTAGCTAGATAGCATATTATGTAAACGTTATTAGGAACCCAAATTAAGAGAACTACATGTATGAAGATATACACAATATGGTGTAGCACCTCAACATTCATCAAGCACATGAGGCTCTGGGGAAGATTATGTCTAGATTTAGATTATCTGTATCTCGAACAAAAACAGGTAAAGAGATATATGATTGTGTTGTAGTTGGTGCTGGTCCAGCTGGTCTTACATCAGCAATATATCTCGCTAGATTTGGCTTAAAGATTAATATAGTGACTAGAGATGTTGGAGGTAAGATGGCTATAGCTCCTCTAGTAGATGATTATCCTGGTATTCCCGAGATACCTGGGATAAAGCTTGCCGATCTTTTTGAACAGCATGTTAAAAAATTTGGTGTAGAAATTGTTGTAGGAGAGCTTATGGTGAACCTCAAGAGGGAGGGTGATATATGGTGTGTAGAGACAGTTAGCGGCTCAAAATTTTATGGGTATAGTGTTATAGTGGCTATTGGATGTGAGAAAAAGAAGCTTGGAGTACCTGGAGAAGATAGATTTCTTGGTAGAGGAGTATCGTATTGTGCAGTCTGTGATGCACCTTTCTTTAAAGATAAAGTTGTGGCTGTTGTTGGTGGAGGTGATTCAGCGCTTTCAAGTGCTCTTCATCTAGCATCATATGCTAGAACAGTCTATATAATCCATAGAAGGAACATGTTTAGAGCGTTTCAAGCATATGTTGATAAAGTATTGAAAGAACCTAAGATAGAGGTGATAATGAACTCAAGGGTTGTAGAAATACTTGGAAAAGATAAAGTTGAGGCTGTAAGAATTAGAACAAGTTCAGATGAAGAAAAGGTGCTGAAGGTTGATGGAGTCTTTATAGAGATAGGTTCTGAACCACCTAAACAGCTTTTGGAAAAAATAGGTCTAGAACTCGATGATAAAGGATACATAGTGGTTAAACCAGATATGAGCACAAATCTTCCAGGTGTATTTGCAGCAGGAGATGTTACTGGAGGACCCCATAAAGTACGGTTCGAGCAGATAATTGTGGCGGCAGCCGAAGGAGCTATAGCTGCAAACTCTGTTTACCACTACCTATTGTCAGTTAAGAAAGATTAAAATCAAGTGTGATTTAGATCTTTAAAGTATATAGGTTTACCTTTCGTAGCGTTTAGTTGATAGGGAAGGTATGAATTGATGTATCTTGATTCAGTATCCGAACCAATACTATTGGTCTTAATCAATGGATCCATAGTTATGGGGGCAACATCTCTAGGTTCGTTAACAGCTTTCTTTGGATATAGACTTTCTGATAGATATCTCGATCTAAGTCTAGGATTTGCTGCAGGAATAATGATTGTTGCCAGCTTCAGTAGCTTGATAATGCCTGCAATAGATGAGGGCCTGTATATTGATGTAGGTCTTGGCATAGCTCTAGGAACACTATTGATATTATTGTTAGACAGAGTTCTACCTCATGAGCACGAAAGTGTGGGATATGAAGGTCTAGAACGTTTCAGGGAGAAAATACGCAAGGCATGGTTAGTAGCTCTAGCCATGATCATCCACAACATACCTGAAGGACTTGCAGTAGGTGTAGCAACAATCTATAGCCCTTACTTAGGATTGGCAACAGCTATAGCTATAGGGCTTCAAGATGTAGTTGAGGGTATGGCTACATCACTACCTTTAGCCTCTGCTGAAGGAAAACGTCTTAAAGCTGTAGCCATAGGCATTATAAGTGGTGTGATTGAGTTACTAGCCACGTTTAGTGGAGCAGCTCTAGCTACATTGAGTAGAATATTCCTGGGTATAGGTATGGGGCTAGCTGCAGGAGCTATGATATATGTTGTAGTAGAAGAGATACTTCCAGAGATATTCCATAGACAAGCAAGAAATAGAAGAATAGCCACACTAGGGTTCATCATAGGGTTCTATGCAATGCTATACCTAGATATACTAATACATTAGCCAAATCACTAAATAAAGATAGCAATTTAGAACACCTGGGGAGAAGCTGGAGCTAATTCTCCACAGATCTTGAGAATGATGTTCAAAATCTATAGAATACGATATACAGAACACGTAGCTATGTATATATTCAGGTAATCGTTGGCTGTATACATACCCTAGGCTATTACATTAAGATTCCATATATAGACATCCTAGATAGTTACTCAGTATCATCACAAGACATTATATAGCAATCAAATTAGATATAGAGCATGCTATATGTAGAGTATTGCTCTACATCTACCTATTACCTATGACAAATTTCGGAGGCTCTATCCATTCTGATCTACATCTAGGACATCTCGATGGCTTTCTAGGTCTATCAAGTTCAGAAAACACATAGCCACATTTTCTACATCTTGCAGGTAGCATGAGCAATAACTTTTTATTTCCACTTTGTCGTCTAACGGTTTTCGCTATATGCGCCAAATGTTCATAAACATCGTAAACATCTATCCCCATAATCTGTGCAATCTCTTCCGCAGATAATGGGGCTTCTGTTGCTTCTAAAAGCTTCATTATCCTCTGTCTAATACTCCCCAAATATTCGTCTCCAAAATACACTCATAACCACCTTAAAGAGATGAAAGGGAGATAGGATTTGATCTAGTGGATTCAACACTCTGTGAAACCAAGCACTCTACACCATTCACGAATTATTTCTTCTTCTGCCCTCTCTTGCTCAATGAGTTGATGTTCAGCATAATTAGGTTTCCTGGATCCTTTATCGAGGCTCATCTGAATATATTCAACAGCCTTTCTAGTTGGATGAGAAACTATACTGATGTAAGCTCTAGCAATAGCTGCTACAGTTGCCTCATGTAGAACAATGACCTGGTCCTTCAGAACAAGAATCAACCTCATATGTCTATGGTTCGGCGGAATAAAACCTACAACCTTAACAACATCACTATTCCTATACACCTTCACATCAGTAGATACAGACATAACAACTCACTACTCAGTCCTTTCTTAAACAAGTTTATAGCTGATTAATACTTGATAGTTCTAGATCAAATATGGTATTAATATCTCATAAAGATTTCTATTCATTGTAACTATATTGATCGGTATATGGATAAGAGGCACGGTCTCCTAATTATCTGTATATACATCTACTATACCCTCTGTAAGACAAAGAAATAAAGACTAGGGTTTAAATAATGTTGATATAGAGAATTTGATTAATTGTTAGTGGGTGTTATCCATATACTTCCTAGATTTTGTTAGAGTATGCAGTATGTTTTAAAGAAATCAAGGAATTAGATTAAAACATTTGATATATTGAGAGATTTCGGAAATTTTTAATAAATTCTCTATATCGACCAACAGATTATGTTCTTCAGATTTTTCGAAGGTAGAGATTAGTTAAAATCAGTATTCGAGAGCATTGGATATACATTAAATCACATTCTAGATTTATTCGATGTTTGTTATCTGAGTGATTGAAGGTTTTGTTGATGTGGATGGATTTTGAAGTATGGTTATGTTTTGTTAATGTCTTTGACCGATTTTCATGGTGATGGGTATTTGTGTTTGATTTTTCTAGTTTATTGATCTTTATTAGAAGTAGTGATTGTGGTTAAGTGTGGGTTTGTTCTGATTTCCTCAAGATAAATAATATTACCAAACTCTTGATTAATCATACATAATCTATGGGGGTGTATAGATAGATTAAGGTCTAGTTCACTATTACTGGTTTGCTAGATCAGTTAATGTAAATGTATATGTGTGGGTGGTTTAAGTGGATAGATATAGATCTAAGGTAGTGATTACAGCTCCTATACACAATATATGTATTGATATACTTAAGCAGAAAGCTGATGTATATGTTTATGAGAAGCCATTGTTGAATGAAGAAGAGATTATTGAAGTAGTTAGAGAAATTGATCCAGATGCCATTGTAGCTGTTCGCGGTGTTGAGAAGATAACTAGAAGAGTGTTTGAAGCATGTAGTAATCTGAAGATTGTTGCTAGAAATGGTGTAGGTTATGATGGTGTAGATGTTGTAGCGGCTACTGAGTATGGTGTGTGGGTAACTATAGCTCCTGTTAAAGAGCTTTTTCAAGCTGTAGGTGAACATGCTGTTGCATTGATCCTGTGTTTAGCTAGAAAGATATGTTTAGCGGATAGACGTGTTAGAGAAGGTGGATGGATAGACAAGGATCTTTTGGGTATAGGTTTAGAGAAGAAGATTATAGGGATTGTTGGTCTAGGTAGGATAGGTGTTGAAATAGCTAGAAAGGTTAAAGGGCTTGGTGTAAACGTGATGTATTTCGATATAGCTAGAAAAGAGGATCTTGAGTCAAGTCTAGGTATCGCTTATTCAGATCTATACACACTATTAAGAGAATCAGATTTCGTCATTCTATCGGTTCCATTAACAGAAAAAACAAGAGGAATGATAGGCGAACAGGAGCTCAGATTAATGAAGCCTACAGCCTATGTAATCAATATAGCTAGAGGTGCTGTAATTGATTATCCAGCTTTACTGAAAGCACTAAAAGAGAGATGGATAGCAGGTGCAGCTCTAGACGTATTTCCTATAGAGCCTGTGCCTAGAGATGACGAGATCCTGAAGCTAGACAACGTTATATTAACACCACATATAGCTTGGTTTACAGAAGAAGCCAGAATAGCTATGGCTAAAACAGTTGCAGAAGAAGTTGTAAGAGTACTTAGCTGTGGAGAACCTCTCTATCCTGTGAATCCCGAGGTAAAGGATAGGGCCAAGGCTAAGTGTCGCTCTCTACGTAATCTAGATGCCTCTTCTTGACGTAGTCTAGAAGCGTTTTAGCATCTCTTTTGCTCCTTTCTTCACCGATATTTCCATGCATTAAGTCCCTTATGTACCTCAGATCGCTTGCCAGCATTTCTCGTAGAGAAGGGTTGTAGAGGGCTGCTGCAGGATGTATTGTAGGTATTATTGAGACATCTAAACCCAACAGATTTATTGAATAGACTCTACCCCTCATCCTCATAACACCTTCCCATTCAATACCATACATCGAGAACACCCTCTTACCAGCGATATTTCCCAATGTTACCACAATCTTGGGTTTGAGCATAGCTATCTGAGACTCTAGATATACACTGCAATTCTCTATCTCATCATCTCTCGGCTCTCTATTCTGTGGAGGTCTACACTTAACAACATTAGTTATATAGGTTTGTTCACGTCTAATATTCAAGCTCTCTAAAACCATAGTGAGTAAACGGCCAGCCGCACCAACAAAAGGTCTTCCAAGCTCATCTTCTGTAGCTCCTGGAGCTTCTCCTATAAGCATTACTGAAGCAGTTCTAGAACCTTCGCCAGGCACAGCGTTTTTCCTGTATCTATGTAGAATACATCTACTACAGCTCTTTATACTAGCTTCAAGTTCTTCCCAAGACTTAAACCGATTCGTGGAGACTCACCTTCGTCTATATCAATGTCTATGGTGTACCACTAGATGTGTAGTAGACACAATAACGTTTATATTTTATAGCTGTATATGTACAAGATCTGAAAGCTTATAGTCTGGTGGAACTCTATGGGTCTCAAGCATAAAAAGTACATCTATGTAGCTAGAGCAGATGGATACTACGTAAAGATTAGAGTACTGAAGAGTAGAACTGACGAAGAATCTAGATACATGGTGATCGGTCCAAAGGTTAGAGAACCTCCATTAAACGCTCAAGTTATTAGGGAAGACCAGCTACCAGATAAAATAAAAACAGAACTTTATACAGTATAGGGTAGTAGAGCTAGATGATGATGTCGACGTAAACGGATTGATGACGAGGGGTCGATACTCTGACAAAAATAGCCAACGATCATCAGTATAGGAACCAGGGTTAGATAGCCTTAGGTACTCTATGGACTTTAAGAGGTGCTGAAGGTATGTCAGGGCTTAAGATACAGTACCTCTCTAAAAAAGCTGTAAAGAGCATTCTGACGTTTCTTGAGAATAGAAAATATATAGACCCGATTTTCTTGGAAATAATTAGGGAGCATGAAGAGGTTAAGCTAGTCGTAGGCAGTAGGTTTGAAATAATAGTATTTGATTCAATACCGGCGTTATTTAGGAAGCTAGATAGAGACATCTATATGCCAACACTATATGTACTGAATATGCTATATAGTAGCAAAAAGATTGTTATTGTACCAAGTGTAACAACAGATGAAGGTGCTATAGCTCCTTTGAAAAGAGGGGCAGACTTAATGATACCTGGTATAAAGAAGATAAACAAGAGCTTTAGCAAAGGAGATATAGTGGCTATAATGGAGCCTGGAGAAAGATATATCGTGGCAGTAGGTATAGCTCTAGTTAATTCCATAGATATAGCTCCTAATATGAAAGGTAGAGGTATAGAAAATCTATCGCATATAGATGACGAGATATGGTCAACATCTCTACATATAGTTAAGGCGCTTTCTAGATAACATTAGGCCTCTTAATCCTAAACAAATTCTCATCGCTTCTGCTGTATATAGATATAAAGGTGTTCTCATAAACTACCTCAATCCTAATGATATACTCATAGTTCCTAAAGTCAATTACGGCTATACCGAGATTCTCGATAATATTGCCAATATATCTTAGTAATGAAGAACAGGAGTCTATAATGTTGCCACGCTTTCTACATCTTCCTATAGCTTTTATCGGGAGTCTATATCCCTTCAATAGAATAGCATCTACAACACTTCTCGCTATATGTTCATAACTTGTAGAACACACAAAATCA
The DNA here is from genome assembly GCA_038831005.1 of Ignisphaera sp. Taxonomy (NCBI): domain Archaea; kingdom Thermoproteati; phylum Thermoproteota; class Thermoprotei; order Desulfurococcales; family Desulfurococcaceae; genus Ignisphaera; species Ignisphaera sp. The sequence continues at coordinate 53,058 of JAWBKZ010000001.1, forward strand.
ATAGGTATTACCCAGTAGCCTCTAACATTTCTAGAGACTATGTACCTAACAACAGTATATACATTGAGTTGCCTTTCCATGTATACCACAACAAAACCTCTACCAGAAAACCATGAACATCTAGCTTCAATACCATAACTAAATAGTATGTCTAATACCTCACTACATACACTTTCCTCGTTACCGATACCACACGTAATCATTATCATGGGTTCAGTAACCTTGACATCTATCACAATTCAACACGCTCGTACCTCGTCATCACCCAATAGGTAAATAAACATTTAACCCCTAAAAACTGGTTAATATAATTTCGGGAAACAAGTAGTGCGGGGGTGCCCGAGCTAGGTCAAAGGGGGCGGGCTTAAGACCCGCTGGCGTAGGCCTGCGTGGGTTCAAATCCCACCCCCCGCACTAGAGTTTTTAAATGCTGATTATTATCATACATGGTTATGGAGATTCAATGAGATGCACATCATATGGATATGTAGATTTGTGGTTAAGATCCTTATGAATGTCCTGATGGTCTGTTCTAATAGTATTTTTCATATACATTTATATTGGTTCCTAAACCGAGGGCTCTAATATACATGTTATTGGGAGAGCTGTATGGGGAAAAGTGTTGTACTTTTTGCCTCAGCCCAACTTGAGCAGCTAGATGAAAAGTATAGTTTGTCTTTCAAATTCAAGAATCTGCTGGAGAAGTCGTCGTTAAGTAGCATTATAGAGCCAGGCAATACTGTTGCCATAAAGTTACATGTAGGTGATATGTCTCATGGAGGTTTTAGAACCATTAGGACAATATTCGTTAAAATACTTGTTGATTATGTTAAAAGTGTCGGTGGAGTACCGTTTCTAACAGATACATGGGGTCTTAACCACGTTATAGTTGGTATAGAGAATGGATATGGCTATGAAGCTGTTGGAGCACCATTAATACCTGTTTCGGGTATAAAGGAACACGATGTTGTAAAGGTTCACGTACCTAATGCGTTAAGGTTGAATGAGGTAGAGGTTGGTGGGAATGTATACTATGCCGATGTCATTATAAACTTTGCCCATAGCAAAGGTCATCCAGCCTCGGGCTATGGTGGAGCCATAAAGAATATAGCTATGGGTTGCACAGGACCTAATACACGAAGAGAGGTACATAATCTCGAGCAACTCGATAATTATGGTAGAGCATTTCAAGAAGCACTAGTTGATGCATTCCATGGTGTTATCCTTAACAAGCCTAGGAAAGTGTTTCACATAAACTACGCACTCGATATAATACCCACATGCGATTGTGCTCCATGGTCAGATATACCTATAGTTCCTGATATAGGGATACTGGCATCAGAAGATGTTGTAGCTCTAGAGAAAGCAACACTAGATATGATTAACGAAGCACCTGTTGTTCCTAGATCTATAGCCGAGAAAGCAGATATAAAACCGAGAGAAAACAAGTTCTTTAAACTGCATGCCAAAGATCCATATATTCAGGTGGAGGCTGGTTATAGAAAGGGTTTAGGTTATCTTGATTACGAGATAGTTATGGTGGAGATATCTTGAGGCAAAAAGTATGGGTAAATCAAACAAAATGTATTGGATGTGGCAAATGTGTAGCGGTATGCACAAATAATGTATTTAAGATTGTTAACAGGAAATCTATTGCCGTAAATCCTGAAAACTGTGTTACATGTAGAGCATGTACAACTAATTGCCCTACAGGAGCAGTATCTTTAGCACCACGTGATATGTATGCTACATATGCTAGATTCTATAAGAAGAGCTAGATACTTGAAAATCAAATCATTAGCGATGTATTAGAACTTTATAGTGTAGATAGACAAGACATAGTTGATGTTCTTTTCCTTACGGATATCTAATGGATACTTATCAGCGATATACAGTTATGTACCTAGTTATTCTAAATGAATCATCATCTATATCGATTATCGAGGAAACGATAGTCATATACTCGATACAGAGGATTGGTGTTTGAGGTTGATGTTCTTGATGATCGAGAACAATCTTATGTATTTACTTGTTAACGACTTTTTGTTCTAGATATCTCTTTACAATTTCTTGTAGTTTTGCTATAATCTTTCTCTTGTCTTCCATTAAAACAACATCGCTATATCCATATGCGACAATGTTGTGTGCAAATGGGCTAGGCGCGTAATGACTAAATGTGTAGGCTATCTTTATTTCTTTAGAGTGTATCTTCCTGATGACTTCTTTAGCATGTGTAAGATCCATAAAGTCTTCCAGTATCTCTCTATATGTTTCTTCGATTATGGGAAACTTATGGTATTTCTCTACAACTTCTATAAGTTTTTCAGCATTTATTTGTCTTCTGGCTAGAGCTACGTCAATACCTTTATATCTTCTGAGAAGCATGAAGGCTCTTTCAGCACAATGTCTGAATCTCTTCTTGAAGAGCTCTGTACTCCTGACAGCTTTTCTAGCTATTTTCTCGACTAGATCTTCTGTAATCTTTTCTACTATATCATTGATGAGGTCTTTCAACATGCTATCAGATATAGCTAAGCTCTTTAGCGTTAGTATAAATCCGTTATCTGTCACGGTTATTCTAACATTTTCTCCAAGTTTCTTGCTGAGCATGTATGCATAAACTCTCGAAAGAACATCATTAACTCTCCTGCCAAATAATGCATGGAATATTATGTTTATAGATCTCATCTCTAAATCTCTCCATACCTCTATGACAATAAGTTCATTAGAGGGGATCATTTCCATGTACTGTAGTTGCTGATGAACGTAATCGTAGATATATTCAGCAGCATGTTTCTCTAGCCCATACTCTTTAACAAGAATCTCTAGAACTTTTTCTCTAGGAAGATGATCTATTAGTACAGCTAGATTCCTTCTAAACATACCTACCTCAAGTGCTGAGTCATAAGAAAGAGGTAGCATTTCGGAAAACCATGTTGGTACAGTAGGTTTCTCTCCTTCAGCTGGTAACACGTATATATGTGTTGGATGAATTGCTAAAATCCTATATGTCTTACCTCCTAATACGAAGATGTCTCCAGGACTGAGAATCTCTACAAAACCTTCTTCGAGGTCTCCAACATATTTCTTTCTATTCTCTTCATATGATATTACAGGTATTTTAGCTTCATCAGGTATGACGCCGACATTAAGTTGGTATATCATTCTGGCACCTCTTTTTCTACCAACAGTTTTCGTTTCTTCATCAAACCTAATCTTTGCATACACATTATAGTCCTCTAGACCAGGATATTTACCCGCTAAATAGTTTATAACGCTCATGAGATCTTCTTCGGTTAGTTCTCTATAGGGGTAAGCTCTTTTAACGATACCCAGAATTTCCTGAATAGACCTAGGTTTCTCAAGAGACATACCAACTACGTGTTGCACTAATACATCTAGTGGTTTTAGCGGTATCTTTACGTTATCTATCTTTCTCTCCCTCGCTAATTTAGCTAGTACTGTGCACTCTATAAGATCATCTCTATCGACAACAACTATAGCACCTCTACTTACAGCATATGCATTATGTCCTGCTCTTCCAACTCTTTGTAGAAGTCTGGTAACACTTTTTGGACTACTCAAAAGAGCTACTAGATCAATATAGCCTATATCTATACCTAGTTCAAGACTTGTAGAAGATACAGCAACCTTTAGTTCTCCTCTCTTTAGCTTATCTTCTACCTCAAGCCTTATCTCCCTACTGAGGCTGCTGTGATGAGCTTCAACACTATCTGCATCGAGTACCCCATTACTGCTCAATATCTTCTTAAGTTTATAGACAACTCTTTCTGTAGCACTACGGGTATTCGTGAAGATAAGTGTTGTACGGTTTTCGAGAACAAGTTTTGCCAAAATATCGTATATAGCTTCATTCAGAACTGAAGCAGGTGTGTACACTAGATCCATTTTTGGGCACAGGACATCTATGTCTATCGGTTTCGTGAATCTAGCATCAACAATAACCACAGGCCTAGGTTCACCACTATTATTGAACCCGGTTAAGAATCTAGCCACCTCTTCTAAAGGTGATATAGTTGCGCTCAATCCTATTCTCTGAAACTCCTTATCTGTAAGATCTATGAGTCGTTCAAGCGATAACGCTAAATGTGATCCACGTTTATTACCAGCTAATTCGTGTATTTCATCGATTATGACCCATCTAACGTTCCTTAGTTTCTCTCTAAATTTTGGAGCATTAAGTATTAAAGCAAGGCTTTCGGGTGTAGTAATCAGTATATGTGGTGGTTCTCGAAGCATTCTAGCCTTTTCATTAGGAAGGGTATCGCTAGTTCTGACACCAACTCTTAAGCTAGTATCTCTATTGCACCACTTCCTTACGTATTCATTAATATCTGTGATAGGGGCTATAAGGTTCTTCCTCATATCGTTGTTCAAGGCTCTCAATGGGGATACATAAAGAGCATAGACATAATCTCCAAGTTCACCATTAAGGTTATACCTAATTAGATCATCTATTATGGGTATGAATGCCGCTAAGGTTTTGCCTGTACCTGTTGGACTTGAGATAAGTACATTATGTCCTTGTTTTATGTAAGGTATAGCCATTTTTTGTGGTGGAGTTAAAGATTTGTAGCGTTCCTTAAACCATGTAGCTATAGGTTCAAGCAGAAAACTAAGTACGTATTTATCATCGAGTTCTTTGGCATAAACTATACTTTTTTCAGTACCGAGTTCTTTAGACATTATTAACACTGCGTTTTGACATATCGGCCATACAATCTCTATAAAATGCTTATTACAACTATACTGCTAAAAAGTTTGCCTCTGATAAAACCTGTTGTTCAGAGCATAGGTAGGTGTGAAAGTGCTTTCCTGATGTTCTGAGGTAGAGACATATAGTCTACTTCCTCTGCCTTTGTCGTATCATAGGCCCATTCTTTTTCTTCTTCCTCTTTCGTTACATATTTATGTTGAAGAGTCTCTAGAGGTACTATAAATAATTTTCCATCAGATGTTCTACACAACTCTACAACAATTCTCTTTGATCCCTTCTTAACTATATACACCTTCTCTGTTGTCACACCAATCACTAGGTAACACCTCTTCACAATGTTACTTGTTCTCACTTTTTAAGCTATTGACAAGATTCTGAGGAATCTCGAAGAAATGTTTAGCAACATCGATTATGTATCTTGTTGATGGTAGTGTATGCGGGATCCCTATATCGAGAGCTATCATGTTCTTAACCATGTTTAGACTAGTCTTATTCTTGATCTCATTTTCAGACATCTTTTTACCTACTTCGTAAGCTATAACAAACCTTATGAAACGTTTTACAGTCTCTTCTAAAGGTCTTAGCACTATATATGTCTTCCTCAACATCTCAAAGTATGATGCTCTATCTATAAAACCGAAGTAATACATTGTGAAGATGTATCTAAGCAGTCTTGCCGCAAGTCTATCATCTAGATTTTTACATATCTCTGAATAATCTCTACAGAGTTCATCATAGCTTGCAACTTTCTTTATTATATCTACTACTTTTTCAAGCAAAATCTCTATAGAAAAGATGTTTTCAATAATCTCTTTAGCAAGCTCTTCATTTATTGCTAAACCAAGCTTTCCGATGATGTATAGAGACGCCATATCTTTATCGTATAGATCTGGAGAGGCACTAGAACCTCTTATAGGCTCGATGCCCATCTCTTCATAGCTCTTCTTTAGTATATCTACAGCTTGTTCTCTAGTTAGTATATTTTCCTTGACTATTCTGCTCCATGCATTAACTATAGCGGTCACCCTCTTCCTTTTAATATTCATTGCTATCTCACCTAGTACATACATGCACTCTCTATTTAACTTAATTAACACTAGGTATATAAACAGATTATAAAGATTATTGACTATGAATTGAGGTTATAGAATGAATCTCAATGTAGATATAGCGATAACCACAGATAGATCCATGATGACAAATCACCACAGAAAAGAGTTCCTAGGATTCATAGCTACAGCACCCCCTATTGTTTTCCCCGAATCGCTATGGATGTACATATGCTGTCCCAAACCAAAGGTGGATAGATATGGACGACCCATAGAAGCACCCTATGGGTTAAGAAAGATAGAAGCAGCACTTCAGGATGCTGGATTCAATGCATACATAATAGATCCTGATTATCTGAACAGATATGCAGATAAGGTCAAGATACTGATGATAGGTCACCATGACTATTTTGCTTACGGTCCTCCAAGTTCTGAATGGTGGCTTATAACAAAGAAAGAGCCGGTTAATAGAAGAAGTTTCTTCAGGTTGATGGAAAGTGGAGCAGTTAGGGCTATGAAGAAGAATGGAGCAAAGATTGTTGTAGGAGGTCCTGCAGCATGGCAATGGTTATGGGAATCTGAGCTCGTGGAGAAGTGGGGTATTGACGTCGTTGTTGAGGGTGAGGCAGATAAACTAATTATCGATATAGTTGAGAAGATTATGAATGGTGAACCAGTACCTAGGTATATATCTATAGGGGCAAAGGAATCCCCAGGTATTGATGAAATACCTCTGATAAAGGCTCCAAGTGTTAACGGTCTTGTAGAGATAACGAGAGGTTGCCCGAGAGGATGTAAATTCTGTAGTGTTACGCTTAGACCTTTGAGACACATACCTATAGAGAGAATATTGAAGGAGATAGAGGTTAACATTTCTCATGAAATAGATCATACAATTCTCCATAGCGAAGATGTTGTACTCTATGGAGCACTAGGAATAGAGCCTAACCCTGATGCGGTAGTAAAACTACATGAAGAAGTTGTGAAGAGAACTAAGACGTTAGCGTGGGCGCACGCTTCTTTAGCAGCTATAGTTATTGCTCAAAGGAGACACAAGCTAATAACTAGAGTTACGGAGATAATTTACTCCAACCTCGAGCAAAATTACTTGGGTGTTGAAGTAGGAATAGAAACAGGGTCCCCAAGACTCGCACAGATAATTATGCCTGCAAAAGCTGCACCATTTAAACCAGCTGACTGGCCCAACGTAGTTGAAGAGGCGTTCTCGATTATGCATGATCATAACATAATACCTGCAGCAACATTTATCCTGGGATTTCCTGGAGAAGAACCTGAAGATGTTGTTAAAACAATAGAGCTGTTAGAAAGGCTAAAGAACTATAGAAGCATCATTGTTCCCATGATATTTGTGCCTATGGGTGCTCTAAAGAGTTCTGAAGGCGGTATCACTGGTCTCAATTATACACACGAACATGCTGAAGCGATGAGGATAGCGTTTTGGCATACTGTTAGATGGGCTGAGGATATAATCAATAGATACTATCTATCGAAAGCATACTTTACGCCCGTGAAGGCGTTATTGAAGTTGTTTTTGATATATGCTAAAAAGAAAATGAAGGAATTAGAGAAAGAGTTCATATTTCGTTTAGAGAGTATAAATCTTTCGCTATCTCGTTCATCAGATAGTCCAGAAGCTCTCGAAATGGTATGCAGGAACTAGATAGATAGATATGATAGATATTCAGCTGAAGTGTTTCACAGTTAATAACTGTAAACAAGCTATATTTATTCTTAGTGATGCTAGTGGTATCAACGATAAGGTCTAAGGTGCTACTTAGTATAGCTATACTTAGGGAGCTAAACAATAAAGTCAACTACTATAAGTCTGTTGTCAATAAAAATATTGATCAATACAACGAATACATAGCTAAAACATCCAAGATATTTCCCGAGAAAATAAGAAATGTAGAAAAAGAGGTAGGATCTCTCAAGATTCTACACAAGCATCTGGACTCTATCTCTATATTTCTGGAAGGCATAATACTACGACTTGAAACACTCACAATATCAGGTAATGCTGTTGCGGCAGCAGTAGCACTAAAAGATGTCGTCAAGATACTCAAAAAGAATATGAAATATGGTCCACCGATACTTTCAGTTCTTGTAGATAGATTGAATGATGTTTCGAAAAGTCTTGTTCTGGAGATAGAGAATAGCGTAGAAATGAAGGGAGTAGCAATAAAGGCCTCTTCAGAGGCTCTAAAGATAATCGAGGAAGCGAAAAAAGTTTCCGGGATAGAATAACTTATCTGTCGCTCACACCTTTTATGTAGAGAAACAGTCTGGCGGTTCTCATAGGTAGCGATACCTCAACAATCTGCACAGGTTTCCATCCAGGTATCTCGAAATCTAATGTGACAACCCTGGCGCCGGGAACAAGTTCACTCTCTAGTTTGGGCTTGAGAGCTTTGTTGACAGATGTCAGTAAGTACATATAGATGATAGTCGCATTCGATAAAGGAACTTTAAAGAAGTCATTGTTAATAAACTCTATTCTATCTACAACATTCTCTAGTTTTGCGTTACCCTTGGCCTTCTCTATAAGTGTTGAATTTAGCTCTACACATATACCTTTTTTGGCACCTTCTTTTAAAGCCCTTATAACAACTCTACCATCACCACATCCAAGATCATAGAACACGTCATCATCTTTCACGTTAGCTAACCTCATTATTATATCTAAAAGTTCTTCACGTGTTGGAACCCAGGGCACTCTTATAGTTCCATACGATTCCCATGACAACTTTCAACACCATTTAATGTTCAATCAGCAGTATTCTCACTACATTTAAATCTTGTTTTATTTAAAAGTTTAACGAACAAGGTAGGTATAGAAGTACTGTTCATTGACACACTATAATGGTAATCGTTAAAAAACTGATTTATTGTTGCATTAATGTTGTATGTAGTGAACCTTTGTTATAAGGAATAGTTTAATACATATACTGTCTTAGGCTTTATTGTACTTCTATCTATATATATAGAATTATATTCAACTCTATTTATATTCCAGTCTTTCGGAGCTTGCTCTAGAAACTCGTCTACAGGTTTTAGTGGAAGCTCTAAACCTTGTATCCAGTAATGCATAGGAATAACAATATTCGGATCCAGAACCTCTACCACTTTCCAGGCCTCTTTACCATCTATAGTGAAAACCCCTCCAACAGGCACCATAACCATATCGATGGGCTTGAGTTTAGAGGCTAGATCCCCATTAAAAATATGACCTAGATCACCTAAATGAAGAATAGATATATCATCTACTACAACTTTATACAGAACGTTTCTTCCTCTCCGCTTACCTCTATCTTTATCATGATACGTTTCTATACCCACTATCTTAATATTATCAACAAATTTTTCACCAACACTCATAGAGAACACCTTAGCACCAGGCTTTGCAACAACAGCGTAAGCATTATGATCGAAATGCTCATGTGTTATAAGAACTACATCTGCTGAAACCTGTGGAGTCTTTAGACCGAGACTTTTTCCATCATGAGGATCTATAACTATAACCAGTCCACTAGATGTCACAATCTCAAAACATGCATGTCCATGCCACCTTACAGTAATCATTATGTACACCTAATCTTTTTTAACTATATAAAGCGTCTAACAATATTAAAACTTTTTATATTTTTAGAGTATAGCTTTGCTAGAGTTCAGCTAATATCAAAGTCTTAGAAGCCAAACCAGTAAAATGTTGATTGAAGGGTGAGATCCATGTACTTTGATCAAGAAAATGTGGAGTCCCAGGGAAACACTAAGATTGATAAAAGGTTTAATATTAGACAAGCTGTATACGATAATGAAGCCAAGATTAGGCAAGCGCTAATGATATTAACGAGAATAATGAATGATCCATCAATTCCTAGAAATATTAGAAGAGCAGCTATGTTTGCTATAAGAGCCTTAAATGAAAAACAGCTCTCACCTGGTGTACGTGCAGCTAACGCTGTTGGCATACTCGATGAAGTGGGTCAAGATCCTAATATGCCTTTGCATGCAAGAACGCTGCTATGGTCCGCTATCTCGATTCTTGAAACCGTTAAAGATTAAGTGTGGAAGCAATGACGTATACATACAGAGTTAGAGGACCTTATTCAACGGCTATTGCAAAAATAATCATGGACTCAGGTCATAAGCTTGTTGATCTTTCTGAACAATTAGCCCAAAGATTTTCCCTACCTCCCAGAAGGGAAGAAGTACCGCATGCAACTGTAAAGACTAGCAATGATGATCCAAGTACTATAGTTATAGTTGGTCTAAGTAAGGCTGTGGAAGAGCTGTTCAACATTATAGTATCTAGTGTCCCATATATAGGCCGTGAAATAAATAGGTACGGACCTTACACAACAGTTGTAGCACAAGCAAAAGGTTTTAAAGATAATCAATGTATCGCCATGTTTAATGACATGATGCTTATGGTTCAAAACTATAGACACTGTATAGAAGGTGAACCAGTAATCGTGCATATTGTGAAACCTGCAGTATCATCGAATAGAACTGCCATAGCTTTTCCAGGAATCTCCATACTAAAAGATACTGTAGTGTTGCTTGATGATGGTATGAGTAAGGTTTTCTTTAGCGAACACATAAAGGATCCGGAAAGAAGATCTACGCTTTCGACTTTATCGAATCATATACTCAGGATGGGCTACAGCATAAGATGGAGAAGTTCAGCTAAATCAGCAGAACTTGAGAAAATTGCCAAAGATTTAGAAGAAGCTCTACAAGTGTTACAAAATCTGGGTATCGGGAAATATAGTGTAGGTGATGTTGTTATTGAGGGCGAGGCTATAGCATTCATTAGGTTATCAAGACCTTCAAAAGAGTACTTAGATATTATAAGAGATAGAGTGATGTCGACAGCCTTAGGCCATCACATAACGAGATCGTGTAGGAATAATGGTTTTGTTGATATAATTGATAGAATGTCTAGCTATCTCGACAAGAAGTCTCTATATAGAGCATTGAGGTACGCTATAGCCGATAACACCATCGGGAAGATATTCAAAGTTGTTCATAGGAAGTTTACAGGAGAAAAAATAGAATTAAATGATTTAGAGATAGTAAATGTAGTAGATACACAATTAGGTAAAGCTATCATAGGCAAAAGATTTATCAAGACTCCAGGGATTTATGATGGGCTAGGTGTACCTAAAGAGCGCGGCGATATAGCGATAACATTGATACCCATAGATGAATGGTTTATAGTGCACAGGTATATTGGTATTAATGGAAATGATAAAGGGATCTATATAAATATTAATACACCTCCAGAAATATGTATGGAGAATAGGACAATAAGCTATATAGACCTTCATGTGGATATAACGTATAGAGATGGCAAGCTGAACCTGATTGACTACAAAGAGTTCGAAGATATATTAAGGAAGGAGATTATTAGCAAAGATTTTGAAGAAAAAGTAAATGAAGTTATAAAATATATCGAGAATAATATAGAAGTAATAATAGATGTAGTTAAAAAAATAGTCTAATCTCTTATTATGTTTCCCTTTTGGCTGGATCCCATCTCCCTTAACAGTTTAAGTGTAACTATTTCAGCTATTTCAGCAGCTTCATATACAGCTACCATAGCTTCATGTGATACTGCTAAAACACCTGTAACATCTATACATTCTGAAGCTGAGGATAAGATCTCATTTGATAGTTCTTCACGTTGTATCAATACTTTCATAGCTTGCTGCATATTATGCATTATTAGAGAATTTATTGCTTTAGAGACATAGGAGGATACTTTTGCAAATATATTCTTGAAGTTCTGGCGACATTTCTCGTATTTAACTATGTTCAGCCCCGTTTTAAGAAATGTGTTTGAAACACGATCAAGTGCATCACCTATATGCTCTAGACTTTTTATGATTATGGCGTATTCAAGTGCTGTAACAGGATCTCTAAATGATGTTCTCTTTATCGTTCTCATACCCAAGAAGTGGAATCTATCAAGATCATCATCTACCTTTATTGTCTCCTTAAGTTTCTCAATGTTGCCTGACTCAAAATAATCTATAAGCATGTCAAACATAGTGTTTATAGTTGTTCTCATAGAGATTAGGATATCATTTAAATCTGTATTGAGTTCATCAACAGAGACCTTAATTTTGAACATATCGCCGTTCATAGCTATAGAGCCTGGCAACCTCATAGCTATTCTATAGAAGACTTCTCTAGCAATACTCCTAGGAACATCTATTGATATAATGTCGTATCCTTCGATATAGCTAGCAACAATAAGTTTTTCAAGCTGGTTTATATCCTCATGCTTTAAAGTAATCATGTTTGCTATTTTAGGTTGAGTAATTGTCAAAGGTCTGACTAGAAGATAGCCTGGACCCATTGTCACTTCTACTGAAGAACCTATATCGACGTTGAGGAAACCCAACCATTCTTTTGGTATCGTTATGCCTACACTTCTTTCCCCAATCCTAATAATCTTTCTCACATTTATTGACTGTTCCATAATACCACTCTACTTGGAGTTAAGTGATATAGATTACACTCAAACATAGCGAGTTATATGGGTGTGATTCCCAGTATTTATTTCTAAATGATTTCTTTAGCAAATTGGGGCATTTATTTAGCAAAGAAAGAGTCTAATCTTTATATACGAAATACATATCTTTATTTCGACAAACTCTAGAGGCAAGGGTATTAAATATGGTCAAGATATTATTAGTTGTAATAGATGGGGCTGCAGACGGTATTAGATTCAGACCTACATCTCTGGAATTAGCCTATACACCAGGTCTTGATGTTCTAGCGCAATACGCTGTTGGTGGATGTTTTCATCCAATAGACCCTAATATACCGCCAGAGAGTGATGCTGCCGTATTCTCTATATTGGGATATGATCCAAAGTACATAAACATAGGTAGAGGCATTCTTGAGGCATTAGGCGTTGGTATAAAGATTAGAGAAGGTTATGAAGTAGCCTTTAGAGCTAATTTCGCTACTATCGATCCCTCTACATTACGGATATTGGATAGAAGAGTCGGTAGAAATCTTTCTTCAGAAGAAGCAAAAGAATTAGCCAAGGCTTTAGATGGTATGGAACTTGAAGTATATGATGGATATGCGAGAGTTGTAGCTACAGTAGGACACAGAGCTGTTGTGATCATAGGTAGCAGAAGTAGAAGGTTAAACGCAAATGTATCTAATACTGATCCAGCATATGCAAGAGAAGGAAGGATTTCAGTAGCCCTGAAGAGTTTTGAGTCTACTGTATCACCTTGTAGACCACTTGATGATTCTGAAGAAGCTAGAACCACATGTGAGCTAGTCAATGTGTTTACATCTAAAGCTATAGACATTTTAGAGAAACATATAGTAAATATTGAAAGAGCTGAGAAAGGACTACTGAAGGCTAATGTTCTACTCTTAAGAGATGCAGAAGACAGAATACCAAGTATTCAACCAATTAAAGAAGTCTATGGAAAATCATTTGGAATTATTGCAGAAATGCCTGTAGAAATTGGCATAGGTGTGCTTTTGGGCATGGATATATCCAGGGTATCGATCTCAGGAGCACCCGAAGATATGTATAGAGAACGAGTAGAAAAAACTCTGGAACTTCTTAATAGGAATGATGTTGTTTATGTACATCTTAAGGGACCAGACGAACCAGGGCATGATGGCGATAAAAAGAGGAAGGTTATGTCTATAGAGACTATAGATAGATACTATATTCAACCCCTCATAAAATCCGTCGATTTAAATAATGTCGTAGTAATAGTAACATCAGATCATTGCACACCCCCAGAACTAAAAGCACATAGTGGTGATGCCGTTCCATTCATAGTAGCACACAAACGTTTAAAGAAATTCGATGAATTTACTAGATTTACAGAAGCAGAATGCTGTACTAAAGGATCGTTTGGAGTTTTCGAAAACGGATATATGGTTTTAAGCAAAATATTTAGTTTGCTAAAGTAGACAACAATTAGATGATGTTTGCACCTCCTATCTGAATAATGATGAACGGTAAGAGTACTGAAGAAAGGTGGTGGAGTGAGAATATGGGATACGTTATAGGGGTTGATATAGGAGGTACATGGATTAGAATAGCACTAGCTTCAAAAGATGGCTCTATAACCAAGAGATACACTATGTCAACTCCTAGGGAAGGAGATAGATACACAATTGCAAACACTATAGCTGAGATAATTTGGAATAGATTTTCTGGTTATGTTCAAGATATCGAGGCTATCGGTATAGGTACAGCGGGACCTCTAGATCTACCTAAAGGTACTGTAATAGGAGCACCTAATATACCTATACATGTGTTTGAATTAGGTAAACCGCTTATAGAGGAATTCAAAAAACCTGTGATTGTTGCAAATGACTGTATTGCTGCTGTATGGGGGGAAAAGCTATTTGGTTTAGGTCGAGACAAAAGCAACATAGTTTACATAACTTTGAGTACAGGTATAGGAGGTGGGATCATTGTAAACGATATACTACTTTTGGGTAAAATGGGTAACGCGCACGAAGTAGGACATATGGTTATAGATGTTGAAGGTAGAATGGAATGTGGCTGCGGTGGCAGAGGTCATTGGGAAGCCTATGCGGGTGGCGCAAATATTCCGAGATTTGCTTCAAACATTATAAGGGATTCCGAACTAGATGTTGAAGAGAAAGGTTCACCAATATATAGAGCGTTTATCGAGCAAAAACTAACGTCTGAGATGATATACAGAGAAGCATCTAAAGGCGATAAACTTGCTCTCAAGATTGTTAATGAAATCAATAAATACAATATTGCTGGATTCGAAAACGTAATAAATGCTTACGATCCGGAGATAGTTACTGTTGGAGGCGCTATAGCGCTTAAGAATCCTCAAACACTTGTTGTTGAGCCTATAAGAAGGGGTATCGAGAATTCGAAAGGCGTGGTCACGCATAGACCAAGAATAGAATTGACATCTCTCGGAGAAGATATAGTGCTAATAGGAGCGGTAGCATTAGCTGTAAATCCTCCAAGAAACCTCATTTCTATGCTGAAATATCTAGAACAACTGTAGGATCATGAGGACGATAAATGTTAATCCAGAACTAGACCTCGAGCTACTTTTTTATCCGTCTTTTGTATCACCATTACTTGATATATGTAGAGACAAAGTAAAGAAACGTTGGGGTAATTGTGCAGGACTCGTAATAGAAAAAAATAACGATAAAATTAAGCTATATCATAGTAATACAGAATGTCTAGAATATGCAGAAGAAATTCTAGGTCTATGGTCTCTACCAAAACGTATAGCATCTAATGTTAGTAGAAGATATAGAGATGTTGTTGAAAGACTTGTTGAAAAATATGAATGGTTTGGTATAGCTACATCTTCTCAAGACGATGTAGAAATATTTTCATCCATAATTTTATCCAAAAACACAAACTTTCACTCAAATGTTGTTAGATGGATTAGAAATGTATTAGAGGGGTATGATTGTATATCTGCTTTATTAAATATTGGTATGAGAGAAGTCTCAGAATATATTGGCAAAAGCTACCAGATCTATGAACTAATAAATGTTCTAAGGATATACATGAAATTAAGAGACAATATTCTATCTCTAAACGATGTATATTTACTCAAAAAGCTTCTGTTAGGTATAAAAGGTGTGGGTCTGAAAGTCTTTAATGCATATATGCTTTTCGTGAAAAAGAGTACACTATATGCTCCTATAGATAGGAATTTGATAAGTTTTCTAAAGAGATTTGAATCAACATCAGATATTGTTACAGAGTTACCAAGAAAGGACTTGTGTGAAAAATATGTATGTAATTTATGTACATCAAGATATGTATGCTCATACTACAGGTTTCAGGAGGCGTTTAAAGAATTATCAGGATGGATTCAAACAATAGCGTATGTATATAACAAAACTAGATGCAGCAAGGTATTGTGTTCTAGTTGCATACTAAAGGATCTATGTAGAGATAGAAAGATATGAAATTTCGCTAGAAATCCAGTAATTACATAGCGGTTCTACCAATATGTTTTTTAGCTCGAAATCATATCAGTTTTGAGAAAATATGAAGCCACTAACCATAGTGCTAGCTGAGTCGGGTATAGAGCTTGTACCAAGATCTATTCAAAGCCATTCATCAGTTATTAGTAGTGCAAGAAAAAGAAATAAGAATCCTTCTCAAATACTACTTGATATATCTCTTCATTACAGAGCTATGAAAAAACTCAATGAATGGTATAAAAGAGGTAGACCAGATATTGTTCACATTTCTCTACTTAACGCATTTTCCAGTCCACTAAATATTGCAAAACTTTTGAGAGTGTATATTCATACATATGATAATAGGATAATCCATATAGATCCTTCTACACGTATTCCTAGGAATTACAATAGATTCGTAGGCTTAATGGAGCAACTACTACTCGTTGGTAAGGTTCCTCCGGAGAGCGCTAATCCCTTAATATTTATCGAGAAAAAACCTTTGTCAGTATTTATATCTGAAAAATCTTTTGATAGAGTACTCATAATGCATGAAAAAGGAGATCTAATACCCCCAAGCTCTTTGGGTATTTCAATAGTTAAGGATATGAAGAACGATAGAAATGTATGTATAATTATTGGAGCATTTCAGCATGGGGATTTCAGGAAGGAATTTTTAACAATATCGAGAGAACATGTATCAATATTTCCTAAACCATTAGATTCATGGATAGTTGTATCTAGAGTTATTGAAGGTATTGAAAATACTTTAAACATATACGCAAGCAAATCACTTAATATGGACATAAACATTTAAGTATAAGTATTTAACAAAGGAAATGAATCTCTCACAGATGGCTCATGATACAAATTAGCAAATGGTTATGCATATGGATAGAGAAAGCGAAAAAGAAGTCATAACAAAATGTTGCGCTCTTGTTGATGTTCTTGTCGATATTGTTAGGAATCAAGAGAACTGCATAGAAATGCTAATTGATTATTCTCTAACAAGATATCCCTACATCTCTGCCACACTATACCTACTAGATTGTAAACATACTCAAAACATCTGGGGCAATCTACTGTACACTGATGTTGTAAGTATCACTATGAAGATAGATACACTATATAAGGACAGTATTAACTTATTTGAAGACATTATTCTGCTTAAAATCAGCTGTCAACATTCATGGATTGAATATGGTTATACCGTTTCTAGATCTTCTTCAGGTATATATAGTGTAGTCAAGTGTTGGTCTATAGGTTATGATGGTAAAAGGAATGTATTAAAAGGATTTGAAGAAGGTATATGTAGAAATGTTTTAGAATTAGTTATGGAGATAGTAAAGAAAACTAAGATGATTATGGATAGCGAAGGTCTGATCTAATATCTAAATGTTTTTATGTGATATCAACTCTTTTAATAACTATCGTAAGACTATTATATCTCACTCCTCTTTTAAGGCTTACACACTAGGTGGTACTAAATATGAATAAAAGCGGAATTATTGGGTGGGGCGTTTATATACCTATGTACCGCATTAAAGCTAAGGATATCGCATCTTTCTGGGGATATGATGAAGAATACGTGAACAGTATATGGATTGAGGAAAAAGCTGTAGGCAATGTAGATGAAGATAGCATTACGATAGGCTTTAGAGCAGCTCAGTATTCTATAAAAAGAGCTGGAATAGATCCTAGATCTATAGATGCTGTTTATCTAGGAACCGAGAGCAAGCCTTATGCGGTAAAACCTGGTGCAACAATTATAGCTGAAGCACTAGGTGTAAAACCTGCACATCTTGTTGCAGATCTAGAGTTTGCATGTAGAGCGGCATCAGAGGCTATAAGGATTGGTGCTTCGCTTGTCGAAAGCGGTCATGCGAAGTATGTCTTAGCTATAGGTTCTGATACAGCACAAGCAAGTCCTGGAGATGTGCTAGAGTTCACAGTTAGTAGTGGAGGTGCTGCATATATAATTGGACCATATAGTGAATCTGTAGCTATATTCGAAGGTATGGTTACATATTCTACAGATACACCAGATTTCTGGAGAAGGGATGGAGCTCCTTATCCAAGGCATGGAGAAGGTTTCACAGGTGAGCCTGCATATTTCAGCCATATAGTTTCAGTAGCTAAGATGTTAATGGATAGTCTTGGTCTAAAGCCCTCAGATTTCGATTATGCAGTATTTCATCAACCAAATGGTAGGTTTCCTTTAAGAGTAGCGTCTATGATTGGTATACCGAAAGAGAGGGTGTTGCCTGGGATAGTAACACCATGGATTGGAAATACATATAATGCTTCAATGCTCATAGGTTTAGCGAAAATTCTTGAAGAAGCAAAGCCAAATCAAAGAGTTTTAGCTGTATCTTTTGGAAGTGGTGCTGGTAGTGATGCATTTAGCATACTCATTACCGATAAGGTACTAGAGGTCGTAGATAGGGCTCCAAGAGTAAAGTACTTCTTAGAGAACAAAAAGTACGTAAAATATCATGAATATGCTAAAATGAGGAACCTGTTATCTATGTACAGGATCTAGCACTTGTAACCATCTATACAGAGGCCAAGTCTTTTAGCCATTGCGCATAGATTATTTAGACCAACTATGGCTTTACCTTTTCTTTCAGTCCTAATTACGGCAATCTTACCCAAAATATTTACAGAAGCTTTTTCACATTTATCTACCATATATCTCTAAACCTCTAAATTCAATATAATTATTGAAATTCTCTACGAATGTTATACAGATTTAGAACAGGTCTTCATCTTCTATATATTCGCTTTCCTCAAATTCCTCATGATGCTCCAATGAATCTGTTGAAAATCTTAAACCGCTTTTCTCAAAAATCTTGAGAGCTTCACCAAGAGGTAAACCAGTTTTCCTAAGTTTTGCCGCCATAGAGCCCCATCTAGATCTAAACTTTGAGGGAACTAGAGGTCTCACTCTTTTTGCTGTTTTTCTAGGCACATAGTTTTGATCCATGCCTGGAAGTCCGAAAGCGCCATCGGGTAACTCGACAATTTCATCTCTCTCTATAAGTCTTATCAGTATCTTTCTAAGCCTATCCTCACCTGCAATACCACTAAATCTCTCTCTAAGCTCTCTCCAGATCAAAGGTCTTCCAGCAGATTTAATGTATTCTTTAACAAGTCTTTCTAGCTCCTCTTCTGTAGGTGCCTTAAATACCTCTACATCTTCATCTTCATAAAGTTTCTTAAGCTTGACCATCTACTCACCTATTATAGTATATGCATTAAGGTTTATAAACTTTCTTATCATGAACAGTAAAAACGCCTATATATTTTAATCATTTTTTCTCCTGCTTAAATATTATCACCACACTATGATATCTATGGATAACTATGAATGAAGAGTCAATCAAACTTATAGTGATTGGGGCAAGACCTGAAGATATTGTTAGATGCATCATAATAGCTAGTAAAGCCAGGAAATATGTTCGACATTATGCTAATGTACATATATTTCTAGCATCAAATTCTAAAGGCTTTAGCGGTATTGCTGTTGAGGACGAGGTCTTTGTTGAATGTATAGATGAAGAAGAATCATTGGAGCAGATAATAGACGGTATATCTAGGGCAGTATCAAAAAGAAAATTCATGGGAATTCCGTTAGCAGCAGGAATAACAGATGAAGAGATAGAATCTAGGTAAAGAAGTATTGGATATATAAGTATTAAAATTTAGGTATTATTACATCTCTAGACCTTAAAGCATATATACTCTTCAGATATAAAAGTCTGGAAAGCAGTATGTGACTAGGATACAAAAGGTATTTTTACAGGTGTGTATAATGTCTGAATCTATAGAGTATTCAGGACTAGTAGTAGAGCTACTGTCTAGCCTTAAGAGATTCCTAAAATTCAAAGAACTTGAAAGCATCTTAGAGATCTCTATACCGACTCTTTGGAGATACATACATGGTGATATAAAGCCTACAGAAGATAGAGCAAAAAACATGCTTATGAAGCTACTCAGTAAACCTGTAATAGACACAGTTATGTCTAGAATTGTCAAGATGGTTGATAGTGATGTAGTGAACTTGTATAGTATCGTCTACAATATAGATGTGCTGACTTTAGCATCTATAGACGCCTTATTATGGAGCAAAGATCTAGGTCTTACGGCTGTAGTAACAGTTGAAGTTGACGGGATATCTCTTGCAACAATGATTGCAAAAAGACTAGGAACGAAGCTAATTGTTATTAAGAGAAGAAAGGAGGTGGGATTCGATAGATTTATCGAGTTAAGCTACGTTACATCAATGCCACCAGAAGTTGTTACATTATATCTACCTGAAGGTGTGCTTGGATATGGTGATAGAGTTCTAGTCGTTGATGATCTTGTTAGAAGTGGAAGAACAAGTGGAGCTGTATGTGAGTTAATTAAGAAAAGTGGAGCAAAAGCCGTAGGATTCTATGCTCTTGCGAGCATAGGGGGTACATGGAAAAAAGTTGTGAGTCAATATGTGGGTGAACACCAAAGATCGCTCTTCGAGTTAAAGACTTCTAATGAGATGTAAAATACTGGATACATATATCATCATATACATTACTCAACGATGTCAAGACTATGGAGAAGGTATTTGAGATTTATATAGTTACTAACATTGATTTAATCTCATGTAAGCAGATATTACAGGTTATAGAGAACCGTAAAGGAAAAATACATCTATTATGTGGAGGTCTTGGAGCATGTATAGATATTATTCAAGTAATTGATAAAGGTGCTGGTGTTGTCAAAATACATGATGATGATTATGTAACTAAATTACTTAAACATTACGGCCATTATTCATCAGGTAAATGGATCTCTATAGAAGGATTGTGTATAGCTGGTATAGATTCTAAGAATCCTATTCAAAATATGGAAAGGATCTCAAAGACTCTACCTAGAGATTGTGCAATATATCTAGTATTTTCGACATATAGTTTGACTAGCACAAAATGTGGAAAGAGTAGGTTTATGGGAAAAGAACTCGATGTAGGTTTACCCAAAGATATTGTTACAAGATTTTTAGATAGCATAGAAAGACCATTGATATACATTTCCTGTTCAGACTTAACTAATGATACTTGTATATGCACTCTTGAAAAAAATGTGATTTATGTAGCTATACCGAAATACTATCAATTAACTGGATTGAAAATTAATAAAAAAGATACCGAGATATCTATTGAAGTAGCCGAAGTATTACGTTATTTGCCTGGGGCATAGAACGTCAACACTTATATATCTTAAAATCTATCAAAATGATGTACAATGTTATAACTGTCCTCTCAAGGTAAGGTATTGGTGAGCGATAATGACTATGGATGCCAATGAATATGTGAAAATAAGACCTGCAACAAAAGACGATCTAGATGACATTATAGCAATCAATATAGAATGTCTACCTGAGCACTATCCATATAGCTTCTGGTTAGAGCATTTAGAGAAATGGAGCGATGTATTCTATGTAGCTGAGGTTAATGGTCGTATCGTCGGCTATCTCCTTTCAAGAATTGAGGAAGGAGCAACCTTTTGTAAAAGTGGAAAAGGTAGAGTAGGACATATAGTTAGCGTGGCTGTAAAAGAAGAGTATAGAGGTAGAGGTTTAGCTACAGCAATGTTATCAGCAGTAATATACGTTCTTCAAAATGTGTATAATGTTGAGGAGATCCATCTAGAAGTGCGTATCAGCAATACTAAAGCTATAAGGCTTTACGAAAAACTCGGATTTATAAGGATGGCCCAGGTTAGGAGTTACTATCTCGATGGTGAGGACTCATACATAATGGTGAAGAACCTAGCTCCTACACCATGTAGAGCTAAGTCTGTAGAATATCTATAGGCTGTAATCAATGTATACGAGAATTATAACAAAATTCTGCAATTGTGTATATCTAGAAAAATATCCGATAGTAATGATCAGAAGAAATGAATTAGCCATAAGGATAAGTTATAGCTACTTATCGGTATCCGATATATGTATAGCAAACTGTTTCCTAGTAGCATCATCGCATAAGCCTATGGGCTCTATTTCTGTGGGCCGTGTTATTCATAGGGGTGTAGACGTGGAAAATATTTACGAGGGAATGAGGGTTGTGTTGTTTCCAATTAACTCACCTCGATATCTAGAAACTCTAGGAGGGGCACAAGAGGTAGCAGTAATAGACCATCATTACGTTAAACCTGCCGAGTTCAAGAACTACAGCGATATAGAAACAATGTTAATAGCAATGCTATCTGTAGAAAGCGATGTAGTGGACCTGGTTAAGGGAAAGGACATTCTCATTATGGGTAATGATATTTCCCTACTTACTTTTGCATACTATGCATCACGATACTCGTGTAGGATAGGAACAATACCTAAGCTAACTATAAATAGTAAAGTCCTTAAAGGTGAACATGTATCTCTACATAATTCGGATAAAAAATTCGAAACAATTGTAGTAGCTACACCAGATCCCACAGCCATCTGCTTAGCCATAAAGAATCTGGCAGCTCATAAAGCCACAATAATACTCTATCCACAACTAAACAAACTTCTAAACGGAATTTGTATCAACAATAAAGAGATAAGGATGGCAACTATTGGGCTAGGGAACATGCAGATAGGGATCGAAATTTTTGAAAACTTTAAGGAATTCTTGATGAAGGAGATAACAATTATTGACCATGAAGATTTAACGGAACATGTTTCTAGACCTCTAATTCTGAGATTTAGATGACAAATAATTAAAGCGGTACTCAAAATATTTAGGATTGAATCCTATATCCACTACCTCTGTCCATGGAGGATCATTCATCCAGCCGGTATAGATGTAGGTATAGTTGCCTCTAGATTTGATTAGCTTTATTAATGTTGAAGGAGAGCATGACTTAAATGCACATTCAATTATAGTAGACGAGATACTTCTATCGCCTTGAGCAAGTATTGCCTGTATGAAACCCCATTTACTGTCCATAGCATCGAGACGCACAAAACTATAGTTTTTGAGAAGCTCTCTATACCTTTTTATTCTATCGGCATTATTCATGACATGTATTGGTGGAAAATATTGGTAAGGAGTCCAAGGTTTCGGTATGAGGATGTTTACAGGTATTTCGAGAAAATGGTATCTTCTAATAATTCTTAGTCTATCCATGAGAATTCTCAGAGAATTCAATTCTTCATCTATATTCAGCTGAGGAAATCCAGTAATGAGGTACATTTTTACATGTTCATATCCTACTTTGTATGCATTAATAATTATCTCTAAAATTGTGTCTATATCTAGGCACTTACCTATGCTACAACTAAATCTTTTGACAAGTGCTTCAGGAGCTATAGTTACGGTCTTCTGACCTAGATTGTATAACAATTTTAAGCGCTCTTCATTAACATGGTCTGGTCTTAGTGAAGGCGCACTTACACTTACTCCATTCTCATAGAGTTTTTCTAGTAATTTATCGATATATGGGATATTGAATAATGATAATGAATAAAATATGATTCGTCTTGCTAAAGTATTGAATTTAAACCCATTCTCTATAAGATCCTTCACAACATTTTCGGATCTATATCTAAATGGATAGAATAAATGACCCTCCATACAGAAGGGACATAAGTATGGACAACCTCTTGATAATTCGATGCGCACTCCGTATCCGTATATGGGTTCCTCTTCTGGGGAATACACTTGTTGGACTGGATGAAATGCTGTATCAAGAGATTCTACATAGCATCTTTTAGCTTTCGAGTCAAACGGTGAAATAGCCACACAATTTATGTCCTCTAGCATTCTTAGAGGTCTATCATCTCTAACAGCATCGACAATTCTATCTAAAACGTTTTCAGCTTCACCTATTACAACAGCATCGACAATTTCTGTCAAAGGTAATGGATTGGCCGTAGGCGCTATACCGCCAGCAATAATCAATGGTTTTGCATTTTTTCTGTATCTAGGTAGAAGATTTAAAGCTCCAAGAACTTTAGCTACATTTATGTAATCGAGTTCAAAAGATAATGATACTAAAAGAGCATCGAGATGTCGAGGATCAATATCTTGGTCGAGCGACTCAAGAACGTCTTCCTTTATGTTGTACACATACCGATACGCTATAGTATTGTTCAGACTGTTTATATACTCATAAGCAAGATGCATAAATAGAGAACTAGAGGCAGCTCTATAGGGAATAGGGATAAATATACCTATTTTAGTGTCTCCCGGTTTCCCTTTCTTGTTTACTTTATTAAATTCTTTTTTGGGTTTAAAAACTACCCTGGTCATTGTGTATCTAGCAGGTTAACATTGGCTATAGAGGTTATAATTCTTAGCAGAATCATCCATGTCTTTTCATAGCAGCATTCTTTTTTAAGATATCAATAACGGAATCTAGACATTCACTCAGTATATCGCTATGCTTCTTCCTTATATGGTCTTCAATTACTTGCACAGGAAGTTCTTCTTCACATATACTACATATAGCCATAGACGTATTGACTTTTCTAGCTATAGGTTTTAGCTTAAGAATTAAAGGAGCTGTATACTTCATCAAAACTCGTGACTTCATAGATGAGCCTGTTTTTTCAATGATTCTCTGAACATAACCCCTAATCTGATGTTTACTTAAATCATACTTCATAGCTATAGTGCTAGGGCTAGCACCTTCTACAAAATAGTCATAAAGAGCTTTCACAATCTCTTCTCTATTTGCTAACACCTTAAGTATTAGATACTCGAGTACAGACTCGGTAGAGCTCTTCACGCTTTCCCCTTCTTCACACTTAATTTCATAAAAATTTTTAAACTGTATAACACAACTAATTTATAAACTTTTCCCTATTTTTACTAGGGATCATCATATTGTATAGGCAATATATAAATATGTATATATAAACATTTTGAATGTATTATCAAGCTAACTAAACCTTAATTGAGCGTATACCATTACTTTACACTAATGAAAATCGCTATTAACTCTCATCATAATGTATATGCCGTTGCTTAAAACTGTAAGGTATATATGTAAGTCCTACCAAATTATACTGGGCCACTTATGAACTATTACTGTTTTGTGATGGGCGAATAATTATGAAAGAAAACACTAATCAAATAATAGAAATTGAAATTCCCCTCACAAGAGTGATCTCAATCAAAATTGATGTAGAGACATTAAATGAAACAGACATAATTTTCAGAAAGAAAGGATTCAGAAGTAGATCCGAACTAATTAGAGAAGCATTAGTTACATACATAGAGCTTTTAAAAAGATTTGATAGAGATGAATTAAGGAAAATATTATCAACGTTACTATCAGTAGATGATGTGCGTAAAAAAAGATAAAGCTTCACAAATTACATCCACTATAGGAGTTAATATAGCTATAGCGGGGGTGCCCGAGCTAGGTCAAAGGGGTCGGGCTCAGGACCCGATGGCGTAGGCCTGCGTGGGTTCAAATCCCACCCCCCGCACCATGAAACCTTGTTTCACTATGAAGTTAACTACTTCTTCAACCAGTCTTCTCGTCATCAGTTTGAGATTCTGTTTGGAAAGTCCTGCAGTTAATCTGATTTTCAATTCTGACGCTTCAACCCAGCGACTATTGGAAAAAGTTCATTATTTTCATTACTGGAGCAATAATAGATACCTTCATAGATATGACTTTCTTTGATGTAGATGTAATGGACATTATGTTAATGAGACTACAGAGAATAACGAAGCTTGTTGACACTATAGCGAAGCAGTAGAAGAGGAAATGAATTCTAGTTCATAAATATTGAGATAACTCAGAGGTCAGGGTTAGAGGTATCGATGGGACTACTCTTGTTGTAGTGTCTAGTTCATCTCTATCGTTGGTTCAGCAGATCGGCGCAAGCGATGGAGGTGACATCTCTCACCATTAGAACAATCTAAACTACGGTTCTCATGAACTCATATGGAATAGCAACATCAACAATATATGCGATGGTGTTACTGATAATTGTAATACTCTCAATAGCGATACCACTGGTATTCCTAAGGTACATACTGGTCTTTATCAACAAAATATTTCAGTTTTCTCTTGCACCTCTTTTGTCTTGGGTATGTGAATGAAAGTGATGATGATTTCAGTACTTATGTTTGTTACTTTCTTTGTTAGTGTTCATGCCTATAGTGTTTATAACGTTATCGATGTCCGTCACGCATTACTGTTTCTGAAATCTCAGTACATCGAAGAAGCTGGATTGCTGAGAGCAGCAGTGAGAACGTATCCAGACAATACAACAATATATATAGCAAACGACAACATCCTCGCTGCGAGGGCTCTTGCTATCCTAGGAGATAGGGATCTATCTAGTAGGATACTCACGAAGCTGAACAATGAGTATAGTGGAGGCTTCAATGGTAGAATAGAGATACTCTTTGGTGTGGACATACCAGAGGTGTTCTATACACCAGTTCACGAAGAGCTAGGGAGTGTAGGTGAGTACAGGATCATCTATGAAAGGCCTGGGAACCAAGTTATCGAGGATTGGCACGAGTACGCCGACTTGGTTGTGTACCGTGCACTAAAGCAATTGCTCTGGGGCTCCAGAGCGCAGGCTGAACTACTCTTTCTTGAACTAGTGAGAATGTGGGATGGATACGGATTTAGAGATAAAGCATATACTGCCACAGGTATGTATAGTACATACAAATGCGGGCTCTTCATCTACCTCTACCGTGCTCTTGATTCAGCTGGATCAGATATTGTTAAAGACCACGTTAATATCAGGAACAAGTGCCTTGAGATAATAGCAATGGCTCAAGACCTCGAGACAGGTGGGATAAGAACAGACTACAGAGTCGTCAATGAGGAAATCATCATTGAGGGAGACGTGAACGTTGAAACAACAAGCATTATTGTATTAGCGCTCTACTCCGATTACCCACTAGTGTTCTCGAGAAGCACTAGACAAGTTAACCCAGTTGCCAAAGCGTATCCACTTGCTGAGCCAGTAGCATATCTAGTAATAGCGTTAATAGTGTTTATATATAGATTTATATGGAAACCTGTCTAAGCTGACCATAATACCACAAGTAATACATTGAATCCTTCTCTAAGCCTCTTTGAACTTTTCCTACTCCCCACACATTAATGTTAGACTGTACTCGGTAATGGAGATGTTGTTCCTACAGGATATACAGGAGGTTATTAAACGCTTTGGAGTACTTACCAAGTGGTTCAAGAAGAATAGGAAGAATCAACTCTGTGTGCGAACAGTTAATTAGGGATCAACTAGATGTTAAGCTTAGGACTCAAGATGTAGGCTTACATGGGTTCAAATTCTCTGCACTAGAGTTCCTCTACTAGTGCTTAAGCATCTAATATATTATTTTCATTAAAATCTCGATTAAGATTAAGAGATAATGATAGTTTGTTTCTCGTAATACACGACGTAGCCAGCTTCTATGTGCTTAAGAAATGTCTCTCCACAGTAATTCAAGTTGATCAGCATATTCATACACTTCTTCAAGCTCTTTACTACTTACATGTCTATTTATGTCGCTATATTGATGAGCTTTATATTCAGGTCTGTATTGATCCATGATATTGACTAGAACCCTATCTTTCGGAAGATTTTCTGCTATCCATCTCAATACAGGCTTCAAGCAACACTCTATATGGTTTGGAAGTACGAGATGGCGTATGATCATGTCCCCCCATTCTATGGCTATGCGGTGATTCCTGCCAACAACTTCTAGATATTTAGGTATACCTGAAAGTCTTTGAGCGCATGAGTTGTTTCCATACTTAAAGTCTGGTAGCCATATATCTATCACGTATATTAATAGATTTAGAGCTTCTTCACTCATATAGAAATTACTATTCCATAACTGAGGAACATTCACATCTAGAAACCTCATGCTATCTAAGATGTTATGTATATCTGGTGTAGGATCTCCACCTACATGATTAATGTTTCTAGCACCCTTACGTCTGAGATCTTTTTGCATAAGTGCAAGTTGATGGGATGATACTTCGATACCATTGAAAGGATTTTCTTGAGATATATCCCAATTTTGACAAAAAACACACCTAAAGTTACAACTTCCATAGAAAATAGTTCCACTAGGAACGAGAGGAGCTTCTTCACCTATATGTAGAAACCAGCTATGTACATAAGATCTACTATCAAGTCTACAGAAACCTCTTCTACCTTCACTTCTATCGATACCGCATCTCCATTCACAAAATCTACAGCTTTTCAGTATTTTAAATGCTATCTTGGTCTCGAGATCCAGTAGATTTGGAGTAGATTCTCCATACTTTTTCTTAAACTCTCTAAACCCTATACCAGATTTTCGAACCTCTTGCCATAAAGAAGTAAAAATCTTTCCAGTATCTCTATGTACACCTACTAGACTATCTATATCTAGAGAATTCATATTGCCAACATCTCTAGGGATTTCCACAGCCTTAGCTATATGAAATTTAGCGGGATAATCATCAAGAAGAATAGCATAATACCAGCTCAAAGTTTTTCTAAAGGTCTCGTTATGGAGGGCTCTTATAGCATCAGGCCTGACATAATACCAGTAACTTTCTTTTAGTATGTCTTTCAATTTTTCTTCGCCTATAGATACCCACTCTAGAGTTAGTTATACTTGATTCAATCTACTTTAGTCTTTATATTTCATTCATGAATTATCTGAATCAATAAATACGCTATATAACTAGTGTTTAGAGTCTTATAAATCTTTGACTAAATTCATAACAAATCTGGCCACTACATCTTAGAGTCTAATGGTTTCTAATCATATTGAAGTATTTAGATCTTAGCTGAAGAATTGATATCACAACAATTCTTTAAAACATAACTCGGTTCATAATCATTATGTATCTTAGCTTGGTGAAGAGCGGTTAAAATCTAATGATGTAACACTATAGTTTACTGTAAGCTATATTGTAAGCTACAAGACTGTAAGCTATATTGTAAGCTACAAGAGGTTGTAGAATTCCAATAATATGCTAGTGGTTAGAATAATCTTAATTTTGTAGTTATTCTACAGAATCTGAAGTAGTATCATCATAAATTACACATATAGAGAATATAGATACACCATATACTCACCATATTCTATCTGATGCATGCTCAATTCGATAGTTTACTTATATGTATTCCATTGTATCTGGTTCATAATCTATTTGACTAAGCAGCAAAACAGTACATCAATTGATTCAAGGTTTCCTATACCCCGATAATCATCATGCATCAGTGGGCATGACTTAAGACATCTCTTATATCTCTTCTAATACATCTACTACTTTCAGCAATATAAATTTTAACCTTACCATTATGCTAACTTTTAAATATTTGAGGTTTCTGTGATCTAGTTACATAGACTCAGCATAGATTATGAAAGGTGATTAAAGAACTTGAGAAAGGTCTATGTTGTTGGTGTAGGCATGGTTAAGATCGATAGACATTATGACAAAGGATTTGCTGAACTTATTCACGAAGCTTTTGTAAAAGCTTATGAAGATAGTAAGGGTATAGAACCTGAAGGAATCGTGGTAGGAAATATGATGAGTAGTTCTCTCTATCAACAAGATTCTCTAGCAGCTTTAGCGACAGATGCTATGGGCTTAAGAGGTAAAGGTGGATTTAAGGTCGAAGCAGCTTGTGGTAGTGGAGGACACGCATTTGTGGCAGGGTTTTCTTTAGTTGCTTCAGGATTATACGATGCTGTGGCTGTTATTGGTGTCGAGAAAATGTCTGATTATCCTACATCTAGAGTAACATCTGCTTTAGCTCAAGCAGCTGATGCTGAACATGAAGTTGTCTATGGAGCTAGTTTTGCGTCACTTAATGCCTTAGTCATGAGGATGTACATGAGTAAGTATGAAGCTAAAAGAGAGGATTTAGCCTTATGGCCTGTCAGAATGCATGAACACGCTTCCTATAATCCTTATGCCCAGCTTAGGAACAGAATAAAGGTTGAAGATGTTTTGAATTCAACAATTATAGCAGACCCCATAAGGCTTATGGATTCCTCACCTATAGGTGATGGAGCAGCTGTAGCAATACTTGCTTCAGAAGATATTGCTAGAAAGTTTAATGATACATCTATACATGTTGCTGGAGTAGGTCTTGGTAGCGATGCTCTAGATCTTAGCTCTAGAGACGATCTTCTGAAACCTTTAAGCATAATCAAGGCTGCTGAAAAAGCTTACCGTATGGCTAAGGTAGAGCCAAAAGATATTGATTTAGCAGAAATACACGATGCATTCACTATTACCGCTCTTTTATGTATAGAAGGTCTGGGTTTCTCTGATTGGGGATGGTCATGGAGGTTTGTGAAAGAGGGTAGATTCACTAAAGATGATAGACCTGCACTAAACTTGAGCGGAGGTTTAAAAGCTAGAGGTCATCCTGTAGGTGCTACAGGTGTATACCAGATTGCAGAAATAGTTATGCAACTTAGAGGTGACTTTCCAGGTCTAAAAGCATCTTCAGCTGAATTAGGTTTAGCATTAAATACAGGAGGTGTTGGAACCTTAACTTCAGTGGTTATTCTGAAGAGGTGAAGAGATATGATTATGTCTCCAGCTAGAGTTTGGAGAGAAAGAGGAGCTAGACTAAGGCTGGAGGGTGCTAGATGTAGAAAGTGCTGCAGGATTTTCTATCCACCTAAACCATCGTGTCCGTACTGTGGGTTTAGGGAAACAGAGAGAGTAGATTTACCTAAAAGAGGTAAGTTGGTCAGCTGGAGTATAGAGAACATGGTTCCTGAAGGATATAGGGTCGAAGCACCGGTAATTCTGGCGCTAATAGAACTTGAGAACGGTGTTAAAATACTATCAACATTAACTGATGTAGATCCAGAGAACGTCTACGAAGGTATGGAGGTAGAAGCTATATTAAGAAAGCTGTGGGCTGAAGGCGTAGAAGGACTCATAGTTTACGGTATCAGGTTTGTGCCAGTCCATGCAGGAAATCGGAGTGAATTCTTTAAGTAATAGAGGTAATGTTAGCTGACGGATAGAATTAAAGCAATAATTTTTTCTGCAAGTATTTTGTTATCAACTCTCATGATTATAGCTCTAGCGATAGGAATAATATTCTATATATATTCAATCCATGTAGATAACAGTATTGAGTTAAATGCTTCAAAAAGCTTTCTAACTATAGTTGCAGTAGTACTGATTATCAGCTCCACCATAGCTTATGTATTTCGTCACTACGTTATTATAGAGATAGTTGATGCACTTATTGTTGTAGCTATCCACTGGTTTATTGTTCCTCTTGTTAATGCGCTAATATATGGATATGTAATTGGTCTAGATTTTGTTGATGCTCTTTTTGAGTCTGTAAGTGGGTTCTCTGGAACCGGATTAACTATACTGTTCAATATAGAGAAGTACCCTTACGTTATACTTATATGGAGAGCCGCTACACAATGGATAGGCGAACTTAGTGTCGTAGTATTCTCTGGAGCTCTCTTACCTCATATTCATAGAATCCTGGGAAGGGTCTATGTAGCTGAACGTGGTATAAGATTTGCACCAACAATACTTTCAACAACTAGAAGAATGCTCATAATATATGCTATCTTGACACTAATTGGGGCCTTCATGTTCATGCACAGTGGTATGGGGTTGCTTGACGCATTTGCACATTCAATGACGGGTATAGCTACTGGCGGTATGTCCACAAATACACAAAGTATCGCCTACTGGTACAAAATTCATGGATATGGAATCCTAATAGTGTCTACGGTTATAATGGTTTTAGGGGCACTAAATTTTGTAGATCTCTATAATCTCGTGAGAGGTAGAATTAGGGAATTCTTTAAAGGTCTGGAGGTCAAATGGTTTATACTTATAGTATCGATACTGACTGTCATAACTATAGGGATAACATTATGTCTTTTGGGAAATAGTTTTGAACATGTAGTGATAACGGTATACAATATGGTGTCAGGGTTAACAACTACGGGGTTCCAAGTAGGTGATATAAGTTGGTATCCCGATATACTGAAGATGTTAATAATTCTGGCTATGGCTATCGGTGGAGCTACATTTTCAACGGCAGGAGGTATAAAGATAAAGAGAATAGCATTAGCGTTTAAATCAGTGGTATGGTCATTATCCAAATCTTTTCTTCCTGAAAACGTCTATATAGTTAAGAGGGTGAATGGGGAAATGGTGGAAGATGAAGATATAGTGTCGACTTACGTATTCATACTACTCTATATTATAATAGCTTTAGTAGCCTCAACAGTTCTCTTTATCATATTACAGGTTAGGGGCTATAATTGGAGCCATAGCTATATAGACGCTCTTTTTGAAACAGTTTCTGCATTATCTTGTGTTGGTCTTTCAACAGGTATAACAACTGCATTTATGCCATTAGAAGCTAAAGTGGTATTGATGATTATTATGTATCTCGGTAGACTAGAATTTTTGCCGATATACCTGATTATAGGGTGCCTCTATAAAAAGAAAATAACTCTCGGATGAAATAACTTTAATATATGGCTACGATAAATAATGTACAGGTTGAAGCTAAATGCGAGTTATAGTAGTAGGAGCTGTTGATGAAATTATGGAGTTGATTCGAGAACTCATTGATAAAGGACATGAAGTTGTGGTACTAGATGATGATAATACTAGAATAGACAGATTTGTTCAAGAACTTGATGTAGCTGTATATCTCTTCTCGCTATTTGATTTAACAACATTTATGCGCGCAGGTATGCATAAAGCTGATATAGTTTTAGCAGTACATCCTGTTGATACAGTAAATGTATTAGTATGTATATATGCAAAAAGTTTTGCTGTACCGAAAATTTATGCAGTTGTAAGCTCCGTCCATACAGCTAATGTACTGAATAAATTAGGTTTCGCAGAAAGGGTATTAGTGAAATCTACCTCAGTTAGAAGATCGCTTATTGAGCTGATATATGGTGTAAGGATCATAGAGCTAGATGAAAAAAACTACATAGTAATGCTAACGTTAAGTGATGTAAACCACTTAGAGAACAAAAAAGTAGAAGAAATTGAAGAACAAGGTGCAAAAGTTTTAGCAGTGCTCGATAGTGAAAATAATCCTATTAATTATGACAAAGACTATGTATTAAAAAGAGGCGAAAAAATTATAATCAAGATAAATAAGGGATCTATGGAACCTCTATTATTTAAATACAGATAGGTAAATAACAATATTTATTACCAACCTCTGGTATATATTATATGAGCCGACTGAAGAGGTTAAATAATGGTTCCTGAAGATTTGATGGAAACCATATGGAACTTTATGCAAACATATCATCTTATTGAGGTTTTAGTAATTTCAATAATTGTTATAATTATATATGTAGCGATAAGAAGAATAGTATCTAGATTCAGGTCTAAAGGGTTTATATCGCGAGGTACTGAAGAAACTATAAGATTTGTATCTTTTACAGTTCTATCATTAATAGTCCTAGCTGTAGCAATATCTTATTGGCTTCAGAACTATATTACTGCAGCATTCTTTATCACAATGCTTGCCATGTTTATAGGTATAATGGTGTACTCTATAAGGACCTATATCGAGAACGCTTTATCGTATCTGATATTCGTTACGTCGAATATAGTAAGAGATGGTGAAAATGTAAAAATAGACTACGGTAGTAAGGTATATGAAGGAAGAATAAATATAACAGAAGGTAGTTACGCAACCATTACCACGGAAAACAAAACAGTATTCATTCCATATAGTGTTCTCCTTAAATCAGTAATAGCCAAATCTCTACGTAATGTTGTCAAATTTAGGCTTAAAGTGAAGGGTCAGAGTCTCGAACTCGATAAAATTATTGAAGATATTAGAGAAATTGCGAAAGACTTGAAGATGATAAATAGAGAAAGTATTGATATAAAACCTTTAGAAATAAAAGAAGATGAGATAACTCTCAACCTATCTTTCGAGGTACCTAACCCCCGAAACATAGAAGAATGCTATGAGACGCTAGTAAAGCTATTGACACGAAAAATACCTTACAGACTTTCATTCGAACTTATAACAGATTAATGAATTTCTGGCAGAAGCTACAGATAATCTTACGTCTCGTATTTTCTGTAGCGTTCTCTCTTTTGCATTCCTTTCTCTATACGTTTTCTAAGCCTCTTACTTAGTATCTCCATAACCTCTCTGATGCATGTGGGTAGATCCCAGCAGGATGATCTAGCCACACTATCGCCTATGTTTGTAACAATTCTTGCAGAAACTTCATACATTTTCCTAACATCTTTATCTATTATAGTATCGGACTTCTTTAGCGGTTTTACAGCAAGTTTGAAGTCTATGATGTTTAGATATCTAGAGATATCCGCTAAATAGCTATTGACAATTCTTTCCACATATACTTTAGCAACTTCATCGCCTTCAACAGCTTTACTTATGCTAGCCTCTATGGGGTATATAGTTGCGGATTTCTCGACATATTTCTTCAAGATGTCTATGCCGCTTAAAACACCTACTATACGATTGTCTTCCGTAATAACAGGTATGCCGGTTATACGGTTATCTATCAAGAGTTTTACAGCATTTGAAAGAGATGAGTTAGCTATAGTGGTTATTGGAGGTGATGACATGAAGTCGCTAACAGGAGCTGCTAGAAACGATTCCTCACTTTCTATCCATTCATATCCTTTTCTTCTACTGAGCTTTATACGATACAATCGTTCAACTATATCACTGAGGGTTATAACTCCAGTAATTTTTTCAAAACGATTAACGACAGGGAGTCTGGAGAAGGCGTTTTTCAGCATAAGCCATCTAGCTCGAGCTATACTTTCCCATTCCTGTATAGTTACGGCAGGACTACTCATAACTTTATCAACTGTTTCTCGTGGCACTAAATTCTTTTCGTACAAATACTTTAGAACGATATGTAGATTAACATGACCAACAACTACGTTGTCTTCATCAACTATGGGTACATCTCTAGCTCTCCAAGAAGCTATAACCGCTATAGCTTTATCTATCGATTCATTCATGTTGATACTGTAGGGAGGATCCATAACTGTAGCTACTTTAGTCTCTCTACCTACACCCTTCATCAATATTGCTCTATAGCTAAGAACACCAACAAGTACGTTTCTGTCATCAACTACAGGTGTCACTCTAATTCTATGTTCGCTCATTATCGAAAGAATTTCACCTATCTTCATCAATGGTTTGAGCAGTACTGGAGGATCTATAGCAATATCTATTATCGTTGACATATGTTCTTACCTAAAACTATGTATAGGATTCTAGTATTTTAACATTCATTAAAGGTTATTGATACGTTTCCTACAGAGGATTAAGTAAAATCTTTTCTTCGAACTTGATACTTCTTTACATATAATACCATTTCTAATCATATCAGCAATAGTCTTTCTCAGAAATACACCATCAATGTATATACCCACAGACTCTAGCTCGTTTCTCAACTCTTCAAATAGTATACCATTATCAGAATATCTGGTGAGTATTTCTATAATGAGTTTCTCGACATCTTTTCTTGAATAACTCATAGATTTCATCACCCATAATTTTCTTCAGTTCTATAGGATCTATAGCAATCCAAGGCTTCAAATCTCTTAAACATAATCTCTTCACAACAGAAGGATAGAGCACAATAACCTCTGGATCCAACATATATATAGTATTGTTGTCTATATGGCTTAACCTCTCTAAGAGCATAGAAAATGATTCTCTAATACAAAAACTTATGGGAACAGCTATACGTAATCTGAAACCACTATCAATAACGTTTTCTACAGCTTTAATCTGGTATGTATGTACAGAACCCTCTATACCTGTGATACGCTCAAACTCTTCTTCAGAACATCCCTTTAGTGAAATCCTCAACATCATGATATCTCTAAAATCCTTAAGTATTTCAACAAAGCTCTTCTCTAAGCCTAAAAGTAGGCCATTGGTCTCTAGTATGAATACAATATTTATTTCTCTAAATCTACTAAATGCTTCTATAACTTGAATAAGATGTTGAAAACCTAATGTAGGTTCACCTCCACTAATTCTAATAAAATTATATCCCCTAGATCTAGCTATAGATATCAATTCTTTTACTACATCTATAGGCTTCATCATGAATCCCTTTCCTAGGTTATGGTTTGCTTTCCAACTCCAACAATATGCACAATTAAACATACAACCTACAGCATCAGCAACAGCAGAGCCTCCATAATGTTTAGAGGCTCTAAATCTGTAGTACCTACGTAAATAGACACCATTTTCTTCATTTACTACGATTTTCTCTACATATTTCATGATATTTAAAACATTTTCTAGCTTCAACATCTAAATCATCAACTCTCTCCTTACATACTAAATCTTAGTTAGAAGTATTTATCTTATCAGTTAATGTACCCATCATCAATATGGAATATTTAGGTTTTGTTAAGCTATTGCGGTAATGGACAAGAATCTGAATCTATATGAACCACAATCAATTCAATATATAGAAATATATACAATAAGATATTAAGCTGATTGTTAATAGATATAGCGATTATGAATTGTTTCTAACATCTATACTCAGTACATCAACACCTTTTTTATATTGTTTACTACCATATAGAAATATCGTGTGTATAGAATAACTAGAAAGTCTTTTCGATAGTTATTTGCATATATGTCGAGATACTGGTTTAAGACACTTATAGTAACATAATTGCTGGATATGTTTGTTGATCGCCATAGATAGTAGGGTTACAATTTTGTGTATTGATGCTGGAGTATTGTAACTAAAGAGATACAACATGTTTTTAATTTGATTAAACTCACATACTATCTATATATACAGGAAGGTCGATACAAGGTGCTATGTACCTCTAACATAGTGTTGGGTAAAGTTGGCGTTATTTCATATCCGAGTTCTGTTGAGATAGTATCTAGACATCCTATTCCAATAGGAGCCTATGTCGCTATACCATTCAAGGCTATAGATGTAGTATCGGGTAACACTATAGACTATTGTGCTATAGGGGTTATAAGTCAAACATCATACAGAAGACTTGTACCAACATCACCTTCAACTACTGCTAGTGAAAGCATAGGGTTAGAAGACGATATGCTTAGGTATGCCCCATCACTTGCTAGAATAATAGCACTTGTGGGTATTGATAATGAAGGAAAGCCTATGATTAAGATGCCAAACATTCCTCCACCACCAGATACACAAGTTTATTTAGCTCATATAGAGATCTTGTCCATGCTATTCAGCAGTAGGAAGGAAGGTTCGATAAAGATAGGGCATCTGCTTACAGAACCTAGGGTCGAGATTTATGTTGATCTAAATGCTTTAGCAAAACATCTATTTATAACAGGTACAACAGGTTCTGGTAAGAGTAATACTGTAGCTATTTTAGCTGATCGTATGGCATCTTATGGAGGGACAGTAATAATATACGATGTTCATGGTGAATATGGCTCACTTATGCCATCATCAAACATAGATATAGTAAATATTGAATACAAAATAAATCCTCTTGAAGTTCCACCAAAAGTTTTAGCAAGAATGATAGTACCTGAAGGTGGAGCAACTGTTCAGAGAATGCTTGTCTCTAAAGCAATGGCGGAAGCTCAGAAGCTATTTAAAGAACTTATAAAAGACCATGGTATATCGGATAAAGCTATAGAGAGCATCTATTCAAATGCATCATTATCTAAACAAGAATTAAGCGAACTTCTTGAGTCATTAGAGACCGAAGCTGGAGAAATAGATACTGAAACAAAGCTCATCTATTTGTTCAGATACGTAGTTAAAAACTTCATAGAAAAGAAATATGTCAGATCTAGAGATAAAGAACTATATAGAGAATCTTCATTAAAGGCTAGTTCAAAAGTTGATGAATTTTTCGAAAACGCAGCTTTAAGTCTCAAAACACAACAAATATCTAACCTTATAGCTCCTTCAAGGATTATTGTATTAAATGTGTCTCTTCTTAGCGATGATCAGAAAGATTACGTACTAAAGATAGTTCTCGATGAACTTCTATGGCTATCTAAACACAACTACTTTATTGGAAAACCCTGTCCTATTGTTGTATTCATTGAGGAAGCCCATATATTTCTATCAGCATCTAGACCAACGGCATCTAGATACTCTATAGAGAGGATAGCAAGAGAAGGTAGAAAATTTGGATTAATTCTAGGCCTGATCTCGCAAAGACCTAGAAATATAGATTTGAATACATTAAGCCAGATACAGAATTTTGTATTTATGAAGCTTGTTCAAGAAGCAGATCAACAGTCTATCATGAATGCTTCTGACTTGCTTACTGAAGATCTGGCTAGATCGTTAACCTCTATGGCTACAGGTGAAGCTCTTATTATAGGTGAATGGATTGGGCGGTTTCCTGTTTTCGTTAAAATAGATAAACACGAAGGTAAGAAAGTAGGTACATCTCTAGATATAGCATCTATATGGAGAAACAATATGAGGTTGCGGTATACAAGAGAAGAGAACTCATCGATGTTGAAAGAAGCTGAAAAAGAATTCTATGAGATCTTTAGCTAGTATGTTTAAATGCTGTACGAATATATGTATCTAAGGGCTGAAAATGTTTGCACTACATGTGAGTGATACTCATCTAGGTGCTGTTCCTAATGGTCTTCTCTCTAGAGCAAGAGATGTCTACGAAGTCTTTAAGGAGACTATAGATATAGCATTAAAAGAACGTGTAGACATTTATATTCATGCTGGAGATTTCTTTAACACATCTACCCCTCCACCAGAAGCTTATGTTGTTGCATATAGAGGATTAAAGAAGCTAAAAGATAGAGGTATAAAGATTGTAGCTATTGCTGGTCAACATGATATTCCTAAAAAGTATGCGGTATCTCCTTTAGCGATTCTAAGAGATGTAAGTGTTGTTGATGTAATTGCTATAGACAGTATTGTTAATGAAGAGATGGATATAGGTAACAAGAAGCTGATACTATATTGTGTGCCATATACATTCAAGAACAAAATACCATCAGTAATACCATCTCGTGAAGGCAAAGCTATTCTAATGGCACATCTACTTCTTAAAGATGTAGGGATACCTAGTCCTGAAGCAGATATATCTCTAGATATGGTTCCCTTAGGTTTTCACTATATAGCTCTAGGTGATTACCATATAAGAACAGTATTTAGACATAGAGATGGAGCTCCTGCTGTTTATCCTGGGGCTACAGAAGTTCATAGACTTAGTGAACATGGCGAAAAATATGTTGCGTTAGTTGATTTAAGTAAGAATGATGTTGCTGTAAACTTTATAGAGCTTCAAAATGTTAGACCATGGATAATTATTCAATGTGATGATGTAGCTAGATGTGTCAATAACATTTTGGAAAACGCTAAGACTATTTTGTCAAAGGGTAAGAAGAAACCTCTAGCCTATATACTGATAGAGAAGATAAAGACAGAGATATTGAGCAATTACTTAGACGATATGGTTTCTAAAGGCTCTATAGAGTACTATATACTATCGTCATCCGAACAAAAGAATGGGGAAGAGATTAAAGCTTATGATCATAGCTATCTAGAGCAGTTAGAACATATAGATGTATTGAAAATATTGGTGAGTATACTGGGAGAAGAATCTGTAGCTAGACATCTTCTAGACCTCATAGAGAATCCAGATAAACAGTTAGCTGAACAATTTGTGAATTTCTTGAGGAATAACGAAAGTATTGTTAAAGAACTTGAAGCAAAGATCAAGAAATCATCTATACAAGAAATGGCAAAATCTTCTCAAACCTTTATAACAAATAATGGTGGTAAGTCTTTAAGGAAACTGCTCAAGTAGTTGAAGGTGTTAAACAAAATGAGTAATATAGTTGTTATCAAGGCTATAAAATTAAATAATGTTTTATCTCATGAACAGACATATATAGAGTTTCCACTAGGTTTAACAGCTCTTGTAGGTCCTAATGGTGCAGGTAAAAGCTCTATAATTGATGCTGCTATATATGCTTTATTTATAAATCCCCAAAACATAAGAGGTTTTAGGGGTTCAAGTAAAAAGAGTTTTCTAAGAATTGGAAGCTCTAGTGGATATATAGAAGTTGAGTTAAGCATAGGGGGAAAGAAATATGTTGTCTATAGGGGTATAAGTTTGTCTAAAGGTGATGAAGCTGTTCTCTATGAGGTTATAGAAAATGAGAAGAAGAAGGTTTTGGCGGTAGGTGTTCAAACTGTTCTAGATTATGTAAGAAAGCTTTTATCGATTCCTTCAACTGAATCTATTAGGTACACAATAATTTCACGTCAAAATGAGATAGCGAGACTCATAGAGGAAGCACCTTCTACACGAAAAGAGCTCGTATTAAAACTTTTAGGATTGAACGAGCTTGAAAAAGCCAAAGAGGTTTTAAAGCCCTACTTAGAATTGGTGAAAAGCGATATAAAGTTTTACGATAGCTATAAACTAGAATTGAATGAAATTAGGGAGAAGGTTAAAGCGTTATCTCGTAGTATAGAGGCAGATAGAGTTGAGTTTGCGAGATTAGAGAATGAACAGAAGATACTTAGTGAAGAGATAAAGAGATATGAGAAACTCATAGAGTTAGTGAAACTTTATGATAAGCTTTCTAAAGCTATAGGGATTGTTAAAGAGCTTAAAGAAGTAGAGTCAGCTTTGTCTCTATGTAGAGAAATTCTTAGTTTAGATATAGAGAACTTCATTTCTATTACGAATGTACTAAGGGATCGGAAAAGAGATCTTGATGAAGCTCTAGAAAAGCTGAAGACCATAGAGAACGAGATAAATATTGTTCTAAAGAACCTAGAACTAGAGCTAGAGATTCAGGTTCCTTCTTCAGTAGATACTAAAGGAGTTATAGAGTATCTTGATGAACTATCTAAGCAAATATATTTAGATAGAAGCGTTAAGCAAGCTGAATTCAATATAGCTAAGAATTCTGTAGAGATAATCGGTAGAAGCGCTAATTGTCCTCTATGTGGAAGAGAACTTAGTGATAATCTTAAAGAGAGACTTCTTTCTGAGGCCAAGAACCGTATAGATTCGATTTTGAAAGAATTGGATGAATTAGATAAGAGGTACAACAAGGTTAAACTGTATATAGATAACGTAAAGAAGCTTGAGAAAGGTAGGCTAGAGATTCAGGTAAGGATTGAAAACAATAGAAAGATTATTGAAGAATATATGAATAAGTATAGAGAGATAAAGAATAGTATAGAGACTGTGATCAGTAAACTAAAATCAAGCAACTTCTTTACTAAATGTCTAGATAACAGCAACATAATAAATGTTGTTAGATGTATTCACAGATTAGCGATAGAGACTATGAAGATATATGAAGAAAAGAAACATATGTTGAGGAAACTATTTGAAGAAGAGATAACAATAGATGAGGTTTCAAAGAAATATACAGAGGTTAAGAACAGTATAGCTGAACTTGGTTTTGATATCAATAAAATCAATATAAATGAAATTGAAGCTAGATACAAAGAGTGTCTGAATAAATTTAATGAAGTAAGCATGAGAATGGGTCAAATAAAAGGAAGAATTGAAAGTTATTTAAAGATGCAGGAGGAGTTCAGCAAAAAAGAAAGAGAAATTGAAGAAAAGCTCAATCAGCTTAAGAAAAGTATCGAAATATATCCTGTTCTAGACTTCATGGTGAATAAGCTTTTAGGTAAAGATGGGCTTCTAG
The DNA here is from genome assembly GCA_038831005.1 of Ignisphaera sp. Classification (NCBI taxonomy): domain Archaea; kingdom Thermoproteati; phylum Thermoproteota; class Thermoprotei; order Desulfurococcales; family Desulfurococcaceae; genus Ignisphaera; species Ignisphaera sp. Next base: position 94,513 of record JAWBKZ010000001.1, read on the forward strand.
CAAAGATGTTAACACAAGAATCAAGAAGACTAATAGAGAGATACACCAACGCTATTCTGAAGGAGTTGGACATGAGCTTCAGAATCCGTATCGATGAGGAATTCGATATTAGTGTACATACACCTTTTGGTGAACTTGATATCAGAAGCCTTAGTGGTGGTGAAATAGTGGCGCTTGCAATAGCGCTTAGAATAGCTCTAGCCTATACAGTTTTTGGCAGACTTCCAGGATTCTTCATACTCGATGAACCTACACAATTTCTAGATAGAGATAGACGTAGATCGGTATTTGAGATAATAAAGAAGCTTTCGGAAAGAGTTCCACAGGTTATAGTGATTACACATGATGTAGAGGTAGAAGAATTAGCGGATAAGGTAGTCTATGTCTCTAAGGAAGGGGGAAGATCTATAGTTAGAGAAATAAGTGAACTTGAAAAAATTACTGAAACGGTATAACACTAATAGGTATAATATCAGTATTACTCTACCACAGGTCCTATAACTTCCTTACCTACAAGCTTGTTTATACGCTCAACTTCTTTATCTACATATTTCTGTATAACATTGATATCTTCGTCTGTTAGATGAGCAAATCTACCTTGCGCCCTTAAGTAGTGTTTCACATGTTTCCTTTTAGGCACAGGAACAGTTACTCTAAATACTTCATTATTCTCTAGCTCCCAATTTATCCACATAGCTGTTTCTGTTGCAAGTCGAGAAATCTTGATTCCATACCTTGGATCGAATCTCCAGCCTGTTGTACAAGGCTGAATGACATGTATGAATGAAGGTCCATCAACAAGTAGACCTTTTCTAAATTTATTAGCCATATCTATATAGTAAGCAGGATTAGCTGTAGCTACATAAGGTACTCTATGAGCTGCAACAATCTCAGCTATAGGTTTCTTTGTCTGTAGCTTACCCTTTACAACTTTCCCGATAGGGGTTGTTGTTGTCCAAGCCATTATCGGTGTAGCACCACTTCTCTGTATACCTGTGTTCATGTATGCTTCGTTATCGTATAGAACATACATAACTCTATGACCTCTTTCAAGCATACCGCTAAGAGCTTGGAACCCTATATCAACAGTACCTCCATCTCCACCTATTGCAATCACATTTATTCTTCTGCTAGGATCTATCACACCCTTCTTTTGTAGAGATTTTATAGCCGCTTCTATGCCGCTAGCTACAGCTGCAGCATTCTCAAATGCTACATGTATCCATGGTACACGCCATGATGTATATGGATAAAGTGTTGTTGAAACCTCTAAGCAACCTGTAGGCGTTACAACAATTGTATTGGGTCCAGCAACCTTAAGCAGTATACGTACTATAGGCCCTACAAGACATCCAGCACAAAGGCCGTGGCCAGGTGCGAAATATTCTTCTCTTGGTAGATCAAAGAGAGATTTGTAGATAGGTATAGATGGAGAGCTCATTCCCTAACACCCCAATAAATTGATTCAGTTAGCCTTACACCTTTCTCGATCAGTTTAGATGCATGATAGTATATGTTGATTATATCGAGTTCCGTGACAGATCTCTGACCTATTCCAACTATGTAGTTGTATAAATCAACATCTATAGATCTAAGTCTTAGAGTTGTTAGGATCTCCATAGCCATAGGTCCCTCTAGAGCGCCACCAAATGAGATAGCTCTATCTAGAACGATAAGATGTTTGACGTTCTTAACACTATCAACCAGTTCTTTATGTGGGAATGGTCTAAATACTCTTATCTTTATTCCGCCTACTTTTGCTCCTTTCTCTCTAAGTATATCAACAACTTCTCTAACAGTTCCATAGAGTCCTCCGTAGGTAACTATGGCAGTTTCTGCATCATCTATTCTGTAAGTTTCTACAAATCCATAGCTTCTTCCGAATCTTTTATCAAATTCTTCATCAGCTTTCCTTAAAACCTCGTAGGCATTCCTCATAGCTACAACTTGTTGGTATTTGAATTCGTAGTACCAATTAGGATCAGCTATAGCACCAAAGGTTATTGGGTTCTCGGGATCTAATCTAGGTCTACTATAGTTCTTCGGTATATACTCTAGTATTGGAGCTCTATCCTTAGCTACGTTTACTGGCTCATATGTATGGCTCATTATGAAGCCATCGTATACAACCATAGCTGGTAACAGAACTTCGGGATTTTCAGCAACTTTATATGCCTGTATAATGCTGTCATAAACTTCTTGTGCTGTTGATGCTATCATTGTTATCCATGAGGAATCTCTTGTAGCAAACATATCGCTATAGTCACACCATATATTTATTGGCGCAGATAAAGCTCTAGCAGCTATAGCCATAACTATAGGCAGCCTCATACCTGAAGCAATGTAGAGCATCTCGTGCATAAGCTCTAAACCTTGAGAACTCGTAGCTGTAAACGTTCTTGCACCGGTTGCTGAAGCACCTATACATGCACTTAAGGCCGAGTGTTCACTCTCGACATGAATCATTTCCGCGTTAAGTTCACCGTTAGCAATGAACTCAGCCACCTTCTCTACAACCGGTGTTTGAGGAGTTATAGGATAAGCTGCAACTACATCTACATCAGCATCTTTTGCAGCATATGCTGCAGCATAATTGGACGTTAATGGGATTCTTTCCCACATATCCATCTACTTCACCTCTTCAACAAAATCTATAGCTTTAACGGGACATTCTTCTACACACAATCCACATCCTTTACAGAAATTGTAGTCTACCTCTAGACTAAACTTCCATTCCTTACCTGTAGCCGTTCTGTAGGGTTTATCCATAATGTTTATAGCTGGTTCTGGACACGCAATCCAGCATATCAAGCATCTTATACATTTATCATGATTTATGATGGGTCTGAAAATCCTCCAATCTCCTGTGGGTCTCTTAACGAAATTCCCAGGCTCTAGAATCATTCCTCCAATACTCATCGATTTCCATCCGGATAAACGTTTTTCTCCGCTCATGATACCTCAACCTCTTTATATGCTCTCCTAACAGCCTCAATATTAGCTTCAGCAACTTTAGGTCTAAATGATTCCTTAATTACCTCTTCAACATAAGTGATATCGACAATAGGCACAACCTTTATTAGTGCACCAATCATAGCCATATTAACGAAAGGATTCTTCAGAATATCGAGAGCTATCTGAGTTGCATTTACACGAGCTATCTTTAGATCTTCTCTACCTATGTAGGTTTTTAATTCGCTTAAACTCTTCTTTGTATTGATGATCAATGTTCCATACTGTTTAATACCCTCAAGATACAGTGACTTATTTAGCGATGGATCGAGAACAACAACAACATTGGGGTAAAGAATAGGAGACCTCGTGTGTATAGGTTCGTCAGAAACTCTCGTATATGCTCTTACTGGAGCACCTCTACGTTCAGCACCAAACTCTGGATAAGCTTGAGCATACTTACCTTGGTATACAGCAGCTTCAGCTGTTACAACTGATGCTGTTACAGCTCCTTGGCCTCCCCGTCCATGCCATCTTATTTCTGTTCGCGTCATACAAATGGCACCACAAACCTTTAATGGGTAAAGATATAAAAATGTTTATGATTACAACCACGTGATTTAAACAAATTAATAAGAGTGATCATCATGAATAGCGAAATAAAACAACTAATTCAAGCTCTATGGACTATTTTACCTGCTTATACAGCTAACGGAGCCCCAATTATAGCTACTAAAATCACAGAGATATTCGGGTTCAAGAAGCATCCAATAGATGGAGGTAGAATGTTTATTGATGGTAGAAGGATGTTTGGTGATAATAAAACGTGGGAAGGGTTTATTGCAGGAATAATTGTGGGAGTTTTGACGAGTATTATCCAAACGTTCTTTGAAGCTTCTGTATCCTTATATTCCTACTCTATTAGGGGTATAGCTCTAGGTTTCGGAGCCATGGTCGGTGATCTCCTAGGAGCATTTATTAAGAGAAGACTTGGATTAAAACCTGGAGCTCCTCTACCACTGATTGATCAATTATCCTTTCTTCTTGTAGCTATAGCTATTTCCCTAAAGTTTATAAATATTACCTTTAAGCAGTTCATATACGTAGCAGTAACCACAATTGTTCTTCATATAACTACCAACTATCTAGCCTACAAACTGGGCTTAAAGAATGTACCTTGGTGATTCTAAAATTCATCAATTACTCCATAGTTAAGTAATGAGAGAACACCAATGATAGAATTCGTCACTACGGTATTCATTAGTAGTGATACATTGTAGTTATATATATGAGGTTAGGATTTTGTTGTTCTTCTTATCTCACTGTGTTTAAATCAGTAGTAATAGAGTTCAATAAATGTTTCAGTCAACTACTTGTAGTACTCGAAAAGTATATTTTAATGTAGATCACTCCATAGAGAGGGAGTTAAATGAAACTAAAGATAGTTTTACAAATCATTACAGGTTTGCTGATTACATGGATTATTGTTGAGAGGATAGGATACGATGTAGCCATGAGTATGTGTTTTCTTACACCGCTTCTTGGGTTAGTTCATGAAGCACTTCACTACATCTATATAAAAATGTTTAAAGTTAACCATAGGTTCATGTTTAAGGGTATGTATATAGGGTTCCGTGTTACAGTAGATAATGTTGATCAGTTAATGGCTGTAGCATTAGCTCCACAGGTTATCACCCTATCTCTGATGATAACCTATGTTTGTTCTACAAACAATTATGCTATTGCACTTGCGCTATACCATATAACCCTATCTCTAGAGGACATATTTGTGATTGTGAAATATTTGCCATGCTATTTCTCATAACTCTTGCATATCTTTGCACAATCTATTTCAGCTCTATGAATACATAGACATACTGTAGACCCATTTACAGAGTATACAAAGATCTTGCCGCCTCTAATATTCTCGATAGTAATTATTCCCCTATGTTCTTTCTCTACATACTTCTGTATATAAGACTCAAAGAGATCTAGAGCACAGTCATTTGCTTCACAATCTAAAAAATCATAGATATTGCAAGACACATCATAAACAAGGTCTTTATAGATAAGTGTAGCCTTAAATATGGGTGCTTCAGGTTCAGGAATATTCTTCAAATTTTATCCCAATTAATTATGTACTGTATAGAGGTATTAAAATTTCTGTGAAGGAGGTATGAATACTTTAAATGAATATCCATATATGTTGTAGTTAATTGTTCACAGTCTTTTCTAATATAGTGTTTAAAATTCGAAAAACAGATAAATTTATTAACTCTTTAATATAGTCTATAGACTAAGAGTTAGAGTTGAGGTATAGATCATGAGCGGAGAAATACTAATCGAAAAAAGGAGAAGAAGAAAAAGAAAATTGAATATCGAGGGAAACAAGGTTATATTTAGAAAAAGACTTGAACATAGTTTTGAATTACCGCCCGATATAGCGGAATGGGTCAAAAAACACGTAGATGTGATAGATTGGCTTGTATTTGATAGTCAGGTAGCATCAGCATTAAGACATCCTCATAGTGTTAGAACATTGATATATCTTCTATATGCAAGAGCTAATGATATACCAATAGCACAGATGGCTAAGAAAATAGATATTGCTCACGAACAGCTCTACAGATTAGAAAGACTTCTATCTAAAGTGGGTCTAAAAGATCAAGTGTATTCGACGCTAAAGAAGGGCTAGCATCATATGAATAACATGGGATACCACTAATGTATTCTTATCTACTGTTTGATTTCAATTCAATTTTTATAAAAATCTAACCAGCAACTGATATTTTCAACGATCTGCTGAACTCGGAAGCTATATAGACCTAGAGCATACAGTTTATTGTTTACGGGTACCACATGTTTGTATATTTCATGTTGTAGACTAGAGGCATTGGATCTCTTGAATCCTTGTTGCATTATGTACAGAGACCTGATTCTCTTATGTAGACTGGTTCAGTATAAAAATTATTCCTCAGTTAAAGGAATTATCATCATTCTTCAGAGAGGTGAAGCTTCATCACATATCTATAACTTACAGTATATCTATAGTATCATGATTTTATCTACAGTCTAAATTTTTATTCTTTTTACCTACAACAGTTGATCTAAGTTGTGAGGCTTTTATGCAAAATGTATATATTTCCTGATCAATCTTGGATTATTGGAATAGTATCATGATTTATCATTCCTTAGGATCCTAGATATCATCTAAATCCAGGTTAATATTAATGCACTATTATTCCTTCCTGAATTTTGGTGTCAAAACAAATACAATGTTACTGGATTATCTTAGTGATGGGTATTTATAGCTACAAAAGGGTTGCGTAATTTTGTTTCACATCAATCATACGGTTTTTACAGCTCCATGAACTATACTTCTCATTGACAGTTCTTGATAAAGTTTGTAGTACTTGGATTTAGATGGATCTATGTCTAGCGCTGAAAGATCGTTTAAGAGTTTCTGTGAAAAGATCGATATATTTATACAGGGTTCAGCACATAGAACATTGGGTTTAATGCTATCCGCTATAAGCTTGACTATGAGGGCTACAGCTACTTGATCATTGTAAGTCATATCAGTATCTCTAATCTCTTCGGTGAGTAGCTCTATTATTTGTTTAAGCGTTGGATCGGTTATACGATCTATATTATCTCTTAGAGATACCAGAATAAGAACTAGATATTCTTTCGTATTTATGTTGGTAGGCGGTAATATATCAACATCGTTTAAGCATAGGTTATAGTCGTGCTTAAGAGCCTCATCAATATTCTTTGTAACAGTAGCTATGTCTATTACGTCTCTAATCATGTTGAATGCCTTTATTGTGTCCAGGAGTATGGGCTCTAGAACACTACATCTTCTTGCAGCAAGCGATATATCCATACCGTATCGCATTGGAATAAGGTCCAGCATTTTCTTAAGTATATCTACAGCTGCTTGATCGCCTTCTGTAAGGAATTTCGCAAGCCTTTTCTGTATATACACTATATCTCCATAACTAAAAACACCTTGTTTAATTCTATTGATGCTCCACAAAGTTACTGCCAAAACTAATGCAACTCTAGGTCTCGTAATTAGATCTATTTTAGATACTACATCGTTCTTCAATATGTTTTGAATACGATAACACTTCTGAAGCTTTAGCAATCCTTCAACATACTTCTCGTAACTACTCATCTAAACCACACTACCAGTAAGGAAACTAGGTTTGTTAGGTAAAAAATCAAAATGATTTATCTGAATTACCAGAATTTTCTACACTATCGTTCAACAACAATCAATGTCGTTGTACTTTTTATGTGGGGAAACCTTCTTATCTTAGCTATAACGGTATTCCTCAATGTATCAAAAGTATTTGATTCAACAATGGCAACAACGTCATATATACCGTAGACAATATGCACCTCCTTGACCTCGGGAATTTCGGATAGAGCTTTTGAGACTTCTTCTTCAGCACCGACGTCTGTGTTTATCAGGATTATAGCTTTAGGCATCTCTATCCCAATAACTATTACTCAATATAGCTATAAAAGTATTTATGATTTTTAAGTAACGAATATTCTATAGAAATTCGATGCAAGGTGAAGGTTGTGGAAGAGGTGGATAGTTATTCAAAAGAACACGCTGTTAGGGTATGTAGAGAAAAATGTGTGGAAGTTAGTGTCTACGTAGAAGAGCTAGACCTTTGTGTAAAAGAATGTGTGAGAAGCATAGTAGGTGGTAAACATTCTAACTGAGAGAATAAACTTAGCAGTAGATATAGGTTTCAATATGTATGTATTTGGTGGAGGTTCTCCATGTATTGTGCTGATGTCGGGTGGAACTAAATCAGATGGATGTGGTATAGCTACGTTACGGAAACTTGTCAAGGAGCTTAAGGATTTATCTGTGCAAGGGACGATAAAGATTATTCCACAGGTTAACGAATATTCATCGGTATTCGATATAAATAAGTGTTTAAAGAATAGAGTAAAAATTAGTTCACCTTTGTGTAGATTAATTGATAGAGTCCTAGAAATAATAGCGAATCAATGCATGGTAATAGAGATAGTATGCAGACCTGGTTTCATTCCATATATAGTTGTTTCACCATATAAACCTCTAGATGATGAACTACAAAGATTAGTTAAATCTATACCTATAGATATTGTAGTTAAATACGAACTGAAAAGTTTAGGATTTAAGCTGGCTGAAAATAATTGCAAAGCTATAACAATAGTTGGTAGAGGTGGTAAAACCTTTGACTTAAATGATGTAGAGCATTTGTATGATGTCTTGTTAAACGCTCTTACGAATCTGGGATTCATGAAGAGGAAAACTAGATCGAAATCTGTTGAGCAGAAGATTTTTAGCTCCTATAATCTTATCAAATGCACAAGTAGAGGATTATTCATACCGATGGTACATGCCGGATCTAACATCGAAAGCGGATCAACCATAGGTACGCTTGATGATATAGAGATAAAAGCTCAACATGATGGAGTAGCCCTATACGTTTCTAGACCAAAATTATGCGATATGAACGAAACTGTTTGCGTTATCGTATCACAAGCTTGATGTAGAGCTATTCACCCATTATTGTTACATATATCGTCCTATTCGTTCTAGGTCCATCCATCTCTAAAATGAATATGTTTTGCCAGGTTCCCCGCACAAGTTCTCCATTAATTACAGGGAAAAGTCTGTGAGGCGAAAGTACGGCTGAACCGATGTGTGCATGTGCATTATCGTCTATAGAATTGTGTCTCCAATCTCTATTTGGCTGGGTTAGCTCTTTAATAAAGGTAAGTATATCCTCCATAAGGCCTATTTCATGCTCATTAGCTATAATTGCTACAGTTGCATGAGGTGCAAAAACCATACATAGCCCACTACTGATACCGCTTTTATGCACAATCTCTTCAACTCTATGCGTAATGTCTATAAGTTCAAATCTTTTCGATGTCGAAAACCTTATTATCTCGTGGTGTACCTTCATTACTCTCACCATTACCATGGATAAGAACTAGATGAGGTATCTACAGTTTAAGATTAATGTCTATGGTAAAACAAATAAATGTATCGGTAAACCAAGTATATACACAACTGTTGAAAGACGATGTTTCTGTCTCTTACTGGAAACTTTATATACTGCTTAAGTAGCTAACTAAATTAGAGGCTATCGTTTAGCGAGGCGATTAGAGTGAAACAGAAAGTGCATGCCACTCCCAGCAATATTCTGAAGATATTTGAGAATCTAAGTGATTTTGCTGAATATCTAGATGTGGTTTTCGATGGCTACGGAATCGTTATCATGAGAAAGAAAGGATTGGTCAAGCCTATCGAAGAGAAACTGTGGCTAACTTACTCTATAGTTAAGGTTAATGATGAGCACGTGATTATGTTCAGATTTAGTGGTTCTTTAGATCCTGTTAGTAGGGTTAGGATAAGGAGTAGCGAGAAAGGATGCGAAATAGTATCGGAATGTATTGGCGATAAAAGTATTTGTTCGTACATAGACAACATGTTAAAGAAACTGACAACTAATTTAGATAAAATAGTTGAGAAAATGAATAAACGTTCAAAGAGTATCGAGATGAACATAACCAAATTTACGATGTCGCTAAGGTATGCAAAGGTTATCGATGGACTAGCTGAAGTAACATTATCCTCTCTATATCTAAAGTACCCACTTCTAGAGAGAAGAAAAGTAAAACTAGATGATGTGAAGAACTTGGATGAATTTCTAGATAAACTATACAGAAGATACAGTTCCCTAATTAGAGAAGTATACATTCATGTGAGTGATACAAATTGGATGTTTATACTTGCAGTTGATTTAGAAAACATGATATATACGCCAAGCTTTATAGAGGACACGCTTAGGGTAGTTGGTAAAGAAGCTATAGAAAGGTTCCTGAAGAAACAAGAAGAGTATGTCACGGTAGCGATACTAACAATGCAGAGTTAAGAACCTAAAGAAAGAGATTAATACTTAGACATATTAACCATTTAACCATAAGCAATACTATCATTGATATCGATTCATCATAACTGAATAATAAAGATCTTATTGTACCTCTATACTAAAAAGCTTTATACCCAAGTGTACTAGCATTATCTTAGCTGATACGCTATCGAATCTCAGGATGTGGATTTTATGAGTGTTGAAAAAATAGTAACCGGTATTAAAATTCTTGATACTCTTCTACCTAATGGTATCCCGAGGAATTCATTCATAGTTATTGCAGGTCCTGGAGGTTCTGGCAAGTCTTTCCTTGTTATAAATATAGCGAAACAATTCTTATTAAGAAATGAACCTGCTATATATGTAACATTTGATGAAGATCCTCTAACTGTAGCATCAATAACAAGTTCTGTTGGTGTGGATTTGTATAAATACTTGGGAGATAAGCTGTTTATGATAATCGATGGCTATAGTTTCCGTATAAAGGATAGAGAAGGCAAAATACATGTAGCTGTTATAGAGGAAGTTGATCCACAGAATACTGAACAAGTATTCTATACAGTTATGCAGACAGTAGATAGGGTTAATATTAGAGGTAGGGGTGTAATTGTAATAGATTCTCTAAATGAGTTTTTGTCTTACCATGAACATTATAGGGTAGCAGAATTCATCAAGAACCTTAGAGCTAATATAGCGAAGTATAGAGGTATACTTACACTGGCTATACTCCATACCTCAACAGATAAAGCTAAACAACTTCTAACTCTTGTAGAGCATGTAGCTGACGGCATCATATTAGCGGAGAGAGTCATCAAGGATAACACAGTAGTTAAAAGTGTCGTGATACAGAGGATGAAAGGTGCAGAACATAAGTTAACGAGACTAGAGTATACATCGATTGAGTGAAGTCTATATATCAAAGGCAATACCGATAGGTTATACATCAAGAAACTTGTTGAAGTACTGTATTTCAATCAGTATCGCAGAAAAATAGTATGTAAAAGTAAGAGCCATTGAGATACATTGCTCCTAAATACCCTGTAATCATCAAGGGGAAGTAATTGTAATAAGTTAAAAAAGCTTAGAAATGCATTAGCTTGACCGGTAATTCGTATAAATCTGTATATGTATCCAATAGACGGTATAGAGCTTAAGATCATACATATGAATCCTATCGCAATATTTGCTAAAGAACTTGACAAAGATACAAGCATCACTATTCTTGATGAACATCACAGAAGTACAACTCCTATAGCCTCAGATATAGCAAAAACATACCCTCTTGAAGATAGATATAAAAGGGTTATGATGAGTCCTAGAGACCATGCTCTATACTTTGAATATCCACTACCGTTTAGCTACATATTTATGTGCAAGCTTATGAGTTAGAAACGCTATACCTGTTGCAGTAAACGTTGATAGAACGAGTTCGTAGTGAGAGAACAACAGATATCTTATTGAGAAAGCAAGATCAAAATAATGACAACAGATAGCATCAGATCTATATACTCTCTTATACTCTCTAAAACAGTTATTACATTATTTATACCTTTGTATACCTCTCATGAATAATTAACATCACTGTATTTCAGATTTAGTACCCATATACTTCAATGATATGTAATTTTAATTTAAATTTCCACAAGATAGTTGAGATACGTGGTAGAGGTGTATGGGTAATGCAGGTTTTTGTGATAATATAGACAAGCTTATTGATCTTGATAATAATGTAAAGTCTCTAGAGATACATATAGCGTATACAATATCTTGGAAAGACTCGGAAAAGTTGTTTGAAAGATATCCTTTTGAAGATGAGATCAGAAACCTCATAAACTATGTAAAATCAAGGTATACTCTAGATATGCTAAGAGATGATAGGGTTGTTAGAGCTTATAGAGACTTCTTCTGGAAACTTGGTATAGATCCCACAAAAACTAGACCTGCAAGTGAAGCTCTAGTTAGAAGAGCCTTGAGGGATCAGTTTCCATGTATTAATCCTGTTGTTGATGCAGGAAACATAGCTTCAGCTTACACAATGGTGCCCATAGGTATGTATGATCTAGATAGAGTTTCTCTTCCCTTAACCATAAAGTTCAGTCAAGGGGGAGAAAAGTTTAAGCCTATAGGTGGTGGAGAAGAGGTTCTAGAGAAAGATATACCTATACTTGTTGATAGTAAAGGTACTGTTATGCATATATATCCACATAGAGATTCTATGGAAACATGTGTAACAGAGAATACAACAAAAATAGTGACTATAGCTGCAGGAGTTCCAGGGGTTGAGAGAGAGGTTGTTATGAGAGCGGCATCTATTGTCGTAGAGCTTCTACAAAAAATAGGATGGAGCTCATGTAACCTCATTATTTACAAGGATTGACTATCTCATAGCCTTCTTTCTTCCTGCACTAAGTCTCAAGGTGAATATTGTTTCGCTACTTACAATTCTCCTTATAACCATAAACATAACTACTCCATACACTAGATTTGAGATAGAGGCTATTGCTAGAGCTGGAATATCTTGGACTATGGCTATCTTAGGTATGAAGATGGTATTAGCTAGAGGTATAAATGAGAGTGCTAATCTGATGCTAGGTGACGATGATATATCTATAAACATTGGGAGATATACAGCTATAATTGTAGGTCCAATAACGTTTCCGAGAATCGCTTGAGCAGATCTCACATCTTCAGCAAAAAGACTTAGGAGGAGAGCTACTGATACCATGAACATAGCTAATCCCGCAACGTTTAGCAAGATGTATATACCAATATCGCTTGGTAGGGATATCGCTAAAGGTATTCCCTGAAGCGATTCAAAACCAGGTACAGATCTAAATATGAATCCAAATAACACAAAACTATATCCAATCATGTATATGGCGCTTATCGCTATAGAGACAAGAAGTTTAGCTCCAATAATACTCATCCTCTTTATCGGTAATGAGAGTAGTGTTTCAAACATTTTTTCCTCTTTCTCTATAGCCATGCTAGTGGATATAAGTTGTGCAGAGAATATTACAAGCATAAGTATTATCAATGGTATGAACAGCCCTCCCATAGTTAGAGCAAAAACGGTGTTACTCGGATTATCGATGACTCTATCTACTAGAAGTCCGCGAGTAGTACTGACAATAGCTCCTCCAATAAATTCTGGTGAAATACCTTTTTCACTAGCAACTGTTTTAATAACGTAGCTATTGAAGAGATTTATATATCTTGAAGCTATATCTATTACACCGCCTTCGCCTATCGTTAACGAGCCAAGTTTGACATAGACTTGTACAACAGATGGCCTGAGGCTAGATAGATTGTAGCTGAATCCAGGAGGAATAATGTAGAGTATCTTAGTCTCAAGACCTTTAAAGATCTCTATAGCTTCATCAATACTAGTACAATTGATGATTATGGTTTTAAGTCCTAGTGAATTCAAATAGCTTACGAAGACCTGCGAATAGTCTTCTCCATCCGTGTCGAATACAGCTACAATACTGCTCTCTCTAGTTGTTTGCTCTATTTGGTGTACTATACCTTGACCTATAATGAAGTACAGTACTGCTATAAGTATCAAGGGTACTACAACCATGGCTATAAGCAACTTTGGGTCTCTAATGATGCTTTTAAATTCTTTAACTACAAAAAGCCAAAACATACCTATCTACCTCTTGAAACAAGTTTTACAAAAACTTCCTCGAGATTAGAAACACCGTGTTCTTCTATGAGTTGCTTAGGAGCCCCTATGGTCAGTATCTTGCCTTCGTGTATTATCGCTACACGATCACATAGATACTCAACCTCAAGCATATTATGGCTACTAAGAAGAACAGTACCTTCAACTTCTTTAACATACCTCTTTATGGCTTCTCTAACGTGTACAGCGTTAATAACGTCGAGACCTGATGTAGGTTCATCTAGTATAGCTAGTTTAGGTTTAACCATAAGAGTTTTAGCTATTAGCAATCTCCTAAGCATACCCTTGCTATAAGTCTTAATCTTATCGTTTAATTTATCACCAAGACCACTAAGCTCTATACCTATAGACAGAGACTCCTTAACTTCATGAGGATTCTTTGCATAGAGTTTCGATATAAACTCCAGAAACTCGAGACCAGTAAGATACTTGTATCCACCAGCATCTTCGGGTAGATATGACATTATTTTCCTAACCTTATCAGCATCTCTAACAACATCATATCCACCAACAATCACTTTACCAGAAGTAGGCTGAAGAATTGTGGCTATAATTCTCAACGTAGTTGTTTTCCCAGCTCCATTAGGACCTATCAGACCGAATATCTCACCTGGTTTGACATAGAAAGTTATGTCATCAATAGCTCTAAAATTCTTCTGATACACTTTGACGAGGTTTTCGACAATAACCATTGACGTCTCCATAGATATAACCAAGATCTATACTATATCTAAGGGAAATATATTGTGATTAAGAGTATAAATATTTTGCTAGATGTAAAGAGGTTAGGTGTAGTATTTGTATCGTATAGTATATGAGATTCGTCTTAAAGGAATGCCTAATGAAATGGAATGTTTAGTTAAACTTCATGAAGTTATTAAGGATGTAGCCGTATGTGTGGGTTCTGCAACAACTTTTACGTGTTTTTATAAGAATGTAGTAGTTAAGCTTATGCCTAAATACATGGATAAAGTACGTCAACCATCTATGGCATATGAACCACTTCTACAGACTATATCGATTAATCTCGTTATCGAGAGTAGGTCGGTTAAATATATTCCTGAATTAGTTGAGCGTATCTACAGTTTTGCAAAGAATTGTGGTCTAGCTCTACAGCTAGTGAGGTAGCGTTAAACTATATATATATTTAGTAATCTATATAAATGTTGAGGTTGTCGTTATGGATTTGAAGGATCTAAGTAACAGGATTGCAGATATTATTGAGGATGTTAGAGAAAGTGTTGTAACAATTTCAACGGTTAAACTTGGTCTCGATGAGCTTTTCGGTATAACGCCTGTAAAAGGTGTTGGATCTGGTTTTGTGATTCACAACAAAGGCTATATCGTTACAAATAGTCATGTTGTTAGACATGCCTCTAAAGTTATGGTTACATTGCCCAATGGTGAAAGCATTGAAGGTAGAGTTCTAGCTTCAGATCCTCAAAAAGATCTAGCTCTACTAAAAATAGATATGGAAGGTCTAAAGCAGCTAGCTTTAGGGGATTCGGATAAAGTTAGAGTTGGTGAACTGGTTTTCGCAATAGGTTCACCCCTAGGGTTACCAGGCTCTACAGTCACCATGGGCATAGTTAGTGCAGTCAATAGAACAATAGTGGGTGAAAACATAATTCTTGAAGATCTCATACAAACAGATGCTGCAATAAATCCCGGAAATAGTGGCGGTCCTCTAGTAAATGTTGATGGAGAAGCTATAGGCGTGACCACAGCCATAATTCCCTATGCACAAGGAATAGGTTTCGCTATACCGATCAATACCGTCAAAAGATTTCTAGACATTATAGCCAAATTCGGTAAACCAGTTATGGTATGGATAGGTGTATATGTTGCTCCTATAAATAGACAAACTGCTGTAATGTATGGATTACCTGTTGAAGAAGGATTAGTTGTTATTGATGTTGTTAGAGGAGGACCAGCATATAGTGTTGGGATCAGAAGAGGAGACATAATAGTGAAAGCAAACAACAAAAAAGTTGTTAACGCTCGAGATCTAAGAGCGGTAGTTGAAGAATCTGTAGAGAGAGGATATATAAGGCTTGATGTTGTTAGAGGAGGTAGAGCACACACTCTCGACGTACCTATAGCGGTAGAGGAAATAGAGTAATGAACATTAAGTTATGTTATCAACCCATATCGCGTAGAAAGTGCATATGATGGTTGTCGATATTGGATAGCATTATAAGCATCATTATGAGTATACAAGGAATGTATAGAGAGTTGATATTATAACGATAAGATGAATTTCGCTATAAATTAATATCTATGGTTAGATACATGTCTATCTATATAGCTGGAAGAATCAATATCGATATATTTATAGAGATAGACGGGATACTGAGTAGAGGTAGGAAGTATAGAGGTAGAGTCTTATTTACCGATGTAGGAGGTACAGCAGCTAATATAGCTACATCTATAGCTAGAATAGATAGAAACCTTAAACCAAAACTCTTGGGAGCTGTAGGCAAGGACTACGAACAATTTGTTTACGAGAAACTGAGTCTCGAGGGAGTAGATCTGCAACATCTTAAGGTTTTAGAAGGAGAATCAGGTAAGGCATACATACTTATGGAACCATACGGAGAATCAACAATTATTACTCTTCCAGGTGTTAACGATCTATATGAAGAGCATTATGTACCTAACAGAATTGATGATGCAAAGGCTCTAGCGATATGCAATACAACACGTTCTGTAGCAACTAAGCTGATAGACATGGCTAGGATTACCGATATACCTATATTTATAGATCCTCACAATCTTTGGCCGGATCTAGTGGGATCTATCAAGAGATCTAGTGGAACATGTTTCTATCTACCGAATGAACACGAACTAGCTACTTACGCAAAAGTTGATGTAGATAACATATCTATCATCAAAAAATATTCTGAAGAAATAGGGTGCTCAATCATAGTCAAGATGGGAGAAAGAGGTGCCATAGGTATTCATGATGGTAGTGTAATAAGGGTATCGGCTCTACCTCTAGAAAGACTTGGACTCAAGGTTTTATCGACAGCAGGCTGTGGCGATACATTTACAGGTGTCTTTATAGCCATATATCTGAAGAAACACGATGTTGTTGAAGCACTTAAGCATGCATCTGTAGCTGCGGGCATTAAGGCCACGAGGATCTCTTCAAGAGCATCTCCATCAATGGACGAGATCCTGAATGTTGTAGAGGTTGTGGAAAGAAGAAACCTTATCGATTTAAAGATTGTGAAGATATAGAAGATATGACTAACTATCTATAGTTTCTCTACGTATCTCGATTCTATAAACACGTTGTATTCATCTAGATACGTACGGATATACCAACTAGCTATTGAATTGATGGTTATCTCCACTAAAGACTCTGATTGTGTATTAAGCAAAGCTTTACCGATAGTCGATATAACATATGTTAAATTGCTGTAAAAGTTTCTGGCATAGATAGGGCTACTCCATGTTGTGTTCCACAGCAGTATCCACTCGATGTGTGTGCTATTCGATACTTTATATATGTGTGCTTTATCACCTCTCCAATTAATCGCTATATCTTTTGATTTTTCGATACCTATACTGTTTGCGAGAATCAGCATCACATAGTAAGATCCAAGTACATCGATATGAACAGGTCTAGCATCTCTGTTAATTGATATAGTGGTATTTATAGTGATAATGGTATTGTTCACGAGATATCCGAAATAGAGTTCGGGTTCCATAATCATAAGCGTTGATTTTGGAGGCTTCTCGTAAGCCTTGTTAACGAGATCCCAGCCACCTTTTTCGTAGAGGTATCTAACGAAGTTTTCTCCATGGATATACGGGAACAGGTTTAGAGATATATATAGATCGTCTAGGTACAGCTTGGTCGGAGGTGAAGGTTCACAAAGCTTCGTCTTGACGCAGTACATATGTTGAACAAGACCTGCATCACCTTCGGTAAGTGTCGAAAAAGCAAGTGATGAATCTAGATACTGTGGCCATTCAATTCTGAAGTTGAGGAACTGTAGTACATGAGCAAGCTCATGAGCTAGGACATTCCTCGTAGTAGGTTTTCTAGAATCGAAGTAATCTACGTTTATGTAGAGTGTTGTACCAGCTGTTGCAGCCAGAAACATGCCTACCCAAGATCTCTCAAGCTGGATAATGCTTTTATTGAGTGGTATAAGAAGAGAAAGTTTGTAGAGCATCTCTCTATATCTAAGGTGTTCAGGAATCTCTTTATAGTCTTCTTTAGGAGCCCACATCTCTATAGCTTGAGCAGTAGTAATTATCTTTACCTCCACATTTTGTGTGAACCTTAACCCTCTAATGGATTCTATCTCTCGACATATTTCGTCTACGAATCTATAGATTATAGTTTCCATTACCTTTGTCCGGAAACGACTTCCTGTACCCACATACATATTTATGTAGGGTATTACTAGGGATATCAAAACTATAGAGATCAAGATAAAGGTAGGTATATCGTTTGTATGCATTCCCGAAGTCCTTGATCAAGTTATGCTATAGGAATACCTATCTATCGGTGGAATGTCTATAGAATCTAGGTCAACAACTATAGCTACCTGGAAAACAGTTGGAAATCTGTATCTTAATTCAGCTATTTGCGGTCTATATAAAGCTAGTTTCCTAGGTTCATTATCTAACGGAGGTTTTAACCCAAGAATACGTCTAACTACAGAAGCCTCTAATTCATCTTCTATAAAGCCTGTGAATGAATCCATATCAGCTCTAACCTGGATAACTATAGGGAGATACAGCTTATCAGCCTCGTCATTATTAACGAACTTTCTGAGTTCCTGGAGTTCTGAACGCCGAAACATATGGATAGAACCATCTCTACATATAACATAGGGTGAATTCTCGTTCAACAGCTCTATCAACTTTTTCCTAGATATAGGTAAATGCTTATTTGCAACCCTTAGCTCAGCCTGTAACAACATCTCTATATTTTCGCCCAAGAATAAACACCAATGTAACTAGGATACCTACTGTTCAAAAATTTTTAAACCTTACGCATACCTATCTAAAAGGGATATAGATTGAGTAGCCTTCTAGAGACTATAGAGAGTGAAGCTATCAAAATAGTTGAAGACGCCAAGAAGAAAGCAGAAGAGATTTTAGAAGAAGCTAGAAAGAAAGCTAAAGCTATCCTAGAAGATAAGAGCTATCTAGCAGAACTAGATTCTCTTAAGAAGAAGATCGAAAAAGACATTGAAGATGAAGTAAATAAGATAATTAGAGAAGCTGAGGCAAAGGCCAAAAAAATGAAGATCTATGCTGAAACGAAAGTAAGAGATGTAGCAAGAAAGATAGCCTCTCTTGTAGCTGGTGTAGAAATTTGAGTAAAATTAACCCTAGGTATCTAGTACTATCGGATCCCGATTTTGCTCAAAAAATCTATATCGTTGTTCCTCAAGATCTTCTAGAACAAGTTGCATCAGAGCTTATGAAGATGGGTGTAGTAGAGGTAATAACATCTAGAGAAAAGAAAGAAACTTATGAACGTGAAATAGAGTCTATAGCAAGGTATTACGAACTTCTAGAGAAAGCGTATAGCTTATATAATGAGTTCGTTCAGCATATAGAGGAAGATGTTGTTATAGAGATAAAGGAGTTTATACCCTTTGAGGAATTCAAAAGCTATCTAAATATGTTACTTGATAAATTTAATAAGGTTATTGGCGAGTTACGAGAAATAAACAAGATTATCGAGGATCTGAAGCAAAAACTAGATGAGTTGGAACTTCTACATATGTTGATAAAATCATTAGCTTTGTCTAATCCTAATGGAGATACCTCTCTATTGAGATACAACGGTAAAGAATTCATTGTTGATACATTCTATGGATCTCTAGATCAATTGAATCTTGTTTCATCAAGAGCTATAGCGGTCATAGGTCAAGCTATTCGGGACCAAAAAACAATAACGTCTATGCTTTTCATATCTCGAGAATACCATAGAGTTGTATCGATGATAGATAACAGTATTAAGAGAATTGAGTATGTTGATAAACTTGGAGTAGTATCTCTTCAGAACGCTCTAAACATTATTGAGGGAGAACTAACTAGAACTAGAGAAAGTATGGATAAGTTTTTGAATATAAAGAGAGATATGGTAACTAAACATCTACAAGATTTAGCGCTACTAAAAATAATACTTGATACTGAGTATGAGAGAATCAAGACTGTATATAGAGCGACTAAATCAAGATATCTATCTCTAATCATTGGATGGATACCTAGATCAAAAGTAGAGAATGTAGTTAACCATCTGAAAACCAGATACCCTATCGAAGTTGTAGTAGAGCATGATTCTAACCCTCCATCGGATTTCAATAACCTTAAACCATATAAACCATTCGAGCTTATAACAGAAATGAATGGAGCTCCATCAGTTAACGACTGGGATCCCACACCTCTACTTACATATGCATTCATAATGTTCTTCTCTCTAATGATATGTGATGTAGGGTACTCGATAGGATTGATACTAGCTTCAAGATACATTCTACCTATCTTTGCTGATGATCCTAATAGCGAAGGATTCAAGAAGCTACAGAAAATTCTCTATATAAGTGGAGCTGGAGGAATAGTAACAGGAATATTATCGGGTAGCTTCTTCGGAGATCTATTTGGTCAATACATTCCCACAAATCTCAGAATTATTTCTACAGAACCAGGACTGATGATAGGGTTCAGTATAATTATTGGATGGATATGGATACTAGCATCACATGTACTAGCATTAATTAAGAATGCAGTTAAATCTAGAGACTTATTTGGTGCACTTACAGAATTTTCTATGGTTATGCTACTGATCCTAGGACTGCTTTATGCGCTAGACTTCTTGAGTAGAAGGGGTATGAAGCCCATGTATGGATTTGTGAACGAAGAACTCTACGCATTTGTAGAACAGAACTCACTATATATTCAGCTTACATCATACGCATTCGTAGGTTTATTAGCAGCCTCTAGAATTAAGACTATGGGTGCTCTTGGAGCCATTCTATGGATATTCGATCTATCTGGAGCTCTTGGGGATGTATTCTCATTCATAAGAATAGCGGGTATAGCTCTAGGAACAATACTATTAGCCAATGTATTTAACCAAATAATTTATAGTGTGATAGCTATGAACATAGCTTTAGGTATAGCTATAGCTATAATCTCTCACTTCATTGTTTTTGCTTTATCACCTCTAGGACCATTTGTGCATTCGCTAAGACTCTGCATATTGGAAATAGGTTCAAAGATATATGAAGGACAGAATAGAAGGGTATCTCCATTATCAATAAAGATACCTCCGAGAGTGGTTGTAACAAGAAAGAGGTAGTATCTTTTAATTAGGTTTGAATTGGTTAAAGCATAAACCTTATATATCAAAACCTATTCATAATATAATGAGCGGTGTATATAATGACTACAGGTTTGGGTGAAGCATTAGCTTATACAGGTCCAGCAATTACTGAGCTTATGGCTGTTATGGGTTCTGTACTAGGTATATACAAAGTTGCATCAGTTGGTTTAACATCAATATCTGAAGACCCTAGACTCTTCAGTAGAGTAATGCCTTTAGCACTTCTTCCAGCAACCCAAGCAATGGTTTACGGGTTTGTATTCATGTTCTTGAGCTACAATACCCTTAACATAAAGGTTGCTTCTGAGGGATCTATAGAGATATTTAGAGGAATAGGTTTTCTGACGTTATGTCTATTTGTTGGATTTGCTGAATTTTGGTCTGCCCTCAAGCAAGGACAAGTATGTGCTGATGGAGCAGCAATGCTTGTAAAAACTGGCGGTAAGATATTTGCACCAACATTCATATTGGCAACATTTGAAGAGCTATTTGGTGTACTTGGATTAGTGTTTGGTCTACTGATGAGTGGACTTATACTAGGTTGAGATAGTCAGAGTTTGAGTTAATTGAATATGTATTGTTTTTAGTATTATGCTGGGGGTTTGTGGATGAGCAATAATGTAAGGGATATAGTTTTTAAGAAAGCTGAAGAAGAGGCTACAAGTATTTTAGAGAATGCTAAAAGAGAAGCTGAAAAGATTATCGAAGAAGCTATGAAGAGGAAAAGGGAGATTATTGAAGAAGAGAAGAACAGGATAATGAAGGAGGTTGGAATCGAGAGAAGGATTGCAGAAGCGAGAATGAGATATAGACAGATTATCAGTCTAACCAAAAACAGCATTGTTAGAGATATTGAAGAGAATGTAAAGAAAATGTTAGAGAATATGGATAAGAGAAAGAGGTTTGAATCTCTTCAAATTCTCGCTATAGAAGGTGTTAACGAGGTTTTAAGCAATCTTGGGACACAAATCGGTAGAATTGTCATCTATGTATCAAAAAGAGATCGAGAACTTTCAGAAAAGCTAGTAGAGGTGGTAAGGAGCAAGTTCAGAGGCATAGATGTAGAAGTGAAAGAGGTAGATATTCTTGGGGGTGTGGTAATCGAGAGTCCCGATAGGGGTATTATTATTGATAATAGCTACGAGAGCAGACTGAAAAAAGCATTAAGTTCTTCACTAAACGAGCTTCAGAGGCTTTTTGAAGTATGAATATGAAGCTTTCTGAAGCAGCTTCTTATGGATATGTAACAATCCTTATATCCAAATCACCATCCATAGAATTGCTAACGGATATACTTGAACATGAAAAGACTATCGATATATCTACAGCTGTTGCTAGAGGTATTTTACCAGTTGAATATACCAGATTGAGTAGGTATGAGGATGTAGAAAGTATAGATAATGCTGTATATTCGTTCTATCTAGAGTTAATCAGAGAATTATCTAAATATCTACCGAATTTATATAGCAGATATCTTGAAACATTTATAGAGATATATGATATAGATAGGATAGCAATTTCATTAGAAACACGAGGCAGTAAATCACTAGAATATATGTTCTCTAGATTTGGATCTATAGCACAATCGTTAACAGGTTACAGAGCAGATCTTCTACATAATGACTATAAGATGTGTCTTGAATCAGAATCCATTATAGAATGTGTGCATAGAGTCTACTTAAGTAGAGTTGTAGCAGTACTCAAGTTCTTATCTACACCATCTTTGAATAATATTGTGTTAATTGATGCTAGAAGAAGTGTTGATGCACTACATCTTTTTGTATTGATTAGACTATATAGCTATCTAATGAATGTCCAAAAGTTAAAAAAAGAACGTATAGTTATAGACATGTTTCTAGAGAGATACAGACTCGCTAGACATCTTAGAGATATTTTCTTAAGAGTTATTAACGGAATAGAGAGAGGGATAGACAGAGATATCTCACTCCTTCTTGTTTATGAGTCTAAATATATTAATAGAGAATTGAAAGATATGCTCATATACTCTCCAACACTTCTAGACAGACTCACTTATCTGCTTATAGAGAAATTCTATGAATCCAAGCTTGTGAGATACATAGCCATGAAGAAATACAGATGGTGATCATGGTTACACAGATAGATAAATTCGTTAAAAAGATTATAGCAATAGTTGAACCCCATCTAGTATCATTCATGCAGGTTTTAGGTATAGACGAAGTGTATGAGGTTAGAGGTGACAAAGATTTTATTAAAAGCATCAAGGATGCATTCTCGAGAGATGAAGTAGCTATAGTTATTACTCAAAGAAGCCTGGTTAAAAAACATGGAATTCCAGAACAAGTGAAGGTATATCCGATAGTTGTTTCTCTACCAGACAAACCTGAGGATCTTGGTGTTGAGGCTATAGATGTATATAGAGAATTTATTAGAAGATTCATAGGATATGAGATCTATATCAATTTATAGAGGTTTCAGAGAGTATGGTAGTTATTGAAACTTTTATATACATGTGTAACAGATGTTTATACTAAAGTATTAATGATTTGGTAGAGGTTTATGTCTAGTACGGGTAGGATTTATAGGATTACGGGACCGCTTGTTGTTGCAGAAGATCTTAAGGTTATGATGTACGAAGTTGTTTATGTAGGTGAAGAGAGTCTTATTGGTGAGGTTATAGCTATTAGAGGTGATAAAGTCTATATACAGGTTTACGAAGATACAACGGGTCTTACAGTAGGAGAAAAGGTTGCTGCTTCAGGTAGTCTTTTGTCAGCTGAACTTGGTCCTGGACTTATAGGCTCTATATACGATGGTCTTCAAAGACCTGAGAAAGATATTAGCGTAATAACTGGTAGCATATTCATTAAGAGAGGTGTAAGAGTACCAGCTCTCAAGAGAGATGTTAAATGGTTTTTTGAGAGAGAGAAGAGCTTAAGCATTGGAGACAAGGTTGAGCCTGGAACTATTATTGGTTATGTGAGAGAAACTCCGCTTGTTCTACACAAAATCATGATTCCGCCAAATACATCGGGTAGTTTGAAATGGATTGCCCCTGATGGTGATTATACTGTAGATGATACTGTTGCTATTGTAGAGAGTAGCGGTAGAAGGTATGAGGTTAAACTTTACCAGATATGGCCCATCAGAATACCTAGACCGTATAGATCTAAACTTGATCCAGGCGAGCCTTTAATTACAGGACTTAGAGTCATAGACTATATGTTCCCGTTAGCAAAAGGAGGTAAAGCAGCCATACCTGGAGGATTCGGCACCGGTAAGACTGTAGCTCTCCAGGAGATAACTAAGTGGAGCCATAGCGATATAGCTATATTTGTAGGATGTGGTGAGAGAGGAAACGAGATGAGTGATGCTTTAACGAGTTTTCTCAAGCTATTTGATGTCAGGCGAGGAAGGCCGATGATGGAAAGATCTGTGTTTATAGCGAACACAAGCAATATGCCTGTAGCAGCTAGAGAAACTAGTGTATTTCTGGGTGTAACAATAGGTGAGTACTTTAGAGATATGGGTTATGACGTTATAATGGTTGCTGATTCAACTAGTAGATGGGCTGAAGCAATGAGAGAAATAAGCGGTAGAATGGAGGAAATGCCAGGTGAAGAAGGATTTCCCGCATATCTCTCCTCAAGATTGGCCGAGTTCTATGAAAGAGCTGGAAGAATTGTAGCTCTTGGTAAACCAGAAAGAACAGGAAGTTTAACCATTATGGGAGCAGTATCACCACCTGGTGGCGACTTTAGCGAACCTGTTGTAAGAGGAACTGTTAGGTATGTGCAATGTTTCTTTGCTCTAGATTATGGGTTAGCTACAAGAAGACATTATCCAGCTATCAATTGGTTAGTGAGCTATAGTCTCTACATACCCTATGTAGCTGATTGGTGGAACAAGTTAACAAATAACGAATGGAGCGTATATAGAGAAACAGCTTCAAAAATCCTTCAAAGAGAAGCTGAGTTAAGCGATATAGTTAGAATTGTAGGTATTGAAGCGCTACCTGAAGAAGATAAACTTGTGCTTGAAATTGCTAGAATGATTAGAGAAGACTTTTTACAGCAAAGTGCATATGTACCTAAAGATGCCTATTCTCCGCCAGAAAAAGGACATATGATAATGAAATGCATAATGGAGTTCTATAGATACGCAAAAGAAGCTATAGCAAAAGGTGTTTCTGTATCAAAGATTAGAGAGGCTAAAAGTAGATCACTTATAGCTAGGATGAAATACTATACACTGGAGGAGCTCAAATCAGGAATATTTAATGAGGTTATAAAGACTATAAAGCAAGATTTTGAATCCATGATTACCTCATAATGGGTGCAATATATGAGTCTGTTACTAACTAGATCGAGTAGAGAAATTGTTGGAACAAGAGGATCATTACTATTTGTTAAAGCGCTTAAAGGTATTAAGTATGGAGAACTTGTTGAAATAGATGTTGATGGTGATACACGACTTGGTCAAGTTATAGATGTGAGTAGAGATGTAGCAGTAGTACAAGTCTTCGGATCTACAGCAGGTATATCTCCTGGTAAAACTATTGTGAGATTTAAGGGAGAGGTTCTGAGATTGGGAGTATCAATAGATATGATGGGTAGGATTTTCGATGGTCTTGGAAACCCAATAGATGGTGGACCACCTATAGTACCTGAAGATTATCTAGATATACATGGAGAGCCACTTAATCCAGCTCTAAGGATACCTCCTTCAGAACCTATAGAGACAGGTGTATCGGTTATAGATGGGCTACTCACACTTGTAAGAGGACAAAAACTACCCATATTTAGTGGTTCAGGTTTACCTCACAATAGGATAGCAATGCAGATAGTTAGACAAGCAGCTGTGAGAGGAGGTGAAGAAGAGAGATTTGCTGTTGTTTTTGGAGCTGTTGGTGTAGCATATGAGGAGGCGTACTACTTTCTCACAGAACTTAGATCTATGGGTGCTCTAGATAGAACGATAGCTTTCATAGCTCCAGCTTCTGCATCAACAGTAGAGAAGCTTGCGCTCCCAAGAGTAGCATTAACAGCTGCTGAAAATCTTGCATGGAGATACGATATGCATGTACTAACAATATTAACCGATATGACTAACTATTGTGAAGCTCTTCGAGAAGTTTCAGCAGCTAGAGAAGAAGTTCCAGGAAGGAGAGGCTATCCAGGATATATGTATACAGATCTAGCCACTATGTATGAAAGAGCTGGTAGAGCTCAAGGGAAAAAGGGTAGCATGACGATAATGCCTATCCTCACTATGCCTGACGACGATATAACTCACCCTATACCGGATCTAACTGGATATATTACTGAAGGTCAGATAGTTCTATCGAGAGATATGTGGAGAAAAGGTATATACCCACCTGTAGATGTATTTCTATCGCTTTCGAGATTAATGAAGGATGGTATAGGCCCTGGAAAGACTAGAGAAGATCATAGAGATATTTTTGCACAACTTATAGCAGCTTATGCTGAGGGACAGTACCTTAGAGAGCTATCAACGATAGTTGGTATAGAATCTCTATCTCAGAGAGATAGAAAGTACCTTGAGTTTGCAGATATGTTTGAAAGAAGATTCATTAACCAAGGAGAGTTCGAAAGAAGAATATTTGAGCAGACTCTCGACATAGGATGGGAGATACTATCTTTACTACCAGAAGAAGAATTGAAACAGATAAGACCAGAGATCCTCGAGAAGTATCATCCAAGTCATAGAGTGGTTAAAGTATGAGCGAGGTTATCAGGCTCTCTAGGGTAACAAAAATA
Organism: Ignisphaera sp.; assembly: GCA_038831005.1. Classification (NCBI taxonomy): domain Archaea; kingdom Thermoproteati; phylum Thermoproteota; class Thermoprotei; order Desulfurococcales; family Desulfurococcaceae; genus Ignisphaera; species Ignisphaera sp. The sequence goes on from JAWBKZ010000001.1 coordinate 121,222, forward strand.
GAGTTGATAAGACTTAGAAGAAGACTTGCTCTAGCTAGAAGACTCCATAGAATACTTAGAGACAGAATGACGTTACTTATTCAAGACTTCTATATAGCGTTAAAGAAATCTATTGAACTTAGAACAAAATTGAATCAGATGCTAAAAGATCTATACCCTATATACTTCAACACCTTATCGTTATACGGCAAAAACTATCTAGATACAGTAACATCTACGGTTGCTAAAGGTATAGAAATTCTAGCAAGTACAAGAAATGTTATAGGCATAACTGTGTCGATGATGGAGCTTAAAAAGTTTCCAGAAAGTAGTGTATACGTACCTGTTGAACTTTCGCAGCTTCAACTTAAAAGAGAAGAAATTCTAAAAACAGTTATAGAGTTAGCAGAATACGAGAAAGCAATGTATCTCATAGGGGTAGAGATAGCCAAACTTAGAAGAAAAGTCACTATGCTTGATAAAATACTTATACCAAGGATACTCAACACCATTAGGTACCTAACCATGAAATTCGATGAAATAGAAAGAGAAGAAAAGGTTAGATCGATAAAGATCAAATCCCTACTAGCTATAAAAAGAGGTGAACTGCTCTAATGCTTCATCCCATAGATATGGTGAAGCTGCTACCTCACTTAACCACTTAAATCTATTCTACTTGAATCTTGCTATCTCTTTCAAGTTATTTGGCCACGGAGCTAACGTGTACTTCTTTAGCCACTCCACATTTATATCGATGTTCTTCAATACATTCACTATCTTATCTATAACCTCTTTCGGTATTCTGTCTTCTGCAGCAGCTGGACAATCCATATCTAGGTATATCACCTTTTCGTTTCTTTCAAAATCATAGTACATTATTACAGGCCAAACTCTGCAATCAAATGGTCGAAATCTGTATATCTTGCAAAACCCTCTTTCATTTAGATATGGACATGGTATATCTTTTCTAGAGCCTATGGCTTTTACGCTCCCTAAAGGTGTAGAAACATCGAATGAATGTTCAATTGTTTTCTCTTCTTCGGGAAGTAGAATAGCGTAAAACTTTTTGCAACAGTTGTCTTTACATGTAGCACATATGTTTCCAAAATCTACAAACCCTAGATATTCAGCTAGTCTTTTCATCAACGGTATACCACTATGCGTGAAGATACCAATATTTTGCTACATAAACCTTAGTATCTTCAGCCAAAGATACAATATTGTAGCCGTAGCTAAGGATCGTGTTTTTTCAGAAATCTTTATGTTTCTATATTCACTTCTAGTAGTGTTGAGGGTTTCGCTATGTCTTGGAGTTATGCTAAAGCAGGTCTAGATCTATCTAAACACAAATCTATGCATAAATATGTGTTAGAACTTTTAGAGGGTTTAGCTAAAGATCTTGGTGTAGAGATAAGCGGTTTAGGAGGTTATGGTACAGCCATAAAGATTGGTAGTTATAAGATGATGCTCCACGTTGATGGTGTGGGGACAAAGACCATTGTGCTCGAGAAGCTCGGTAAACTGAAGGTGGCTGGATGGGATTGTGTTGCTATGAATGTAAATGATGTTGTATGCGATGGTGGTATACCTATTGCGCTCGTGGACTACGTATCTATGCCTAGAGACGATGTCGAGATATTTAGGGAAGTTATAGAGGGTTTAGTAGAAGCTGCAAGGATAGCTAAACTACCTGTTCTTGGCGGTGAAACAGCTATTCTAAGAGATCTAGTTAGTGGTGTAGATGTTGTTTGTACAGTATTAGCTATTAAGAAGAACTTTGTCAATGAAGCTAGGGTAGGAGATATTGTTATAGGTGTAGAGAGTTGGGGTCTTCACGCAAATGGCTACACATTAGTTAGAAGAGTTCTAGAAAGTAGCGGTTATCGTGAGTATAGAGGTGTTGTCGATGGTATAGATCTAGGTGAGGAACTCTCGAAACCTACAGCAATATATTCAAACCTAGTTCTAGAGGTAATTACACGTGGTTTGGCTCACGGTATTGCCCACATAACGGGTGGTGCTTACACAAAGGTGAAACGAATACTAAGAGGAACAGATATGGTTCTAGACATGCCGAAACCTCCGAAGATATTTGAGGTAATCATGAGGTTAGGTAATGTACCTATTGAGGAAATGTATAGGGTCTTCAACATGGGTATAGGTATAATTATAACAACATCTCTCGAGAATCAGGAAGAGATCTTAAAAATTGCAGAGAAGTTTGGATTTAAGGCATACGTTCTTGGTAAAGTTGTTGCTGGAGATGGTAAGGTGAGGCTAAAACTGTTTGACAACACATTACTCATCTAGATCTAGAGCACCAGAGTTACTTGCTGTAGATGTTTTTCTATCCAGATATATCTTCACAAGCTTCTCCACTTTAATATTGGAAACAAAACTCTTATGTGGACGAAGGCCGCCACCAAAACTCTTAGGTATGTGGAGGAGCTCGTGAACAATTACATAGATCTTTTCTTTAAAACTAAGCGAGTCGAAATTTTCAGATACAACCTCTACTATATACATGGGCTTGATATTCATTACATAAACCCATATTCTCGGAAGCCCATGGATTCGCGCAATAGCTCTAGTTCTTGAGTTTCGTGATCTAATAAAGTACACTCTTGATAAGTCTATATACCAAAAATGGTCTTTCAAAGTCTCGACTATATCTGCAGCGAGCTTCTTGATATCTTCTGCATGGGTATATACTACCCTACTCTTACTCAATTTAGACAACCTAATAAATTTACTATAATGCTTGATATAGTGGGTATATTACTGTATTCGTCGGTAGTATATAGTGTGCAGTTGAGTGTCGATTAGATTAAAAATTGTTGTATCTGTCTATCGTTTGGGTATGCATATGGTTGAAGTAATGTATGTATCGTGGAGAGACGTTATAGATCTGTGTTACAAGATAGCTATAGATGTAGCTAACTCTGGCTATGAACCTAATGCTATTGTAGCTATACTCAGAGGTGGTGTAGTTCCAGCATTAGTTTTAAGCGATATACTTGGTGTTGAAGAGTTTTACGCTATAAGAATTAAACACTGGGGTATAGCTAAAGAAGTCTACACAATTCCTTTAGTTGAACAGCTACCTCAAAGAAAGCTTCAAGGAGTCAAAGTGCTTCTGGTTGATGAAGTTGCTGATACAGGTAAAACTCTTGTTAAGGCTGTTGAAGAGCTTAAGAAATTAGGTGCATTAGAGGTTAAGACAGCTGTTCTCCACCTTAAATCATCATCTATTGTCATACCTGACTACTATGCGGTAAAGCTTGATAAATGGGTATGGATATTCTATCCATGGTCTCTAGCTGAAACATTATTCTCTCTGGCCTATAGAGAATTGGGGAATAAAGCAAATAGAGAAGATGTTATAGCGGTAATAGAACAGCTTGTAGAAACACTAGATGTAGAACACTATAGACGTGAAGTAATAGAAATGGCGCTAAAGTTTTACGCAAAGAAACAGTTTAAATAAACATGTTATAAATCTTTTAAGGTATTAGGGTGAGATATGCGTAAACACAGGATCTATAGACAAGGGGATCTGATACTCATAGAGGAAGATGATGCGCACTTAGAGTATATGGATAAAGAAAGCAATAGACTTGAGATCTCATCTGAAAATGGAAATAAGCATGAACTTTCGTGTAAGGTATACAGATGGAACAACACTAGATATGTGTTAATAGATAGCGTAGAGGTACTGAAGCATCCTCAACATCCTTGGCTAGCGATTGAACCAGGAATCTACAGGGTGACATTTGTGAGAGATTATGTTCTAGAAAGAGCCATAGACTAACAAACTCTGAGGTATATGCATCGATATGTTTTGTCACATAGGTTTAGGGAAAGCTTACGAAAGATCGTACGAATTTTTTCTATCATCTGTAGTAACGAGTAGTGGAGCTAAGAAGAAGTATAGAGATATAGTTAGGATAGAATGTTTTCTAGGCTACCCCTATAGACTCCTCATAGAGAAATTCAGAAACAACATCATACATAGCTACAGATATAGCCATAGACAATACTACGTCTTTCCACAAGAGTTCTACACACTTTTTGTCTCATTCTTTAAATTACTAAATAACCTATATAGACTATATAAGAGAGATCTAGATAGAGTGTTTAGACGAATTGAAAATATAATTAATTATTGTGAAAACATTGAAAAGTGTTACAAAAAGCTTCTAGATGAAAACTATTCTGTAGCTGAAGAAATTGTAAAGAGGGTTCAAAAAGGTAGGAAGGTGTTAACAACAAGATTAGAGAGAAACACTAAACGATGTATTGATAAAGCACTAACCTATTTTCCAGAAATTCTAAACATGTATACCTATAGATACACATCTCCAGAAAATCTAAAAGAATTTCTATTAAAGATTTTCCCAGAAAGAATTGCTAGAGCTTATCACGATTTCATTATAATGCATAATCCTGTAGTTGTTGCTAGAGACGAACTGATACTTATAGCGAGAGATAGTTATGATGAATTCGATGGCTTTAGGATCTATATAGATGATTGTGTTGATAAAGAACACTACTACTTTTTACTGAAAATGGTTGGAACACTTACACTAAATGGTTATGTGAGTAGAATAAAATGGGTAGCGCTTCTAGGTTACGATAAGAACTCTAATCAGATATTCTTACACTACGTACCATCCACAATGGTTCTGCATAATGTTGAGAAGTGTAGATTATGGTTACTAGGACTTGTAGATAACTTTGGGAGAGAGTATTTCTCTGATTTCGAGTTAATAGAGGTATAGAAAGGAGTTATAGATTCATTGATACTCGTTTCTTCATTAACTCACTCTATATAGTTTGGTTCTTGATTACTTTTAAACTCTGTAACTCAGTATTTTTGTAAGTGTGTAGTATGAGTGACAAACTTAAGAAAGAATTTGATGAAACCATAGATAGAATTAAGAGAGAGATAGAGTCTCTATCTAAGAGAATTGATGAATATATGGAGAAAGGAGATGTATATAGAGCCTATAGAGCGTGGAGAGATGGTGTTCTTGATTCTCTTAAAATACTTAGAAAAGCCTTAGATCATGTTGTAGAGAATATTAAGGAAATCAATGTAGGTGAAGAAGAGTTAAAAGACTTTGCTCTACACATAAGAGATAGCGTTAGAGATATTATAAATAGAATTGAAGAATTAGGAGAAAGAATTAGAGAATCAAGAGGTAGAAGACATATACATGTGTGGTATACCTTTAAACCGTTTAAACATGTTTTTCATGGAATTGCTGGTGCTGTTGATTTAACAGTTGACAGGATTTTAGATAGTGTTGAAGAGCTTGTTGATAATATCGAGAAAGCTCTTGAAGATGTAGGTAAAAAGGTTACTCAAGTAATTTCGGTAAGAATTAAGGAACAAGATCTAGAGATTATAGATAAGTTAGTAGATGCAGGTATATTTAAGAGTAGAAGTGAGGCTATAGCATATTTTGCTAGAAAAGGTATTGAAGCTAGTAAAGAGTGGATTGAAAAAGCTCTAGAACAAGCTAAAAAAATTAAGGAACTACAAGATTCTATAAGAAAGGAGATAGATCAGTATAGAGAAGATGAAGAAGAGTAATTGTATAGAATTCATAGAGTTTCGTGATTAGAGATAGAAAGTATTATACTTCGTTTAGTGTAATAAAACTATGCGATTATGTACTCTATACCGGTTCACATATTGTAGCATATCTATGTATAAACCTTAGACCGTGTGATATATGGATAACTATACCATTGAAATATGTAATAAATGGTGAATATATGGTTATAGATAAAGATTTAAGTAAGATTGTAGATGTCTTCGAAGTATATGAGGAGATAGCTGAAGGATTTAGTTCTTGGAGAGTAAAGCCATGGCCTATAGCTGTACTTGGTAAAAGCAGAGGGGGAATAATAGTCGATCTAGGGGCAGGATCATGCATCAATGGAATCTATGTATATTCTTTTGGAGGAAAATATCTTTTATGTATCGATGTATCTTACACTATGGATTTTCTGAGCAGGAGAAGTCTATTGAATAGAGATGTTGTAGGAGACTCTATAGCCGGTGATATGCTTTTCATACCGATAAAAGATAACTCTGTTGATGTTGTTTTAGCTATAGCTTCTATTCACCATGTACCTAGTAAGTTTATAGATAGAGTTTTTGCCGAGGTAGTCCGTATTTCAGTCAATGGGGCTTTAGTCATTATCACCTCTTGGTCTTGGAGACAACTGAGATTTACTATACCAACACTTATGAATATTATTTTAAAACTCTTTGGATTAGTTAAAAGTATAAGAGAATACAGAATTTCGTGGAGAAAGAAGAAGAGAACTCTGTATAGGTACTACTATCTGTATACACTTGATGAGCTTCTCAAGTTATGCAGAAAGTATAGGCTTAAGGTTCTAAGCTATGGATATACAGGTTATCTTAGGAACAAAAGCGATAACATCTTTATTGTAGCAAGAGTCGTTAAGAATTATGGTTAGGCTTCTCAAGACTTATGGATGTATTTCGATAGATATATCGATTTCAGCTAGATACAAGCTATAGCAGTACCTAGTTTAACTGTTTTACCATATATGGAGAATTATATGGTCTAGTGTAACCCAATCTCCTATAGTATTCTCTTGCACCTACACCTGATAGAATGAGTATCTTCGTGCAATTGAATTCATATCTAGCTATTTCCTCAGCTACTGCAAGAAGTCTTGATCCCCATCCCTTATGTTGCCAAGAATTTTCAGCTCTAGAACCTATAGGTATTTGAGGTCCATATACATGTAGTTCTCTAACTATAGCGGTTCTACTATCTACTTCAACTCTATGGACATACATAGACGGTATCCTAAGCCTAAGCAACCCCACGAGTACGCCTCTAGCACTATCTTCTGCGGATAAGAATACCTCTATTCCTTTACTAGCTTCATATACTTCCTTCAATATCTCGATATTAACAGGTTTAATACCCCTATAGAATTCTTGTCTACCTACTTCTCTAAATCTAATCTCATTGATTTCTATTCCTTTCTCAAGAGCTCTCTTTTCAACGAGTTCACGAAGATTAGCTTTCTTAGGTCCAGCAACAATAAGTTGTGCTGGTATGTCTCTCTGTATCCTCATAATCCTCACCCATTTAGGTATATACCTATAGAACTCGGATATCAGATCAACAGCTTCTTCATCTGAAAGAGCTCTATATTCACCCCTTCTCCACATATCGTAGAGTTTTGTTCCTTCAATAACAAGTGTTGGATATATCTTAAGCATATCCGGTCTAAAGTCGGGATTCTCAAATATCTCTCTAATCATCTGTATATCTCTATCTAGATCAGATCCGGGAAGACCGAGCATAATATGGTAGACAACTTTATATCCAGAATCCTTCAATATTCGTGTAGCTTCAATAGTATCTCTAACGCTATGACCTCTGTCTATACGCTTAAGAACGTCATCGTATGTACTTTGAACACCTATCTCGACTTTTGTTGTACCTAGTCTAAGCATTTGATCTACATGTTTCTCTCTACACCAATCAGGTCTTGTTTCAAGTGTAAGGCCAACAATCCTTATATATGCTTTCTCATTTCTAAGCTGAGCATCTTCGAGAGATGGAAATACCTCTGGCCTAGGACTAGGATATCTATTAGCAGCTTCGTATATGTTGGTTATAAACCATTCTTGATAATATAGCGGCATAGCCGTAAATGTTCCACCCATAACTATAACCTCAACTTTACTAGGTATATGGCCTATCACTTCATACTGTCTCAACCTCAACCACATCTGTAGATAGGGATCAAAATCTGTCTGTAAACCCCTCATGAGTGCAGGTTCGTTGCCTACGTAACTTTGAGGAGTACCTTGATCAGGTCCTCCTGGACAGTAGGCACATTTTCCATGAGGACATGGGTAAGGCTTAGACATAACAGCTACAACTGTTATTCCGGACAGCATTCTCGTAGGTCTCCTAATTTTCTTCTCTATAGACATGAACTCTCTATTACCTCCTCAACTATCTATCCTAATTTGGTTTTTATGCTGTACGCCTTTTAAACTAGTGTTATGAGGATATATTTAAACTATTTAAACTGTTTATCTCCTGACAATATATGGTTGTCTCGGTATGCGGAAGGTGTATAGACTTCAGGCAATAGGAGGCTCATACTATATAGCTCTACCTAAAGAATGGCTTAAGAGGTTCGGCTTAGGCAAAGGATCACATGTAGAAGTAGTGATAGAGGATGATGGTACACTAAGGATAAAACCTATCGAGATACAGGAAGAAGTTCAAGAAGAGTTGTCGAAGATAGAGGTAGAGGTTCAAGATAGAGAAACATTATTCTCACTCTTAATCACGCTATACCTCAGAGGATACGATATTATATCACTTAGGTTTAAGGGAAGCGCAATAGCTTCAGCTATAAGAGATGCTGTGAATAGAGCTAAAAACATACTTCTTGGATTCGAAATAGTTGATGAAGACAGTTCCAGTATAGTTCTCCAGGTTTTATCTTCAAGTGATACCGAAATACATACACTTATTAAAAACATGTATAGAATATCGAGATCAATGTATCTAGACTCTATAGTAGCTCTCATTGAGAGAGATGCTGAAAAAGCGTACTCAGTTGAAGCAAGAGATCAGGATCTAAACAGACTCTACTTCTATATAACGCGAGTGATAAGGAAGAAGGTTGTATCAGGTATTGTTGAACCTAAAGAGTTGTTAAAGCTTGTGGATCTGAGAATGGTTGTAAAAGCTATAGAAGAAATAGGTGATGATGCCAAAAAAGTGGCGAAAATAGTTCAGGAAGTTATACTGAATGATATAGAGATTGATATAAATAACGCAGAGAAGTTGAAGATGTATGTCGATGAACTAGATGAGATATACAGGAATATTGTGAATAAGATAGAGAAAGTGGTGCCACTTCCAGAGCTACTCGAATCTCTCTATACATGTGAAAAGATTAGGTCAGGGCTACACAATTTCAGAAAAGATTTAATAGAGAAAGATCCGAAAGCTCTTACGCTACTGAGCGAGGCAATCTATAGCTATGAAGATATAGCTACGCATGTATACGATATCATAAGCTTAATCTCTTCATCAATATAGCTTGTTTCTCTAAATTATTCTATAAGTACCTAGATCTAGAGTAATTTTCTTCAAGATGTAGCTTTATCAAAACGTATATATGTTGTGAATTATGTAATCATCATAAGTTAAATTGATGCAAAGTTAAATCATGGGCTAAAGTGATTAATTTCCTATATCTGTTTGATGTAACTACATACCTCTAGCTAATCAGCTAGACACTAGTTTACCGTTCTTAAGAAATATTCTTTTATCTATATCTATATCCGGTATGTTCTCTATGTGAGATGCTATCACTATACCTACTCCTTCTTCACGAAGATCTAATAGTATTTCAATGACCTTCCTTTTTTTCTCTTCATCAAGATTTGCAAAAGATTCATCAAGAAACAGTACCTGTGGTTGTACTACGAGAGCACGTACTATTGCTACAAGTTGTGCTAAACCTATAGAAAGTTTATGTACAGGACGCTCAGATAGATCAGCTATTCCTAATCTATCGAGAATATCTTTAGCTATATCCATGGCCTTATATTTATTGATCCCTCTTAACGTTAATCCAAAGACAATGTTATCGATGACGCTTCCCCTAATGAGTATGGGTTTCTCATGAACATAGACAACATGTCTACGAATCATAGTTCTAGTTTTTTCATCTAGTTTCCAGAAATCTTTTCCATCTGTAATCACGTAGCCCTTTGTAGGTCTATATATAAGGGATGCTATTTTCATGAGCGTTGTTTTGCCACTTCCATTAGATCCCACTATATGTACTACTTCATTAGTTCTGAAAACTACTGATATATTTTCTAAGACCCATTCTTTATCGTACCTATAGTACACATTGTTTAGCTCTATATCCATGCTACACGAACCCTAGTCAGAAGTTTAACAGCTATAGATATCGATACAGTTAGCAGAAGAAGTATTAAACTTAGAGCTATAGCTTCTTCAAATTCTCCTTTAGCAATTTCTAAAGCTATAGCTGTAGTCATTACGCGTGTGTAACCCTTTATATTTCCGCCAATCATCATAGCTATACCTAATTCGCCAATAGCTCTAGAGAAACCCATTATACATGAAGCTATAATGCTGGATATAGATTGATTTAATACAAACACTGTCTTCTGGTATTTATTTGCTCCAAGAGATAAAGCTAGCTCACTATATAATGCGGCTGTATCTTTCAAAGATCTATAGATAGTTGAAACTATAAGTGGTGTGATTAGTATTGATTCACCGATTATTATAGCAGTTGGTGTATAGAGGAGCTTTAAAGATCCTAGAGGACCTGAAGAACTGAAGAGCATGTACAGCAAGAGACCTAAGACTACTGTGGGTATACCTACAAAAGCTTCTGTTAAAGCTTCAACTATATATCTATTCCTAAATCTGAAAGTAATTATGTATGCTAGCGGTATGCTCCATAGGCATGATAAAAGTGTGGCCGTACCAGCTATGTAGATAGATCTAAATACAGTACCCATAAAATCATTGATCATCTGTTTTCCCCAAGGCTTGAGTTCTCCATATATTTAAAACCATATCTTCTTGATCTTTAACAGGTGTAAATATTTTTGTGCCAAATAATGTACAGAATTCCTCTACAATATTTTGATTAATGTATAAGAATTCTTGAAATAGTTCTGCATATCTCTTTTCAATACCTCTACAATTTGTAGCTATATATGTGCTGTAGATATTTAGTGATGCGTAATCAGAAGTATTGGTATATAGAATAACGATATTACTAAGTCTATTCTTTCTCTTTAAAATTTCATAGGTACCAACATCAGCAAATGTATATGCTTCTAACTCATCAGCTAAAAGAAGTGCTTGATCAGCTCCACAGCCACACTCTATATACCATTCACCCTCTAGTCGAGAAACATTAGATATTCTCCATAGATACCTCTCTCTCATACATGTTCCAGATCTATCGGCTCTACTAACGAATTTGGTTAAACCTTTTTGTGTCGCTATGTATATTCTTTGAAAAGCGTCAACAAAACTCTTGGATCTCGAGACATTTGCTGGATCACTACTAGGACCAATAATTACGAAGAAATTGTATACAAACGGTTTATGTCTATCGATTACCCCTAGTTTTAGGTATTCAGCTTCTAGCTCAGGAGCATGAACTATAACCATACATACATCACCTCTTTTTGCATATTCTAGTGCAGCACCACTACCTACAGCTACAAAAACAATCTCTGTATCTGGATATAGTTTTCTGAATGTATTTGCTGTATACTCAAGCAGTCCTGTGGTATACAGCGATGTTGTTGCTGCTATTCTTATTATGATTTTTGAGTTACTTCTGTCAACAAGATAGTGTGTACCTATAATCAGTAGAGAAATTGATATTATAGTAATTATTATCTTTATCCATAGTTTCATCATCTCTGCCTATAAATGTTGTAATTCTGGTGATAAGGTATTAACTATATCGCTATCTGTAAAACCGATAACGATATAAAAACCTTAGCAGTATCTGGGATCTGTGGTCTCAATGGATTACGATGATATTGTTATAAGATTTGATGTAGTTATAGAGTATAAAGGTCATAAAGTTCTCGATAGACGGATAGCGTCAATATTCAAGATGCTGAAAGAGAGAGGATCAATGCTTAGTGCTTCTAGAGCTTTAGGTGTTCCCTACTCTAAGATATACGATATTATAGCTAGAATCGAGCGTATAACAGGTAAGAAGGTTGTTGAGGCTAAAAGAGGTGGTAGAGGTGGTGGTGGAGTAGTACTGACAGAATTTGGTGAGAAGCTGATTTCGCTCTATGAAATAGCATTGACAAAACTCATTGAGACAGGTCTATCTAGTTATAGCCAGACGATATCGGGAGAAAAAGGTTTAGTTGTAGCTCATAGCCACGATCCAGCTCTGTCTGTGGTATTTTCTGCTCTATCTAGAGATGGTGTAGAAGTTAGTAGTATGTGTCTGGGTTCTGGATTATCTCTAGCTATGTTAAGTCTTGAGCTTGCAGATGTAGTGTGTATTCATCTCTATGACCCTGAATCAAAAATGTATAATACTCCATATCTGGATAGATTTTGGTTAACAGATAGAGTTGAACGCATAGGAGGATATCAACGTGAGATAGTTTTCATTTACAGAGATGGTCTGAAGTTTAAGTCTATTGAAAATATCCTCCACGGAATTGTTACCGGTGAACTAGTTGTAGCTAGCAGAAATAGAGGCTCTGGAACTAGATTACTTCTAGAGAGTCTTCTAAAAGATTATATGAATAGATTTTCACTAGATTCAGCAAATGTGAGAGGTATTGGGAAAGAGCTTTATACACATGATGATGTTGCTGAACTTATAAAGAGAGGAGAAGCTGATGTAGGTTTAACTCTTAGATATGTAGCTGATAGACATGGGTTAAAGTATATGCATGTTACATGGGAATTATACGAATGTTATGCATTAAAGAGTCGAAGCAATAGTTATATAGATAGATTCAAAAATATTCTTCATTCACAACAATTCAAATCCATACTAACCGGCATACCTGGTTACAGACCCTACACAATTTAACGAAACTATGATGTAGAGGTTTATTTAAACGATAATTCTGTATTTAAAAATAAAATCAATTTGTTAGAAATACCTAATTCTGGTTGCCTCGTTTCAGTAAGCTTAAGATAATGAATACCATTAGTGCTAATGCTGTAGCAGGTAGTGTTGAATGTATCCATAGAACTCTGTACAGATATATGTACCATAGAATTCCTGTTAAAGCCCCTATAACCATAGACGTTATGGCGCCTTCTTTTGTAGCTTTTCTCCAGTATAGACCTATTGTTACAGGACCTATGAAGCATGCAAATATTGTTCCAAAAGCGGCACTAACTATATCGATTATAAGTCTGTTTTCAATTAATGCAAGTGCTATAGGTATTAATGAGAAAGCTATTGCAGATAATTTTGCTATACGGAGTAGTTTTTCCTCATCTTTCACACTCTTAGCTATCTGAACAATATCTCTCACGAGTGTATTAGAGAGTGTTAGAACAGTTAGAGCTATAGTTGACATTGATGCTGCAACAGGTGCTGCTAGAATCAAGCCTCTTACACCTATGGGAGCTATTAGCGATATCGTTTTAGGTATAACCCAATCAGTATCCTTCATGAGCTGAACAACTTCCTGAGCTGAGAGATGTTTATCTAGTATAAGGTGGCAGAAGGCTCCTAGCGAGAACATAAGAGATGCATAAGTAGCTACAAGTAGAGGTCCTATGAGTCTTCCTCGAGATATAGCTTTAACATCTCTAGCAGCATAGAACTGTATCAATAGGTTTGGTAAAGCTATTTGAGCCATACCTATTGAGAAAGCTATACTCATTATTAGTATCGGAACAGCGTTTTTCTCTATAGCTGGTGGCGGCCCCATGCCGTCGAGCTTTAACCATAGCGATCCAGGTTTACCTGCAATAATTGTTTGAGAAAGCTGTTGAATCCCATTTATTGGCCCTCCTACGTGGCTCATTATGTAGCTAAATGTTAGTATAGCGGCTATAATCATTAGCGATCCGAGGAACAGATTGTTTATAGCTGCAGCCTTCAGTCCACCGATAACGATATATATTATGACAGGTAGAGCCAGCAATAGTAGAGCGTATTTGAAGTCTATTCCTAGCTGTGTCGAAAGTATTACTGCACCACCTTTGTAAACACTTACAAGATATAGTGTAAAGAGAGATATAATTATTGTAGCTGCTATAGCTCTGGCTAAGACACTTCTATATCTATGTCCTATTAGTTCCGGTACACTCATAACCTTGTTCTTGGAGACGTAGTCGAATAGCTTACCTGCTACAGCTATCCATAGAATTACAACACCTATAACATGCCATGCTGTTAGCCATGCTCCAAACCCTAGATTATATAGATAGGTAGCTCCTCCTCCACCCAGAAATGATGCAGCGCTAAAGTATGTAGCCATTATGGAGAATGCTAGTAGCCATGGACCTAGGGTCTTGTTGGCAAAGATGAATCCTGTGAGTGTCTTGCTAGCTCTATAGCCTATGAACCCTATGGCTATAGTTAAACACATGACTGTGAATATTATGGCTGTATCGATATTGATTGTAGAGCTGAATGCTACAATGAGTCTATTCACCCCTCAACTCTTTGTATACACTATATGCTATACCTAGAATGAGTACCGCTAGAGATACTATGTATCCTAAAGCTATTGAGATATCTAGCTCCACAATATTCAACACCTAAGAAATATACAAGATAGTTGGGACCACTTAATAAACTTTACTTGTATATCTCTAAATACCTGGTTTATGTTCATTAATCTATATCAGTCCATAGTCATCTAGAAGATCTAGGACTTTCTTCAGCTCTTCATAAAGCCTTATACCTTTGTCTGTTATACGTATGAACCTAGTTTTTCTACTACTGTTCATCTCTATAATTTTTCTCTCTTCTAGTTCCCTCAAAAGCTTTACAAGTCTGTCGTAGGGCATGTTGACGAGAGTTGCTAGTTTAGTTGGATTTGTTTCACCTTGAATAAGAATCTCGAGAACTTTGAACACTATCTCAATCCTACTTCGCTTTCTGCCCATAGCCTTGATACCTTTAGACTATTGTGTACAGCTAGAGCAACAGCTGATGTACTTCTTACAGATTCAGAGATTAGTAGAAGTATGGGTGTAAACTCAACACTAGCTACTACGGCTAATGCTCTTAAATAGTATGATAGAGAAAGCATTAAAAGAAACAATCTAATAGATCTTTTAGCTTCTATAGCTACATAAGATGAAAGTAAACCTGCTACAATATCGGGAACCAGTATCAATAAAATTGTTGGTACCATAATGTACATTTTATTCTCTATATGTCTCTGGACAATCATTATAGTGAAACTCGCAATAGCTGTAGTAGCTGTTGCTACATACAGAGCTGTAGCTATCCTTATATCGCTAGAGAGTATAGAGAGAAGCACACATAATTGACTAAGCGAGAGAAACATGAAAGATAGGAAGGCTAGTGCAAGTTCATCTCCACCAATCTCTCTATAGATCTGTAGAAACCTTAGAGCTGTATAGAGGAAAGCTGTAAAACCCATCAACTCTAAACAAATTAGCACTAAACTATAGAGCAGTAACAATCACCTCAACGAGGTGTATACACAAATCTCATACCATTCATATGAACCTCTATGGGTATAAACGTCAATCCTCTAGGTGTCCTAAATAGATAGCCTATGGCAACAACCTTTGTGCCATTCATATATCTGGCGAGTTCCTCTCCATCAATACACTTCTCTTCAGCTAAAGACCTATATCTAGACATAAAGACAGTGGATACAAGATCACCATCAACCACGAAAACACCTACTCTAGAATCTCTCCACATAAAAAATCCCCTAATAATATTTCTAGAACCTCTAAGAGCTGTATATCCATAAACCCCGTGGACAAACCTTGGAGGCGGTCTAGGGATAGATAGATACTGAAACGCATCTTCAACTATTTGCTCAACAGGTTCTTGCTGATCTATAGGATAGGTCAAGTATATTACTAATGGTATAGATAGAACTATCAATACAGAGGCTACAGAGATCATTACTATGGTCGTTCTATCCATAAGCTTCACAGCATAACCACAGAATATATATTCAAGTGCATATAAAAATTGTTTAGTTAAACTATCTTATAACACTATTATCATCTAGAGCTTCAACCCACGTGCTACTGCATCTACTACTGATTGTCATTCTGTTTTTCAAGATTCTTTCACACTTAACAATCTCTATAACAAATCCATTAATTACATCTACGTAAACTTTAGCCTTATTTTCACCATTTTTAGCTAGTATAACAACAGCTTTATCTGCTCTCATGACGATAGAACCATCTCCTTGAACAACGAACCTCACAATAGGTTTAATTACAGCTATACTATATCCGTTTTCAAGTAGAGTAGAGGCATTAGGATCAGATCTAAGTATGTTTTCGATTCTAGTTCTATACTCATCACTAACCTCTACAATATAATGCCTCAGTATTTCTCTACTCAATCTAAATCCATAGAACCATCTAGATTTATCATTGATAGCGTTTGGTATATTTCCTATATTGTATTGAGCATAAGCATAGCTTAGGGTAACTACTATAGCAATAGCTATGACTATTATAACTACATACAAGAGTATAGATCTTCTGTGCATAAATTTCACCTGTTCATGAAGTAAAAGTTGTAGTAAAGTATTTAAGTAGGACTCACAGAATGTGTAGAACTATCTACTGAATTACTCATAACTAAGTATCTAGAATTATGTTCACTGACACATACTCTTATGTAATTTATACATCCTACAAATAAGGGTAACATCCTATGTAGATATACTAGATTATGAACTTAGTACTTAATAGAATGTGTAAATATAGTATACATACTTATCTCATATGTCTTATGGCTATACCTAAAGCATAGCTTAACTTAGATAGCAGACCTCTAGTATAATTCATAACATATACTGTAGGATCAAGGCAAAAAGCAGAACAAAAATATTGTATTAACCGTTAACGGTAACCGAAAGAGTTACTAAAGAAGCAGATAAAGAAATTATGATATAGTGATACTGATTACAGGTGTACCTACTCGCTATGGGAAGACCCAGTAGATAATATTTATACACTATATTATTTCTGTCTTTCTTCCAGAACCCGTTTATTAAGTATCATACAAATTTATCAGAATCGTTGAAATGTGTGTAGTTTACTGTTTACTAGAAGCAGATCTTTATCAGAGTTATAGTTTTGGTGTAGATCTGTAGTTGTTACAATGATTGCTGTACCTTTTTCATCTACATATCTTCGAAAGAGCTTCATAACTGTTTGTGCTGTATTGTCATCTAGATTCGAAATAGGTTCATCACCTACAACTAGTATAGGGTCTTTAGCAAGTGCTCTAGCTATAGCTACTCTCTGTCTTTCACCACCACTCAATTCATCTGGATATCTGTACATCTTATCCTCTAAACCAAGGTATGCTAGAATATCGCTAACCTTTCTTCTTCTTTCGTTTCTCGGTATTCCTAGGAGCTTGAGTGGTAACTCAACATTATCTGCAACACTTATCGATGGTATTAACTTGAACATTTGATCTATGTAGCCTATGTATTTAAGTCTCAGAAAAGCTCTCTCACCCTCATTGATACTTGTTACATCTCTATCTATAAACTCTAGAGAACCTTCATCAGGTTTAATGAGGAGAGATAGGATTTTAGCTAAAGTTGTTTTACCTACACCACTCCTACCCCTAACAACAACTAGTTCTCCAGCTTCTATAGCTAGATCTACATTATCTAGAATCTTTTCTCTTCCCATCCACTTAACTACAGACAATAATCTGATTATATACATAGTCTCTACCTCATTAACAATCCTAATACTGTTCTACAATCATAAACTCTATTCAATGTATTAATATACATCACCAAACTCTTTATGTTGTGTATCGTTAGAGATATTACATATCCTTTATCGAAGTTATCTCTATAGAGAATAACTAGAGAATCTCTATAGCCTCTATTGGTGTAAAGGTAGTTGATTAGAGCAAGAGGATATACATATCTTCTGCTACCCATAAAGTAGAATACTTTAGCGTCTCCTAGAATCTTGGTGTTATCTATAGATGAGATATACATATAGTTTAAGCTATGTACTTCTGATTCTCTATAGATCCAGTAGAAAATAGTTCTATCTCTACCTAAAACAATGTTGCATACACTAATTACGTTCATCAACACAGTTATCGAAACTATGAAGAATATAAAGATCTTTAAAATACTGTTGCGAACTCTAGAGACAATGTATCCCATGAGAAACGAACTCATTAACGGAAGATAGTTTAGAATTCTGTGGAATATCTCCATAAGCTCTGGTCGACTGAAATATATATACATAATGTTTATAGAAAGTGCTGTAGCTATCCCCAAAATTAGAGCTCTACCTATATCCATTTCTTTAGGTAAGAAACAGAAAAGCGGTAGCGGTATGGCTAGAGGCACTATGTATGGAACAATATCGATTCTTTCAAAAGTTACTCCATAAGCCAGTGAATAGACAATGATAGCTACAGTCATGAATATGACTATAGAGGTTATAGAGAGGGTAGAGGTTTTTCCGATACCAAGTTGGATAACCAGGGCATAGCTTATATAGACAAATAATGTATAGAATACATATAGAGCTATGTCCTCAACAGCTATTCTATATCTAAAACCGTATCCACCGTAAATAAAATAGTAAAGAGCGAACGCTATTGCAAAAATACTTGAAGAAGATATAAGTAGTTTGAATCCTTTCCATATATCTTCTCGTTTCTTCGGCTTTTCTACGATATAGTAGATCATTACTATAATTATAGTGCTGATCATGAACTCTAGAGTTAGAAGCGATGTAAAGTGATGTGTAGTAGATATTGTTATGAAGAGAAGAAATAGAATAAAGTAAGTAGTGAAATCAATTCTTCTCCTCTCTATCGAGACAACCATAGTCAAAAGGATTAGATAGAGAAAAACATGGGCATAGACCTCTTTGAGTATAGATGACGAGAATAAGGCTAGAGATGGTGTAGATACATAGTACAACGTTATGGCAATAGCTATACCTTTACGAAGATTTACAGTATTCATTAAGAGGTATATAGAGAGGATCTGTATAGATGTTACAACTATCACATATAGGTAGCGATAGATTATCTCTACGTTTGTTCCAGTCACTAGCGAGTATATCGCTATAGATATAGGTAAACCTGGCCACCTATTGTTGTATCCATCAAAACGGTCATCCATCCATATACGTGCTTCAGGGTTCTCGACAATAGTTCTACTCACTTTTATCAAAGGCCATACATCTGTTGAAAAAGGTTGATTATAGACTGTTGTAGGAGTTACTCTAAGTATTACGGCAAAAACTATGGTTGCTAAAAGAGCTATAGATGCTCTATATAGTTTCTTCTCTATATCCATGTATCTTCACCATAGCAAGTCCAATGAGTGTGAAGAATAGTATGTATATTGATGTAGCTAGAAGGATATCCTTTGATATAGCTACCTTAAGTGGGTAACCTACTATTGTTAGAGAAATAATGTTTGAGAGCATTCTAGTGGCTATTAAAGATAGCTTTATTGATGTAGCTATAAATATGGCTAGAACTATGGCTAGAGATATCTTTATCTTGATACTAGATACACCTTGTTCATACAGTACCTCGAGATTATGGCTGTTTATTGTAGCAATTGATTGACCGATCATGTATAGACCTATAGACATTATGAAGGCTGTTGCAAAAGAGATGAGTATGTAGATATCTCTAGGTAAACCTAGTCTAGATACAAGCATTTCAGTCATATGCTCATATATATGAGGCCTGATTTCTCTACCAATATACTTTAAAGCTACAATAGCTCTTTCCATTAGAGACATTCTATCTCTATGTAGACCAAGTCTTTCAGCAAAAACTAGATAATCTTCTCTCGAGCTAAACACTACAACAGCCATAGATACATAGCCTCTAGCTACACCTCTGATAGATTGTGCCAAACTTATCGAGGATAAGAGTTCATAATTATAGGGGTATCCAGCATCTATTATCCCTGAGACTCTTAGGATAAGAGGTATAGACAAGAAAGGAGATGAAAGCACGATGATATCTCCAACACGTATGTTAAGCTCTTCAGCAATATTTTTGCCTACCCATATGCAGTAGAAACAATACTCATCTATATCTCTACCATCAATGATTCTATAGTCTGCAATAATCTTAAGATCTTTAGCCTCGATACCTCTAACAATTACAGCTCTAGAGTTATTGATGTAGACTATTGCCAGGATTTGGTAGAAAATATATTCAACATCTTGAGCATCTTTAAGCATGTTTTTGAGAACATCTGTAGATACGAGTGATGTGAAGGGAGCAAGAGCATAACTAGATACCACTACTACAGGTTTTTCTCTAAATACTTCAGGATATGCTATCTCTTCATAGATGTTGTACAGAGACTGTAGATAACCTAAAACAGTTAGTAGAACTGTTGATGTAATAAGTATGGACGTGAATACGAGAATACAGCTTTTAATGCTCACGAGTTTCAGTATCTCTACCATCCACATCAAAATCCATCACCAGTTCTTCCAATAATTATCGCTACAGACAAGGTTATGGTCAACAGATTTATTGTTATGGGTATCATCAACGAACTGAACGTAGGTAGAGAAATAGTAAACATGTACACACCTAGGAGCTTCAAGATCCATAGACCTATATGTAGAGCTACAACACCTACTGAAACACCATAGAGTATACCTATACATGCTATAGATAGGACAGCTAGATAGAAACATAGTTTCAGAGATATTCTGTCTAAACCCATATTGTAGAGCACTGTTACCTCATCTCTATATAGGTTCCATACCCTATCTATAGCCAGATACACAGCTATGAGGTAGGGAGCTACAGTAGCTATAGAAAGAAATCCTGCAATAGATTCTATACTTTTGCCAAGGTCTTCAACTATACTTCGTATTGCGTAGTTATGGTAGCTTCTACAGAAGTTAACAGTATGTCCATAACCGTCTATACCGCTTGTGATAGCTATGTAGCCTAGATATCCATTACCATCGTGTAGAGCTACAACAGTTCTATTGATACAGTAGCCCTCTATACATACAGCAATATCTGAACCTACATCGATGCCATAGAGTTCAGCTACACCTCGACCTATAGAGAGAAAATATTTGTAACCGTTTTTCATCTGCTTGGATATCCTGATACCCGTAATCTCTCTATATATATTGAGGTTGTCTATAGAATGCATCTGTATGGTGAAATTCTTATCTCTATACAAAATATCTAAATAGAGAACACGAATTACTGTACAATTGCTGTAAGAAGGCATATCCACGTAAACTGAGGACTGTCTACTGTAGAGATCTAGAACTAATTCAGTTTGCCTATACAGAGTGGCTATAGAGCTAGAGAGAACCGTTGCTATAGCTATCGGCAGCGATATGGAGATTACAAAAAGAATAAAGACTCTACTACGCAAGAAAATAGCTAGCAGTGCTAGGAACGTATGTATTAAGGCTCTAAGACTGTTACCCATAGTATCTAGCCAAATCCTCTGATACGATTACACTAAGGTATAGATCCGATAAATAAACTAAAATATCCTATAGCTACGAAACCATAAAACAACTCATACTAACACTGCTCTAGAGTGTTATGGAGAAAGAAGCAAAATTTGCGCAGAATCTTATTCGGGGGCAGTAGCAGTCATTATAGAGAACAGAGCTAACGAATTGAGAAAATAAGATGCAGTAGCGGTAATTCATGTATGTGTAATTCTTCCGCAGTAGCGCATCTATATCACCGTCCCACTCTAGCGATCTCTCTTCAACTCTTCATACGTCACTATACCTATGACTACAGCTAGTGCCGTAAGTATTAAGAAATAAGCCATTCCAGACCATGTATATATAGGTTTACTCCAGAGATAGAACGGTGAAGGAAAATACCATTCAAGAAATCTTTCACCAGCAACTTCAGCAACTAGGTTTATCCATATATAGTTGACTATGAGTATTACTATGTATAGTTCTAGTACTAGGAGTATCCAGAAAACAGATCCTCTGGCTCTACCCATGATGTTCACCCCTCCCTATTTTCGTTAAAGCTGTTCTGGCTATGAAGACGAGGGTTATTGTGAAGCTGAGGAAAGCTGTAAACATGTACATCGCATCTCCCCAGAGCAGATAGAAAGATGTATCAGGTTTTGGATTCACTTTATCGGCACCTTTTATGTTGGCTCTGAATATCTCGTACCAAATCCAGTTAGCGAGAAGAAGAACCGTGTACACAGTTACAGCCACCACGAACCTGGACTTCGGCATACCCAGCGCTTTAGCTAGAAGTACCGTGAAGACCAGTAGAACCGTGTAGGACGAGAACACTATAACGGATATAACCAGGTCTACCCAAAACCATGAAGGTGCATAAAATATGTAGAGAATTGATGGCACAGGTCTCTCTATATGAAGCCTCCAGTCTATATTGAGTTTATAGACTTCCCACCACCAAACACATGCCGAAATGGTGAGCATATGCGTAAACAAGGCTATGGATAGACCTATAAGGATATGCTTAGCACTAACACCACTAAAGGTATCGATTTTCATATCCTTAACCATAGTGTTTCTGTTTATGATCTAAATTAAGTTTAGAGGAATTATGCCTCTAGTGGTCGACTACATAGAATTGAATCAATAGCAAGTACTATACTTCACGGTATGTAGTGCACGTTATTTTGCTTAATAGTCTATCCGTAAGGTTCTTAAACTGGAATAAATATCTTCTAGGGATTGAGAGAAATCACCTAGGTGTTTATTTATGGATCTAGATAGAGCTTCAAAAATAACTAGTGAGATAATAAGGTCTATATCTAGAGTGATTGTGGGTAAGGCAATTCTATTGAAACATATACTAGCAACACTTATCGCTGGTGGTCATGTGCTTATAGAGGGTCCACCTGGAACAGCAAAAACTTTGATAACAAAGAGTATCGCTAGAGCTATTGGGGGTGTATTTACTCGTGTCCAAGGTAATCCAGATATATTGCCCACAGATCTAACTGGCTACTATATCTATGCTCTTGACGGAACCAGAAGATTTGTGAAAGGTCCTGTATTCACTAATATACTGATGTTTGATGAACTTAATAGAACTCCTACGCGTGTACAATCAGCTCTTCTTCAAGCTATGGCTGAACTCCAAGTTACTGTAGATGGTGTTGTACATGATCTTCCGAAACCGTTTCACGTTATAGCTACCGAGATCCCGATAGAAGAAGAGGTAGGTGTGTATCCTCTAGTTCTCACCCTTCGAGATAGATTTTGGATTAGATGTGTATCTCCATACAATCCTGTAGAGGAAGAAATGGAAATGGTTAAGAAAGCTGATCAGCTGTATATTGTAGATGCTTCTGGTGTAGATAAAGTTGTTAGCATAGAGGAATATGTAGAGCTACAAACCTTTGTTTCTAGAGGTATATACATAGATGAGAGAATAATCAGGTACATAGCCGACATAGCTAACTATATCAGAAACCACAAATACAACAAACTTGGGTTAAGTCACAGAGGATCTATATACCTCTATAGAGTAGCAAAAGCTTTAGCACTTATAGATAAAAGAGACTATGTTATTCCAGACGACATAAAGGAGATAGCTGTAGAAGTTCTCTCACACAGAATTATTTTATCTGAAGAAGCTGTAGCAGAAGGTGTGAAACCTGAAGACATAGTTAGAGAAGCTCTACAGAAAGTTGAGGTTCCTAAAGAATGAAGTCACAGCCCTATATATCGGTATGAGGCATAGAGATGTTCACTATGGAGAACAGATATATTATTATAGGCCTAGCTATTATCTCTATATCCTCTCTATTCATCGTCTATGGGGTACTGATCAGCAACGACAGAGTTATAGGAGTGTCGCTTTCCATACTAGTCGTAGGTGTCGTGTCAACAGCAGTTGGTACAACGTATAGAGAGCCATTAGAAGAAATGTTGGAGCACTATATCCATGATCTAAATCTATTCTATACATCAGTTCTAGAGGATACAGGTATTGTGGGTAGCCACAAGATCAAGTTATGTCTAGAGGATAGAGTTATAGTATTTTCAGAAAGGGTAATACCGTGTAGTAGAAACATATCGGTAGGTGTAAATATGCTTGATAGAGTTCCTTATATAGCTCTACCGATTACAAACATACTTGATTACATATCAAAAGTTGTTGGTGAATCTAGTGATGTGGTTGATGGATTTAGAAAGATATTCATAGATACCTCGTACCTGTGTAGAGAAGTAGCTATAACTAAGGAGAACGATACTATATCTATAGAGTTGAGTAAATTATCAGAAAAAGCTCTAGAGATGATGAAGACACCAATAAACATTATCAGAGTATATGTACTCACATTATTGGCACACCATTTTAAGAATGATATAGAGATAGTTGATGAAGTTATTACAGCTGAAAGCTATAAAATTATTGCGAAGATTTTAGGTGAATGATGTGAATAGAGTTATAGTAAGTCTAATTGTTTATGCTCTCCTTACATCAATACTAACGATATTTCTTGTACTTGTCGGAGAATCTAGACCAGATGCCTATCTATCTGTTGCTATACTGATTTACTTCATATTCACAGCTATAGATAATTCGATAAGAAGTAGAGCAAAAATGTTAGCTGTAGATATAGCGTTATTAACGGTGTTCACAGCTATGGTACTCTTTAGAGTACTGATAGTTTTAGAAGTAATACGGTGATGTACATAGTTCTCCGTATATACTTAAATAATTCATTAGCAAGCTTAAGCATAGAGGGTTGATTAAAATACAGATGAGATCTATAAAAAGAATAGCTAGGTATATCGCAATACCTTATACAGTTCTTCAGATAGCTCTACTTCTGACACACATTAGCTATATCTATACACAATCTATAGAATCTTTAAGCATAGATCCTGCTCCACTCTTTAAATTACTTCAAGATACTCTATACAGTGTATTGATTAACGAGTACGGAAAAGCTGAAGCTTTATGTGGAGAAGCGCTAGTATTATCTCTACCAACAGATATATATAGCATGCATAGAAAAACGTACACCACACTAATGAACATTATAGACATTCTTATCGATATAGAGGCAATGAAGTCAAAAGATTCGGTAAATAAAACAAATCTGCTAGCCGCTATATACAGACTTGAGATAGCCAGGTCAGATCTAGAAATTGCTGTAACAAACTATATCAACAAGCTTTCGAATATGTTCATAGATCAGGCATCTAGGTACATAATGACCAGAAACACTATGGATAGTGTAGCTAATCTGGACACAAAGTTGAGAACAATAATTATGGATCTCACTCAACTGTATCTACATGGTGAATATGGTGAAGAGCTGTATATACATATAGATTACCCAGATATTGTTGAAGGTGGTAGCAGGTATACTGTAAACATATCTATAGTTACTAGAGCTCTTGTAGAGAATATAAACTTGACACTGATATCCATATACGGAGGTGTTGTAAGTAGAGAGGTATCAGGGATAGTATCGGTAGATAGATCAATAGCTATAGAAATGATTGCACCATCAGCTGAAGAGCTTCTGGCTAGAGGTATAAATCCTTTAACAATTAAAGATGCTGTTTTAATGGTTATAGCTAGAGCATCAGTAGAGAATAAGACCATAGGTGGTCACAAATTAACTAATCTTTCAATTGTATATAGACGCCCAAACATACAGTTTTTAGTACCAAACTATGTTTACCCAGGTCAGGTGATAGAACTTCAAATAATATCTGGTGTTGATGCTCCTTTAAACCTCTCGATATATCTCGATAGAATATCTAGTGACACATTCATTACAAATACAACTATAGATATAGGGGAGAACAGGCTCTCTATAGAGATTCAGAATCTCTCTATAGGATACCACAAACTTATCTTCGTAACAGAAGCTGGAGGAAAATACGTACCTCTAGTACATAGCTCGGTTTTCGCTGTTGTTAAGCATAGGGTACCAGTTATCGCAGATGTCAGCAAATTTAGTATAATACCTTTGGCAAAACCCTTAATTAATCTGTATGTAGATTCACCAACTCTCTATAGTGTTAATATATATTTAGATGGTAAACTTGTAGCAAGCTACAGACATATAGATAAACCTAGATTCTCTATCTCTATAGATACACCTCCAACAATTCTTTTTTGGAGATACAGCATATATATCGAAGTTAAATCCGAGGATCCTAACTACATACCCACAGATGTTGAAGGATACATATACATAGTTAATCTACCAGTAACTACTCTAACAGTACTTGTGGTAGGAATAGCCTTGACATCACCTTCGAGCTCGAGATATATCGCTATATCGCTGAGAACTCTTGGTTCAGGTGTAAGAAGGGCTATCTCTAGATATAGTGGAGAGACAACTGTAATCGATATAGCTAGACCTAGATTCAGAAAAACTAAGTTAGGTGATCTCTATAGAGTCTTCATAGCTTTGATATCTAGATATATAGAACCTCCAAAAAGTTCGGAAACTCTTAGAGAGTTCTACACTAGATTTGATAGAACTGTTGTAAAACCTGTAAAGAGTTTTGTTAAAAAGTTTCTAGATATCTATGAAGAGGATCTATATTCAAATCACGATTTAGATGTATCTGAAGCCAAAAAAATTGTTAAAAGGTTAAAAGATCTTGAAGATTGATAGAGAAGCTCTACTGATCATAGTTCTGTCAATTCTAACAACATCAATATCTATAGTCATGAACATGTCTTCCACAACCCCCTATAGCCCATATAACACGTACGACGATGGATATTCAGAACTTCTATCTATTACAGATAGAGTTACCGTAATTAGGGGTCTCAAAAGTATTGAAAACAATTCTGTAGTATTTCTACCCATAGCCAGAGGTATGGATAGAGCTAGATATGAGTGGATTAAAGATATACTGAATAGAGGTAATACTGTGGTTATCCTCAATGAGGCTGGCTACATTAATGAGTTTATGGAGTTTATAGGTATAAGAGCTAGAATTGAGAAGACAAAAGTACTTGATGAGGTACATAAACTAGATTCAAGAGTGTACCCCCTGATAACCCTAGAGATCAACATCAATAATAGTGTGCATATGTATAGGGTAGCTATGTATAGTCCATCACATATAGTTATAAGTGATGTATCTAGTGCTTTTTCTACTAGAGGTACAACATCTGTATACGCTTATGCTGATATAGATGGTAATAACTATTATTCTCTAGGCGAAGAAATGGGGATGTATATAACGATATGTTCTTTTAAAGTAGGTAAAGGAGAGCTGTGGCTTATATCTGATCTAGATCTATTTAGTAACAAGCTGATCAATATAGAGAATGCGAATAACAGAAAGTTTCTAGAGACATTGGTGGAGTTCAGGAGAATGTATATAGTTATTGATTACCTGGAGTTAAGCCCTATAGACATTATCAAGTATAGCTATAACGTTATAGTTCCCCTAAATCTAACCAAGGATCATATCTCCATAGGATTATCTATATACATACTTCTTTTATCTATATTGGTAGTGATGCGTTATGCAGAAAGAAGAGGTTAAGCTTTATCAAGTTATAGACAGTTTTGTTGTGCTCTATGCTATAGTATCTATACTTTATCTCACATTTAATGTAGGCATAATCATCATATCTGTACCATTGGTACCTATAGCTATATTCCTGGTTTACAGAAGGTTCAGATATCTCCTACCTATCGCTATATATGTATCGTTAATTTTTATGTCTACGGTGAATCATCAAGGAGTCTACCTATCGCTTCCTCTAGCTATAGCTACACCCTTCGTGTTGAGAGCACCTGGTGCTGGAAAAAGAGGTCTACTAGGTCCTTCATCTGTTACTGTAGCTAGGTATTCTCTTGTATCGCTACTTGCGGTCTTTATATATCCTCAAGTATCTATACCTATAGTTGTCGTTATATTGTCCACCTTCGGCTATATCTTCTACAGCTATGTAATTCTTTCAAAATCTTACACTAAAATCTTAGCGCTATCGGATACAATTCCTGTAGACAGAAAAGCTTCTGTGACTATAGAAGTCTATACACCTATCAAATCATACGTGATTATCGATCATAGCTTCGGTAGTAACATATATGTTGTTAAAGGTAGATCGATAATACACCTTGAGTTTCCAGCTAAACATACCGGTAGAAATGTTGTAGATCTCTCTGTGTATGTTTTTGATGGACTGGGGTTTGCTGGTAGATATATAGCTAAATACTTTATAGAATACAAAGCTATTCCCATGGTTCAATATATTGTTGAAGCTGTGGAAAAAACATTCCTAGAGGTTCAAGATATAGAGAGTTTCTTATCCAATGTAGAAGTAGCTGTATACAGTTTAGATCTAGGAGCTATAGCAGTATCTATGAGTGGTAGAAAGGCTGTAGATATTATTCGTGAGTACATACATAGAGCTAGAGCACATCCCTATGCTCTAAGAATCGTTGAAAGATTTGCATCAGTTCTAGAAGAGTTATCGCATATGGTTGGTAGAGGTGATGATGTTTTTAGGAGAAGTAGATGGGGCGAGTATATGGGTGTTAGATACTATACCGCAGGAGATTCAATTAAACATATACACTGGAAGAAATCAATAAGCAGAGGCATCATGGTCGTTAAAGAATTTGGGTCGACGGTTTATGAGAAGATATACAATGTTGCTGAAGAAGGACTTGAACCTATTGTTATAACAGATCTGTATGCTTCTAGTGTTCTTGATCTCGACAGAATAGCGTTTAATTTAGTTAAACTCTGTTTAGATATATTCAAGAGGTCTCCTACAACTGGGTGTACAGTTATTCTCGTAGTAGGAGATATTGTGATAAGTCTGAGGGGAAGAGTAGTAGATATTCTGTATAGACTGTATCGTACATTCAAGGGACTATCTATACAAACTCTATTCAATTACACCTCGATACATAAAGTAGATGAAGGATATGTTGAAGAGATTCTCGAGATAGATAAAAAACCTAAGATATTCTCTATATACATTTTGAGCAACACTATGTATGCTGACAAACTTGCAGAAGTTATAATTAGAGAAGGATGTATACCACCAAAACCATTTACAGCTATATATAGTAGATCACTAGAGCTTAGATACGCTATAGCTAAATATATTCTCAGTAGATATGGATACATATATACACCTTTAGAGCTAGTTCCAGAAGTAGTTATGCGGAAGAAATAAAGGATAGAGACCTATGAATAGTGATAGACTCTACAAAATTGTTGTACTCATTCTTGTAGCTATAGCTCTAGCAGCAACACTCTATATAGCCTACAGAGACTACCTATATGTATACATAAGATTGATGCTTACAGAAGACTATAGCTATCTAGTTGTTGCACTACCTATAGCTGTAGGTGTTTTTCTGAAGGTGATATTAGATAGATTCAGTATTGAAGGTATAAACGTGTTTAGAGCTGTAACATCAGTTATGTTTCTATCGACAGCTATAACATTCTACGTAATTGGGGAAACGGTAACGGAAATGTATATTGAGCTAAAGACACTCTCTATAGTGTTTCTCTTATGGTCTTTTCTAGCTCTTTTTCTAAGATCTAGAAAATTGATGACAGGAATTCTATCAATGATGTTGCTACTAATACTCATACCAATACCTAGACCTATTGCGGATGGTCTATCATCTTTTCTCACAGAGATCGTAGCAAGAACTGCGGCTCATATCACATCCACAAAACTTACAGAATCTAATGGAATAATAGTGCTTATCACAAAAGATTCAACTGGAATAGAAAGATCGTTTGAGATAGCTCCAATATGCAGCGGTATAGTTTCGTTTCTATCAGTACTCTCTATAGCGCCATTGGTTATATACTTGTCCTCAAAATCTAGTACGTCTATCAGAAGGAAAGCTATGTATACTACCCTCTCTATTGTTTCTGCTATCCTCACAGTTTTTCTAGGGAATATCTCTAGACTTGTACTTATAATCTTAGTAACAAGGACTATAGGTTTTGAGGAAGCTCTAAAGTTTTTCCATTACACACCATCTATTCTGTATGTAGCTATAGCTACGGCTTTATCGCTATACATAATCTCGAAAATATCTAAAGAGAAAGCTGTAGTGAAGCCCTATACAATTAGCTATATGAAGCCCTCTATAGCTTTCTCAGGATCCATAGCTCTTCTTCTATTCATAGCCATAGTGTTTAACGTACTAGCTCCAGCGGCTTCAACAGTAACTTTAGCACAAACAACACCTTCTGTGATTAGTTTACCCAAACTTCTAGAAAACCCCACTACTATTGTACTAAATTCCACAGACATATTTCTATTTAAAGATGTACCTGAACCCAGACTTGGAACAGCATTAGGTATACCGATAATAAGGAGTATAGCATTCATGTACAACAACACGATATTCTTAGGCTATATAGAGGTTGCTGATGTACCTACGAAATTCCATGGATGGTACGTATGTGTGACACTACAAGGATATAGAATTCATAGATCTTGGACAGAACTAGGTAATATCACGATAAACCATATGCTGATATCCAAATCAGGCAATATGATGCTACTTAGCTACGCAATCTACAGGTACATTCTTCAGGAAGGAACTACATACATAAGGTTATCAATAATGACACCAATATCTAATGAATATTCAGAACAGTTGCAGATGGCTAGAGACATTCTAGGTAATGTTAGATCTATTGAGATATCTAGATCGAGAACCACCTATGTACTAGATTTATCAATGATCATAACAAACACTAGTGTTGTCATAGGATTCATGCTTCTGATCCTACACTATCTTGGTAAATATCTACAAAAGCTATATATTCGTAGATCTCGTGAGGAAAAGGGTTTGAATCTGTAGATTCATTATATCGGTTTTGGTGAATGCATATTGTGTATAGATTCATCATTAATTAAGTTGAACAGTATGGTTATAGTACTAATGGTATTAGTTCTTGCTGTTTCTATCTCCAGTAGTTGTATCTCTATACACTCAGATAGCGGTATATTTGAAGAATTCTTGAAGCTCTATATCGAGGTAGCTGATCTAGCTAGAAAAGGTGTTGATGTTTCATATATTGTTTGTAAGCTTAAGGAGGTTCACGAAGCTATACAGAACAATAGAACAGAATATGCCAAGCTTTTGCTTTTAAACTTAAGCACAGAAGTTGAGTATCTTAGGGAAAGAGCACCCACTATCGTTATGTACAAGAATATCGCTAAAATGTCTATGGTTGTAGCTATAGCTTCTATACCCCTAATTCTCTATATAGTGTTTCCCAGATTGTACATCTATGTATGGTTTAAAGCTAGAAGAAAATGGGTGATTAAAACTGAATCTACTAGATGAAGAAGTTTTAGCAGTTATTCTAGCTATAACTGTTGTGGGTTCAGCTATAGCTATAGCACAGATATTGAGACCAGAGATAGTGGAACCGTTTCAAGCTCTTGGTATACTAAATGAGGAGATGAAGATAGGTGAGTATCCAACAAAAGTTTATCCAGGTCAGAATCTAGAGCTTTATGTATATGTATATAATCATAAAGCTTATCCAGCACTAGTGCAGGTAAGGTATAAGATAGGAAATAGAGAAACATTACCAACAAATACTTCACCAAGTTCTCAACCTACGATAAAGGTATATGAATTTCTTGTTGATGTTAAAGAGAATGTGACTAAGAAGGTGGAGATACCGATAACTATTGAGAGAAATACTGATGTAGATGAAATAGCGTTAATCTTTGAGCTATGGATATATGATATAGATAGAAAGGAATGGATGTACACAGGTATTTGGAACCATCTATACGTGAATATAGTTAAGGTGCAAATACCGTGAAGACCAGGTCATCGCAAAATAAGACGTTAGAAGAATATGTAGAAGAGCTATATGATAGAGCAAGAAGAGGGAGGTTCAATATTTTGAAGAACATCTATAACGATATAGCATCAGGTAAAATAGTTTTAATGGATCCAGCTCCCCCTAGAGATTTTGTAGAGTATTTATCAAGACCAGACTATACACTATGGTTATGGACAACAATAACATTAACAGCAACTACAATAATAACAGTTGTGTTATCACCTACTGTCTTATGGATAATATATCTGAGATATATCTTAGGATCTATATCTGTCCTCTTTCTACCTGGATACGTATTGATAGAGGCTCTGTATCCGAAAGAACAAGATCTTTCTTCACTAGAGAGACTAGCATTATCTATAGGGTTATCATTAGCAGTAGTTCCATTAATAGGTCTTCTATTGAACTATACGCCGTGGGGAATAAGACTAGAATCGGTATTGACATCGTTAACAATATTTATAGCAATAATGGCTATAGTAGCTAACTACAGAAAATATCAAATACTGAAGAAACGAGTTTGAGATAATATGTAATGATTTATTGTTTTATATTAATAAGGTTTGTTGTAAAAGCATGTAGATGTTTATATCATATTCTATATATCTATGTATGATATAGGTAAGGTCAAAATATATGAAAGAATCTATTTAATAAAGTTTCTGGTATTAAATGCTTAAAGATTTTACCTAAAGTATGTTTATGGGAATAGTCATGCACAACGATAAACCTTTGCTTAAAAAAGTTGTTGAAAAGATCTTGGGTAGCGAGTATGTTGAAAAGATTTGGAAACGTATTGAGATTGTAGGTGATATAGCTGTTATTAGAAAACCTTTTGATCTTTCTCCAGATATTTTTAAAGCTGTTGGAGAAGAGCTTTTGAATCAGCTTCCCTATATCAAATCTGTTTGGCTTGCTGTTTCTCCTGTTCATGGTGCTGAAAGAATTAGAGAGTATATACATTTAGCTGGTGAAGCAAGAAGCGAGACAGTATATAAAGAATATGGATGTATCTTTAGACTAGATATAACTAAAGTCTATTTCTCTCCAGTTCTTAGCTACGATCATATGAGGATAGCTAGACAAGTAAAGAAGGGTGAGAAGGTTCTCAATATGTTTGCAGGCTTTGGTCCATATAGCGTAATTCTATCTAAGTATGCTCAGCCAAGCTATGTCCTATCAATAGATATAAACGATTATGCAGCTAGATACATTAGGATAAATATCGAATTAAATAAGGTATCGATATTCAATGAGGTTATACATGGAGATTCACTACTTATAGTACCAGCTTTGAAAGAGAAATTTGATAGAATCTTGATGCCTTATCCAGATATGTTTGAAGAAGCTATAGATGTTGCAATTAAAGCTGTTAAAGATTATGGCTATATACATCCACATCTATTTATTGAGGCAGAAAACAAGAGACAAGCATTTATGAAAGCTGTAGAGAAAGTTGTAGAGAGAATCAGCGCCACTAATATACCTGTAGAAGTTGTTGGGAGACATGTAATTAGAGGTATATCTCCAAGAAGGTATCACGTTGCAGTAGACATCGTTGTTAAGAAGAGTGGTAAACTATAACTGAGTATTCATAGAAAGGATATGGCTATTTAGAATCAGTAGCACAATAGCATAGAAAACTTATTGATTAGAAGACTTTTCATCCTCTTTGATGCTCTGTCCATTGAATTCTATGTATTTTCTTAATAGAGGTGAGTACTTAATTACATCTAGAGCTGTTTTTAAGTGTTTATTGAATAGAAGATTGTAGAGATTTTTATGCTTCATTATTATTGATGTGCTACAGTTCACTATCTTCATTATCGATGTAAGGGACATAGGATCTGATACAAAATCTTCTAGACATTCTCTAAAATATGGATTTTCAACTATAGCTAGCTTGAGTAGTGTAACTATGTTTATCCTGAGGACAACTCTTTCGTTGTATATACCCTCGAGATATATCCTAAGTACATGACTTCTAGGCACCATTGTGCATTTTATATAGTTACAGTCTAGAGCATCTACATAGATATCACTATTCTCAATTCTATATATTTCCTCTATGTCATGACTTAAATAAAGCTTAAATAAACCAAATCTACTCCTAAAAATCACGACTTCATTATATCTAGAAATGATGTAGTCAATAATTTTCCAGAAGCTGAGTTTCTTAGGGTACTTATCTATTCCGTATTTATCGAGAAGACCTGAGGTTATAATTGGTGGATCCATGCAGTGTAAATCATATCTAAGACAGTTGAGAACCTGCTCATATATGGATTGAATAATTATGGTGATAGCATCAAGTATCTTCATACTACACACAATAAATTATCTATAGCTCTGACTTTAAATACCAATAGTATCATTAAATCAGGACCCTTACAATATTCTAAATTAATCCAAAATTATACTTAATTTAATTTTCATTTGAGTGCTATTAAGGATACACATATATAGCTTCAATATTACCAGAAGGACTAAACATACATTAGGCTCTGGTAGAATGAAGTGGTAATTTATGGTGAAACAGTGAAGGTTAAAATCGCTCTCATAGTTTTCCTCATTACTATACTACTCGTATCCTATATTGCACTAATCTACTGGAGGCAGCTGAAGCCCCCCCGAGAAACCTAGAAAGATACGTATAGATCCCGCTCCTGCCACTAGAACACCTGAGTTTTACGATCGTTTGAAAACATATGCGGCTGAAAACACTTCTCCACGATCTAGCTATCCCATTGTCAGGGACTATTATGTCTAGCAGAAGTAGTGTTGATGTAGTTATTGCATTGATTAGATTATTTCTAGGGAATAGGCTTGTGAGAAGCCTACTAAGATATGCTACTAATAGCACTATATGTTATGTAGATGGTGCAGCTGAAAAACGTAGCTATATGCACTACGCATTATCTAGATACATAGGCTCTAAAGTTTTATGCCCCATAACATCGAGATTTACTATAGACTTTATGTATATGCTCATTGATGTCGGTATAAAGATTCTTGGAGGCAATCGTAGAGAAATTGCTGAAATGCTTAGTGATCCAGCTGTTAGAAGAGGTGTAGAATGTGTTATGAAAGGAATAGCAGAGTATGGTGTAACAATTCCACAAATTCTTCCAGCACCTTTTCTAGTTGTATGGAATTTCACAAACATCTGCAATCTCCAATGCATACATTGTTATCAAAAAGCAGGAAGAAATATGGAAGATGAGCTCACACTTTCTGAGAAACTAGCACTAGTAGATCATCTCGATAAAGCTGGTGTAGCTGCTGTTGCACTAAGTGGTGGTGAACCAACACTTCATCCAGATTATCTAACCATAGTTAAAGCACTTGCTCAGAAAGGTATATACGTAGCTGTAGCTACAAATGGCTGGAGATATGCAGATATAGATGAACTTAAGAAAGCTGCTGAAGCAGGTTTACGGTATGTAGAAGTATCGATAGATTCTGCTTATCAAAGTAAACATGATAGATTTAGAGGTCTCGAAGGTTCATGGAATAGAGCTATAAAAGCTCTAGAAAATGCTGTTAAACTTGGAATAAATAGTGCTATGGCTGTAACAATAACGAAACTCAATATAAATGAAGTAGATGAAATCCTTGATTTAGCTCAAAACATAGGTGTAAATAGAGTAATATTCTTTAACTATATACCGGTTGGGAGAGGTAAGGAAGTTCCGAATCTCGATCTCGATCCAATTGAAAGAGAGAACTTTATGAAGAAGATATATAGAGAGATGAAGAAGAGAAAAAACGAAATATACATAACGGCACCTCAATACGCTAGAGTAGTTCTCCAGATTAGTGGAGGTAAAGAGATAGCACCAACACACTACGCTATCCGTGGCGATATAGTTACAAAACCTTTAGCAGAATTCATAGGTGGATGTGGAGCTGGAAGAATATATGCAGCTATACAACCAAATGGAGATGTATCTCCATGTGTATTTACGCCTATAGCTCTAGGGAATATTAGGTACATAAGCTTTGAACGTATATGGAAAACAAACAAATTACTCAAAATGCTGAGAAATAGAGAGAATCTTGGGCTACCTTGTAGAATCTGTTCCTATAGATGTATTTGTGGAGGTTGTAGAGCTAGAGCATATGCGTATTTCGGAGATCCTTTGGCTCCAGATCCAGGATGCATCAATACTCTGTATACAAGGATTATCTAAATAATCATGAACTATACATAACAGTAATCATTTTAGGTAAAGTAACTGTCTCGGCAATCTATACCAAGATAGGTTTAGTTGAATATAGATCAATCGAGATCAATCGTCTTCTTTAGATATTTTCACAATAGATCTATGCACAGTAGCTGTGTATCTATCAACATCAGCTACACTATTGAGTTCATCTCTATGATTCTTGTGAAACACCTACATTAGAGCTAAAGGATCATTAGATTGTTAATTCATATATTTTACTTGGATTAAGCATAATTTCTGTCCCTATTAAGAAAGCTTTTGCACCAGCGTTCTTTAGATAATCTATATCTTTTCTACTCTTTATACCACTTTCAGCCACTTTAGTTACTCTATTGGGTATCTTTTCAAGAACTTTGTATGCTTTTGATAGATCTATCTCAAATGTTATCAGATTTCTTGAGTTTACACCAATCATTGGAAAACCCATGTCAACAACATGTTCAGCTTCATCTTCGTTATGAACTTCTATGAGAACTTCTAGATTGAAGCTTCTTGCAGCTTCATATAGTGCATCTAGTTCTCTATCGGTAAGTATTGATGCTATTAACAAAATGGCGTCAGCACCTATATTGTATGCTGTTTCTATTTGGCTATAAGATACCACTATATCCTTCATCAATATGGGTAAATTAGTTATGGATGCTATAGATATGAGA
The DNA here is from genome assembly GCA_038831005.1 of Ignisphaera sp. Classification (NCBI taxonomy): domain Archaea; kingdom Thermoproteati; phylum Thermoproteota; class Thermoprotei; order Desulfurococcales; family Desulfurococcaceae; genus Ignisphaera; species Ignisphaera sp. The sequence continues at coordinate 157,720 of JAWBKZ010000001.1, forward strand.
TAGTTGTAAGAACCTCCAAAGTAAAGTTCTTCAGTAAGTACACTCATCCCTACAACATGTTTCTCTACATGTTTTACATAATCTGTGGGATCTCTAACTATATTTAATCCTGAGGGTGATCTCATCTTGAATTCAGCTATTATTGCTATACGATCTCTACGGTGCATCTCCTCTATTCTATCCCTAAGGCTATAAAAATTACGAAACCTGCTTATTCTGAGTACCGGTCTCAAGCTATTATATCTAACAACATTTTCAAGCCATCCCTTAATGTTCTTCGGCATAAAGCTACACCATATCTATGAAATTCTTCAATATCTGTTTACCGTGCTCTGTACCTATGCTTTCTGGATGGAATTGAAGACCATATATCGGATATTCTACGTGGTGTATAGCCATAATCTCTCCATCATTTAGAGATATAGCGTCTATAACAAGCTCCTTAGACACATTATCTATAACTAAGCTGTTGTATCTAGTTGCCTTAATTATCTTTGGGATACCCTTAAGTAGGGTATCTTCATTCAGTATCTTTATGGTATCTATTTTTCCATGCATAATTGTTCTAGCTCTTCTTATTTTTGCTCCAAATGCGTAACCTATTACTTGATGTCCAAGACATATACCTAGAATAGGTATGGATTTACAGTATCTCTTTATAATATCTAGAGATATACCTATATCTTCTTTTTTCTCGGGAGTTCCGGGACCTGGCGAAATTATTATTTTGTCTGGATTTATTCTATCTATAGCTGATAGAGATATCTCGTCATTTCTTACAACAATAGCTATAGCACCTAGTTCGCTAACTATTTGAGCTATATTGTACACAAAACTATCATAATTGTCTATCACGAGAATAAGCTCCAATACAATCACCTCTCGATAATGCCTAGAGCCACTTTTAGTGCTGCAAGCTTGTGTTCTGTTTCTTCATATTCCATTCTAGGTTTAGAGTCGTATACAATACCTGCCCCAGCTTGTATCCTTACAAGATCTTTATATATGAAGGCGGATCTGATAGTTATAGCCATTACAGCTTCACCAGAAGATGTAAAGAATCCTACAGCTCCAGCATAAGGACCTCTTTTGTATTCTTCTAATTCTTCTATCAACTTCATTGCAAAAGGCTTTGGAGCTCCACTTACAGTTCCTGCGGGTAGCAATGCTTTCATTAAATCTATAGCATCATATCTCTTCTTCACTATACCTACAACTTTCGATACCATGTGTTGCACATGGCTGTACTTCTCTATATACATAAGTTTCTCGACCTTTACTGTACCAGGTACACATACTTTTCCAAGATCGTTTCTAGCGAGATCTACGAGCATAAGATGTTCAGCTCTATCTTTTTCTGATTTAAGAAGCTCTTCCTCAAGTACTCCATCCTCATTGTTGGTTCTTCCTCTGGGTCTTGTACCAGCTATTGGGTAAGTTTCAACAATACCTCTTCTATACGAATAGAGAAGTTCTGGACTAGCACCCAATACAACCCTGTTGCCGAATTTTATGAGGTATGTATAGGGTGATGGATTTATCTCTCTAAGATTTAGATAAAGATTAACAACATCGCCTCTATAGGTATATCTCTGAAATCTCGATAAAACAGCCTGAAAAACATAGCCATTCTTGATGTACTTGAGAGTCTCTTCAACAGCTTCTTCAAATCTTTTACCATCTAGCGAAGAATCATAAAATTCGACTCTCACATTTCCTCTACTGTATCCACCTCTACATTTCTCTAGTTGATAGGGATCTCCATCGATATAAATAGACCCTCTACTGTAATCATATATGGCTATGTTCATGGGCTCGAAGAACTCTACATAATTCCATTCCTCTGAATAGGGACGGAGATCCGGTATTTTCTCCCACAGTCTTACAGCATCATACCCTACGTATCCTATCAAACCTATATCTAGTGGATACATATGGTTACGTATCTCAACCTTCTTTAAACTAGTTCTAAGTTCATCAAGAACATCTTCATGGCTTCCTCTCACAGTGTTCTTAACCCCCCATACAATAATACTATAGCTTCTTTGAGCAAGATCCTCATATACAGCAAAGATCTCTTCTTCTCCATCTATACACTTTATAGCGTCTTCAATATTGGGCATGTACTTCATGTTCATTTTCTCCATTCATATACAACCTCTTTAAGCTTTCTAATCTTTTCCAAATCCTTTTTCTTGGGATGGATCTCAACACCGCTAGAGACATCTATCCATCTAGGTTCTAGCTCTAGGAACTCGTGTACATTCTCTAGAGTGATGCCTCCAGCTACTCCAGCATCCCTATGGTAATCAAGAAGAATTCTCAGTACCTTAGGATTACTGGGCACACCTTTTATTGGTGAATCAAATAGTATTAGACTGAGGTACTTTTGTACTTTCTTCAAATAGTCTAGATAGTCTAGTGATGCAGGTACATATAGTATGAACCTCTTTGTATTGTATGTTGATAGAGTCTCAATTTCACTGTCTTTTAAGATTCTATGTATCTGTATATAGTCTGCGTAACTATTAACTAATGTATCTATAGCTCCATGTACTTTAACGCTAACGATAGGTGTTGAAACTATATTCTTTAGTTTGGCTACAAATTCTTCTGATACGTATCTAGGACTTACAGGATCTGTTACAACACCTATGAAGTCTACACCTATTCTATCTATCTCTAAAGCATCGTCTAGATTAGCCACACCACATATCTTCAGCTTTATCCTCATAGAATTTTCACCAATAGAGATCTAAATCTATCTATATCGCCATTAATTTGAACTAATGTTTCTATTCTATCTATTAATTTTGGTAGAAGATTCTCAGCATATTCAAAACCATCCTTAAAGCTCTTGACAATATCTGCTACATATAGTGCTAAAGCTGTATTCATCTCTATAAATACTTTAGCATCTCTATCCAGACCTTTGGCAGCTCTTAAGATCCTAGTAGCAGAATCTTCAACACCAGAGACTGTGAGTCGCGTTATAGGTATACTTTCTACTCCAAAGTCATTGGGCTGTAGTGTATAGTATTCGATTCTAGATCCTTTAACTTCATACACATGTGTTAAACCCGAAGGACTTACCTCATCAATACCGGGTTCACCATGTATGACAAGTACCTTCTCGAAATCTAGACGAGCAACGGCTTGGGCTATAACATGGGCAAAAGATTTCGAGAATACACCAATGACTTGTTTCTTGGTTCCTCCAGGGTTTGTTAAAGGACCTAACACATTGAATATTGTTCTTATCCCTAGCATCTTTCGTATTGGTGCTACTCTCTTCATGGCTGGATGGTATAGAGGCGCGAATAGGAATACAAACCCGGTTTTACTTATCAATTCTATTGCTCTATTAGGCTCTATCTCTATCCTATATCCGAGAAATTCTAAGAGATCTGCTGAACCACTTCTACCGCTTACAGCTCTATTACCGTGTTTAGCAACAGGGTAGACAATCGATGTAAGTATTGCTGAAGATGTACTAACATTTAATGTTCCAATACCATCTCCACCTGTTCCAACAATATCTATAGCATAACTACAAGGTATCTTCAGAGACTTCATCCTCATAGCTTTAACAAAGCCGACAATTTCATCAACAGATTCTCCTCTAATCCTTAGAGCTACAAGAAGGGCTGAAACAATAATGTCCGGTATTTCTCCATCCATAATGCTTAGCGCTATAGACATGGAATCTTCTTCACTCAGTTTTTCTCCATTAATGAGCTTACTCAGTATTGCTCTATAGTCCATCCAGTACACCTCTAACAGTTTCGACAATTCTTAATGCCTGATCTACTCCGTCATTCTCCAAAGCTTCAACAATAGCTGTGCCAATAGCAACACCATCAGCACCTGCTTCCAAAACCTTAGCTATATCGTTTATCGACAAACCGAACCCAACAACGAGAGCGTTGTTGGTGAGTCTTCTAACCCTTTTGACTAAGGCAATAGGATCTATGGGTATCGGTATACCTGTAGCAGGTCTTAAGCCATAATACAGAAATGGGTGAGTCAGTAGAGACACTTCTGCTACAAGTTTATCAGGCATAGAGGGAGAGACAAATAGTGTTACCTTTAGTCCGTGGTCTTCAACCTCTTTGACTATGTCTTGGTATCTATCGACGTAGTCTATGAGTAAGTCTGGGAAGAGAACGTAATCTATCTCAAGTGCGTGTAGATTCTCTATAAACATTCCAAGATTCTCCACATGATCATCAAGATACGTCAAAACTATTAGAGGAATATCTGTATTCTTTCGAACAGTTTTGAGCACTTCCCATATATCTACAATAGAACACTTAATACGACTATAGCTCCTCCTTATTACTGGACCATCGTATTTAGCAAATTTAGGTGGAATGCCTATCTCAAAGAAGTCGACTCCCCTATTTCTTGCTTCCTTTAAGAATAGTAGGAACTTATCTATTGATGGAAATCCCAATGTATTATAGACTACGAGATATTTACCCATACACTCACCTCTAGATTTCTGCAAGTCTATTCCTTTCCGTATCTAATCATCATAGATCTGTAGTTCTCTATATCTAGTAATCCATGACCACTCATATTGAACAGTATGACTGGTTTTTCATTTCTTTTCTTTGCCTCTAGAGCAATATCTATGACTACTTTAGCAGCATGAGCGGATTCTGGTGCAGGTACTATTCCTTGTGTTTCTGCAAAAATTCTGGCTGCTCTATAGACATCTCTTTCGCTAATCTCAGCATACTCGATAACTCCTTCTCTAGCTAGTAAGCTTAAGCTTGGTGCTAATCCATGGTACCTCAATCCACCAGAATAGATGGGTGGTGGTATGAAGTCTTTACCTAGTGTAATCATCTTAATAAGTGGTAGAATTCCAGCAGTATCTGGATAATCGTATGTATATACACCTTTACTAAACTTAGGTACTTCTGCTGAAGCTACAGCAATAAATCTCTTACCATTGTTTCTAAGCCCTATATATGGATACGCTAATCCACCGAAATTACTTCCACCACCTACACAAGCTACAACTACATCAGGTTCTTCACCTACAATTTCCATCTGTTTAATACTCTCTAAACCTATTACACTTTGATGGAGTAGAACAACATCTAGAACACTACCTATAGCATATCTGTATCTATGACTAAGCGTGTACTCTATAGCTTCGCTTATAGCTATTCCGAGAGACCCAGGATTCTCTGGATCTCTACTAAGTATTTCTCTACCAAAGTTCGTTAATTTTGATGGACTAGGAATTACTTCTGCTCCATAGAACTCCATGAGGGCTCTTCTACTAGGTTTATGTTCATAACTAACTCTAACCATAAACACAGTTGACAGAATTCTATACAGAGATGTAGCTAATGCAACAGCAGAACCCCATTGGCCTGCACCTGTTTCTGTTACAATCCTTTCAATGCCTTCGATATATGCGTAATACACCTGCGGTATAGCTGTATTAATCTTGTGGGAACCTGTGGGTAGAGCACCTTCATATTTAAAGTATATCTTAGCTGATGTATCTAGATACCTCTCTAATCCTATGGCTCTATAGAGAGGTGTAGGTCTACCAACAATTCTGTATTTCTCTAGAACATCTTCGGGGATCTTTACGTATCGCTCAACTGTGAACTGCTGTTTTAAGATTTCGCTAGGCACTATTTTCTGGAGCAATTCTATTCGTGAGGAACCATTTTCTGGATCCATTGGTGGTGGTAATGGTTTAGGTAAATCCGGTATAATATTGTACCAGTAGCTAGGTAGAATTTCATCCAGATATCTTTTAGGTATATCTACCATTGGCTCATATCAATCCCCAGCCACACTTCTCTATATCTTTTCCCCTATTAAAGCTTTACGTATAACGTTTATGTATAATGTTCAGTCTCCAGAGACTCTTCATCTAGTCAGTCTGGTCTAGGAATCATCACTCTGTACCTCTGTAGTGTTATAGCAGAATAAAAGGATCTAGACTCGATTAATGTTACATAGATGGTTTAGTTAAAAGTATTGATTTAACCTGTACAGTATGGCACCTCTAGCTAGCTAGATCTTCTGAAATTACTTCCGCAAGTTTCTTGCCAGATAAAATCATAGAACTAAATATAGGACCCATTCTCGGTAATCCATATAGTGATGCAACAGACATACCAGAAACATATAGCCCTGGTATAACTCTTCCTGTTTTATCTACAACAACTTTTTCTGATAGTTCTGAATAAGCAGATTTCTCTCCACGTAGAGCTATATTTGCCTCAGGTAGTTTTCTAGCAACTATCTGCAGAACTTCTGCATCATGTCCTGTGGCATCTACAACAGCTCTAGATCTTATGAATAGAGGATCTACATGTAGACCAGACATAATTACGGCACTCCACTGAATAACAACACCCTCTATTCTAACAGGATCAGATCTATATATAACATCCTCCACATGGATTCCTTGGAATATTTTTGCACCTGCATCAATAGCTCCGACAGCTAGTTTAGCCATAAGCTCTGAAGCATCTATAACGTAGAGGTCTTCTTCCTCATCTCTATAGAACTTTATATTGAAATCCTTTAGTATAGATAAAACCGAATTATCCACAACAACTTTGTGGAAAAGCATACCACCACCACCAATACCACCACCAAAGCTAAGTCTACGTTCAAGAACTAGAACCCGTAAACCTCTATCAGCTAAATATTTAGCGGCAGTCATACCTGAAGGACCTGCACCTACTATAACGACATCAGTATTACTCAAATCTAGCCATTCCTTCATTGTATTTCTAACTATAGCTCTAGTTATCCTTACTTCAAGAGATCTAGGAATAGACATAAGTCTAACCCAATGTCTTATCTAGGATTCAGTATACATTTGCTGAAACTTAAAGATAATAACTTTAACTCATATAACAGGACAGAAGGATAAGCTATATCAAAGCATGTCAATAATAATGCAGAAGCTATAGAGATAGATGAAAAATTATGTTGATTGAGAAAGCTCTTCCTCAGTCTTCCTTCTTTTTACAGCTCTATCGAATAATATCCAATTACGGTACCATTCATCATTCTCTTTTTTAAGAAGTTCGAGAATTATCTTTGTAAGCTCTTTAGCGCTAACCTCTTCTTTACCTTCTGATATAAGTTTAGCTGTAACGAATGTAGCAATTCTCCGAGCAGCATCTAAGGTAGCGCCAGCCTTTAAGCAAGAAACAACAATCTTTTCGTATACATATGGCTCTTTACTACCATCTCTCTTAATAACAAGTATCTGGGGCATCCATACAATCATTATCTGCACCCATATTCAGTATGTAGATACCTAGAAGAGAATATAAATATTTATCAGAATAGAACATATAGTATGCAAAGCACTAAAGGTACTATAACATGATTGAGTATCTATATTGCTGGTCTAAAAACTCTCTACATGTATCACCTATATTGTATAGCCGACCAAGCTAGACATATCAAGCGTATCAATGATTTGTAGCTATTTCTATGTTCAATACATCCCTAAACCTACTTAATCTTGAGCTACAGTAATTCTGCTCCTTATTTACATGAATAATATCGGGATAGGATCTACATACATTAGGAGGCGTGCAGATCTAGATGTAAAAATGTTAATGAAATTATAGTATTTTTAGATGCGGTACTCGGCATTCTATTTGGTGAGTATAGACTCGAATAATTCTTTATCTACTTCATCTGTCATCGATATACCGGTTACTTTTGCAGCTCTTTCTGTTAATGATGTTAGATCTGATCGATCTAGCAGATCTAATCGATATTTTCTCTGTCCAACCATGAGGATCTTTATACCTGTTGCGATTTTTAAGAAGTACGTGTAAAGTCCAGCAGCACCTGTTTCTATTAATTTCTCTAAGTTTTGTGCGCCATATCTTCCTACAAGCTCATATGTCGATGCAAAGAATGATTCTGGTTTAGATCCGTATCTCTCGACAAAATTCTGTGGAAGTGCATTTTTCTTAGAGAGTTCTATGAAGTATCTAGATTTCATAACGGCAAGTATTGGTGCTCTAGCCATTGCTACAGCTTTTATATAGGGTTTGTCACCGAAATTGCTCATTGCTATAGCTTTAACTATTTGATGTTCATTAGAGAATCCTCCAGCCATAGCTATGTCTGGTATATGCATACCCTTCTTTTTCATTATTTCACAGGCCTTCAATACCCATGCTTCTAGATATATTGTTGGTACACCGCTTTCGTTCATCATGGGTACCGGAGACATGCCTGTTCCACCTCCAGCACCATCGAATGTAATGGCATCTGCTTTAGCTTGTGCTGCAATCTTCATCACGAATGCGATGTCTATAGGTCTGTAGCATCCTGTCTTTATCCATATCTTTTTGACTCCCATAGATCTCAATAGATCTATTCTCTCCAAGAAGTGTTGAGGATCTGGTTTACCTATCCTGCTATGTCTTTCAAAACTCTTCACTATGCCTAGCTTGAATGCTTCTTGGACGCTCTTGTCTTCAGGATCAGGGATGACTATGTATCCTCTTTTCTTTAGCTCTATAGCTCTCTCAAGATCTCTTACTCTAACTTCACCACCTATGGATTTAGCTCCTTGTCCAAACTTCTTCTCTATGATATTTACCTCTAGCTTTGATGCGGCATAGATATCCACACCCATTGTCTCATCTTCTATATTGTTCTGGACAGCTATATCACCGTACTTTCCATCCCAAAGCTCTCTATACGTCTTAACTCTGAACTCTAGATCCTTAGAGTACACCACTTGATTGTTAGAGAATATAGCTTCCTTATCCATTCCGCAAACATTTTCGCCTACAACAATAGCTGTACCAGATATAGCGGCACCTATAGCAAGTCCTTCCCAATTCTTTTTAGCTACATCAGTAGAGCCTAGAGCTGCAATGAATACAGGTAGCTTGAGATTTACGTTACCATAGCTGGTAGACACATCAGCTTTCTCGAAAATCATTTCCTCTGGAATAGGCTCAATACCAAAGACTTCTGAGAGTCTTGGTATAAGCTGTAGATCAGACCAATCAAGTCCAAAGTCTTTATTGGCTGCAGCTGTACTCAATCCAAATTCTTCTGGCTCAGGATATAGAACCTCTCTTCCTCTAATAGCTGATTTACCTACTTCACATAGTATAGGGCAATTATATACACATAGTGCACAAAGACCACTTATAGGCGTTATATCTGGAACTCTTGTTCTAGTGCCGGATAACACACTACTGTTTTCTGTTGGTAATTTCTTTTCCGGCATATTCTCACACGAACTTTGGCGCTAGGGTTGAGTTTAAAAATTTTTATGGTCTTTAAACAAGAATATACATGTATAAAATTAATAAATTGAACCAGTTACTTGTTGTTCAGTAGATAAGCTTCTGAAAGATATTGATAAGATGCAACACTAATTCAGAACTTCATAATTCTTCCTAGGTACTGAAGCTAGAACTAGACTACCGTACAGCTGTTGGGTACAGCGTTAGTGATAATAATTACTGGATGTTTAATTCTAATTTTAACGTCTTATGTATATATAAATCCTATAAATCCAGGTTATAATAGCCCAATGTGGTGATTTTGATGCCTAAGGTAGCTGTTATCATGGGTAGTAAGAGTGATTGGGAGTATATGAAGGAAGCTGTAGAGCTACTTAAACAGTTCGATATAGAGGTTGTGATAAAGGTTCTTTCAGCACATAGAACACCTGAAGCTACATTTGATTTTGCTAAAAATGCTGCTGAAAATGGTGTAGAGGTTATAATCGCTGGTGCAGGTGGAGCAGCTCATTTGCCTGGAGTGGTTGCAGCTTTAACGCATCTACCTGTGATAGGAGTACCTATACCTTCAAAACATCTAAATGGATTAGATTCACTCTTATCTATTGTTCAAATGCCTCCTGGTGTACCAGTAGCAACAGTTGGTATAGGTGGTGCGAAGAATGCAGCACTTCTTGCTCTACGTGTACTTAGTCTAAAGTATCCCGAGATTGTAGCGAAACTTAAAAGATATGTAGAAGATATGAAGAAGGAGGTTCTGTCTATAAAGCTTGAATAGATTGTCTAGAATATAGAGCATTACGTGTCTAAAAATATTTTAATCGATATCATTTTAATTTTATTAGTATATGTTATGGATACAATGTCACATAGCTTCATGTTGTGGTCTGTTACGGGGGCTTGATCCCTATGTCCAAAATCCTTAATAACTTAGGTGGGGTGTTTCCTCCAAGATATGGCCCTGAATGGGGTAGTGGAGGTATATTTGGGCTCAAGTACTATAAGGAAACACTATACTTTACATTAGCTTTTGAAGCTGAAGCACACTTCATTAATGACAATGAAAAGGTCTATAGATATGAGCTTGTAGGTCCAGGGCCTAGATCTGGAGGAGATACATATAATGCTGTTGATGTTGTTGATGAATACATATATTTTGGTGGATGGGTTCATGCACCAGCTGTCTATGTAGGTAGAAAGAATGGTATGGGCTCCTATATATCGTTTAAGAACAAGTGTAGTCATATACACTCATATGATGTATATAACGCTAGAGTTGAACTTCTATGGAAAGAATGTTTAAATCATGAAACAGATTGGGTTGGTGAAGTAAGTGAAATAGTGTATGATCCAGCGGGAGATAGACTTCTGCTTGCTAGAGGAGATGGTATGGTTAATCTAGGTGTATATCAGATTGATAGAAAAGGAGGAAACTATAGGAAGCTATCTAGTGTAGCTGCACAAAAAGGTTCGTACTTCTATGACCATATATGTTTCGATATGTTTAAGGACTGGATTGATGGTGTTATAGGGATACAGTGTGTGGATCTAGTTGAGGATAAGGTTAGGTATCTAGAGCTAAAAGATATAGCCAAGATGAGTATAGATGGTGGTGAAGTTTCGTGGAGATTACCAGGTTCAGCTACATCGGCTTATGGAAGATTCTTTCTATTCATTCGTGGAGGATTATTGGTTGGAAATCCTGTAGATGAATCTATTGAGCCTATAGTGTTCTATAGACTTTTTGATTTTGGATTGTCTGGATATACCCCTAGAAGGTCTATGGCTAAGCCATTTGCTGGAGGAATACTTGTTGGATTCAATAGCTATTCAGAAGCAACTATAAAGTCTACCAACGAGTATGAAAGAATTCTTTCAAAAGCTACAAATACTATAGTAGCACCTTCTGTTCTGCTATTTATTGCACCACCGATAGCCAAGATAGTTGGTATCTTTGGTGCTAGAATAACGGGTTTCGAATCCGTGGAAGACAAGCTCATTGTAGCTTATGATACTATGGCGAATACGTTTAGATACGATGCTCTACCAATAGATGCTGGATTCAGAGGGTTCACAATTCTAGACCAAGATATAGTCAATAGAAATCCTCCACTAAAATTTGTGATCAGAGGATTCCAAGTAGAGAACAGAACCTTTGGAGGAATACCTACAGCAGGTTATCGAGAACCTTCTATAGAGATATTGAGTAATAAGGATAACAAGATCTATATATATGAGTATGATTTATCTCTACCACCGACTAGCATAGTACAAGATGTATATACATTATCAAAAGGCAAAAATGTTCTAGATTTAAAGAGCTATAGAAACTCAATATTGTCGTTCAAACTAGAGAAAGAAGATAGAGAAGCATTGATCAAGATAAATCTCATGTAGTAGGTTTCATATTGTATATCATAATGATAAACAAACAATAGAAATGAACATGAAGTTACATCCAACTTATAATCAATAAACTCTATATATTGATGCTTGTTGATGAGGTAAAGGTGTCCAAAATCAGTATATTTATATTGTTACACTAGGCAAAACAGTAAAATCTCTTAGTATCCACACAAATCTTGCAATACCGTTAGATGATCTGGTACCCCATTCAGTTCCTATCTCCCAACCTAATAGATAGTGACTAGATATGTTGAACGTTGAATACCTAGTTGTGATATTAACGAAGACTGTTGGATCGTAAGCAACATGACCACACTTGATGTTTATTTCCTTAGGTACAAATGCTATGTATTGCCAACCACCCCAAGAAACACTATCTTCTCTCCATACCTCAAAGATTATGTCAACTCTTGAGCCGTTAACAACTATAGGCACAATTTCTTCACCAACTTTTCTTCCTGCTGGATTAAGATTCTGTCTATAGATCCAAACCATTATCTCTACATCACCATTTCCAGGTGATGTACCAGGATTATTTGCTACACTAGGTCGAACTAACCATGCATCTGCAGCTATATTGAAGTTCATTGAAGGCTCTATATCTTCTATACATATGTGGAAGGATATAACGAAAGGAGTCATCTCACTAATCTTCATTGGAAACTTGACTCCAAAACCATTAGCGTATCGTCTTCCCCAAGGTTTTCTACCTATATATACTTCAGGATAACCATTTACCCATTCTACTGGCTGTATATCTGTCAAATTAAATTCAGCTTTAATAATGCGTCTAATAAGGTCTATTAGTATTTGTTGTGTCCCTTTGTAGCTCTTCATATTCCACGGATTAATTTCAACAAAAGCATCTACAGTATTATCACCATTAACATCTAGTTCGGTTGAAGATCTCAACGGATACGAAAGTTTGATTTCGGGAGACGCTGTTATAGTTGTGAACTTAATCAAGGTATCCACCAAGGTCTTAGTTAATGTTTCCGTATACGTGGTATAAAAAGTAAATAGCTTTGTGGTCTCTATTGTTTCTGTTACAGTCATTATTGATTGATGTGTGTGTTGTGTTACTGTGTGATGGTGTGTAACAATATTTGTTATCGTAACTGTTTTTGTTATCGTAGCTGTTGATGGTTTGGCCGCATTTGAATAGTAGAGATATCCTCCAATAAAACCTATAACAATTATTACTATGACAATTAATGGTGCGAGTAATTGTTTCATGGCTACCTACACCAAGTCGACTATACCTTGGCTAGCTCTAAAAAGTTTTTGATGTGTGATATATCATGGAATACCTTAGCCGATCAAGTTAATGGTTGCACTTAGTAGCTACTTATTCAAATATATTATAGTTTCAGAAAGCGGAGTTTTGATATAGATAGAGTTTTTGGTAGCTCAAAAATGTGATTTAGTATCAAGATAGATGAAGATATGAGGTGAATTTACATTCTAGGCTAGTTCTATGACTACCATAGAACTATTTTTGCATACATGTTAATATTGTTAGTGTGGTGGATGGGGATTGAGGACATCTAAATTAGTTTTGATCCCCCAGCTATATCTTCCCAACTAAGGTTTAGAGCTGTAAACAATTGTTCTAACGTAGACCTCATTGCTTCAACATATTTTTGTACATCTATCTCTCCTATTCTCGCTAACTGTATGGGCTTTACACCTTCTTTAGATCTAACCTTTACATAGGTTATTATATCTCCAGGAGATATCTCGATACCGTATCTCTGGAGCATAAGAGCGGCTTTAACGTGTTGAGGTGTAGTTTTTACGTATTCAGATAGGGTTTTTGTCAAACCTATGTGGAAAGCTACTTCGTCTAGTGTCAAAAGTCTATTCTTTAGAAGCAGATAGTATTTCCCTAACGTGTTTTTAACGTTATCGATAACCTTTACAGCATCTTCAGGCTCATTTATACTCGCTATCTGTTTTATTATATCTGTGAATAGGTTCTTTATGAAGTCTGGAGTATTTCTTTTCTTACCCATCATACCCTTAATATCTATATCTCCTCCCGATTGTACACCCACGTAATTCTTTTTGAGAGCAAATGCAACAAATCTATATGTTTTATCTATCTCTAGTTCAAGACCATAAGTTTCTTCAACCCATTTCTTGAGTTCCTCAAGTTTTGATGATCCAGGATTCCATATGAATAGAGAATCGGTATCCCCGTAGAGAACCTTTAGATCTAGTTCCTCAGCTTTACTAATTGTTGTAGATATGACCCTTCTACCTAAGGCAGTAACACTTTCAGCTACTGAAGGAGCATAGAGTGGAAATGTCTCAGCTCCAAAAACGCCATAGGCAGCATTGATGTACACCTTCATAGCTCTTTGAACAACATCGTACCAGCTACGGTATAGTGGATCTAGGTTCTTATCTTTTGCTTTTTTCTTGTATAGCTTGACTCTAAAGTCTCTTAAAAGTCCTACGATTTCAGATGTTATGCCTACGTTATCCATACAAACCTTATGAACAACGTTACCTTTTTCATCAACTACATTGTCAACCTTATTACACGGGATTTTATCAGGATCTATTGTTTCGTAGCTTAGGTTCCATCTCTTTATAATTGATGGATATAATGATGCGAAATCCAGAACCACAACATTAAAGAATATTCCTTGTGGTGGATCGATAACAATAGCACCTGCATACTTCTTTCCCTTGATTATGGCTTCAGTAACTTTCCTTCCTTTGAGCATAGATATATCTTCTTTACGTGGTATAATGAATCCTTTACGTCTATGCTCCCAATAAAATAGGTTCTTGATCCAAGTAGATACCGTTGTTCTACAAACATCCTCTAGTCCAAGTTTGCTTATACGCATAATGAGCAACATAAGTTTCCAGACAAGTTCATCTGAAAAAGTGGTTAGAGCTAACGTTATTTGGGCATCTCTGATGTTGTATCTGGCAAGTGTTGATAGATCTACTTTACCTAACTCTTCGTCAAGCTGAACCTTACCTACGCCTAAGAGTGCTTGTGCAACTGAATCAAGATTAACTTCTCTATATCTACCTTCGAATGCATATACTTGTATAGCCTTATTGCTGAAGAACTTGTAGAGATCTAGGTGGAGAGCTGAAGATAGTTTAGCCACATATTCTACTTTACCGCCTTTCAATATCTTCTTCACTTTTATGTTTATGAATTCATTGGGGATATTCAACTTGATTGCTCTTATGTAGAGGTACCGTAGATCAAAGTTATCTCCATTGAATGTTAAGACTATAGGGTATCGAGAAAGTATTGTCAGTGCCTCAAGAATTATCGATACCTCGTTATCGAATATCTCTATCTCTACATTGTCTTCTGGTAAAGGTTGTATCATCTTGAGGTTTTCTCTATACAACACCAAGACTTTTCTAACTCCATCGTTTGATGCAAAAGCTATAGACATTATTGGATACGAGGCTTGATCTGGTGAAGGTATTTTACCTTCAAATGGTGTATACACTTCTATATCTATGGCAATACGTTTAGCCGATACCCATTTAGTTTCAAAGAGCTTAGCCAAGTTGATTGCTGTTTCAATACTTTCAGATCTACTTATCCCTAGACTATTAATTAAACTACTCTTTAGATGCTCCTTGTCCACCTCAATGATTTCCTCAATCGAGTTACCTTCTACTCTATAAGGCATGCCGGGTATTAGACTACGATCATAGATGTAGTTCACATGATACTTTATGTCCGCTTCCCATGCAGCTGGAACTTTGGTTCTAAGTGATCTTACTGCAAGAGGATCTTTTGTTACAATTTTTGTGAATCGTTTAACTGTTTCATGTAGAAGATCGATTTTTTCGACTGTTTCTATGGAATCGAAAGATTTGTGTCTAACAATTTCTGGGATCTTACTCACTTTATCGGGTGGAAGATCCGTTAAGAAGTAAGGCTTGTGTCCTGTTTTATCATACCAGTGCAAGAGTGTGTGATGTATAGGATCGTAGAATATTAAGACAGCTTTACCAACATCACCATTGTAATCTACATCTAAAAGAAAAGCATAATCAATCCTATCTACGTTATTTGGATAGCTATAGAATTTCACTACCCTTACATTATCCAGATCCATGTTGTTTGGTATATACACCCTCAGACCTGAGTGTATAAGCTTCTTCCACACACTTTCTTCACTATACGGGACTACTGGTTGTTGCTCGGATTGTTTGAATTCATTAGTACTGTTTACATTACTGACCTTAGATTTAGACACTATTTCGCTCTCTCTACTACCAATTGGTAGAGATTCTCTGCTTTCTGGTTCTTGGTCTCCAGATCTGTTCTTCTTGATGAATTCTAACAAAGTCTTCTGCTTAGACACGTCTAAGTCCCTTAGTCATACCAGTACTAAACCACATTGTATGTATTCTATCCCCGTATAATAGTAATGTATAGATGTGTTTATAAAGTCTGTGCATTATTAGCGGTATGGAAAAATATGGTTCAATTCATATTTTTTCTTTTTCTCTTCATATTCATCTCTACTCATAATAGGTTTGGCAGGAATACCCGCCACAACGGTGTACGGTTCTACACTTTTTGTGACAACAGATCCAGCAGCTATGACAGCTTCTTTACCGATCACTATTCCAGGGGTTACTATAGTGTTTGCACCTATAACTACTCCGTCCTCTATTATGGTTTCTATAATCCTTCTACTCGGTGGATATCTATCATTTGTAAAAACAACCCTTGGTGCTATAAATACGTTGGATCCTATCCTAACCTTAGGCGGTATATATACGTAAGTCTGTATAATGGTGTTCATTCCTACATCAACATTGCCATCGATGACTGTGCCTGTACCTATCTTGCATCTAGATCTGATTACAGTTCTTTCTCTAATAAGTACATTGTGTCCAAATATAACGTCGTCCTCTATAGATGTATCCTCGTATATTGTTGTACCACTACGAATAATAACGTTATTACCTATGCTTGCTCCGCTACTTATATCGTCAATGATTTCGTCAAGTAAACCTGCATAACCGCTTCTAATGATCTTAAGCAGTTTATCTTGAGTTATGTAGCCTATAACTACGTTGTTGTCGATAAACCCATTAGAGCCTATACGTGTAGAACCATAGATCTTCACGTTATTCCCCAGAACAGTCCCGTTTCCCACCGAGGTATTTTTACCTATAAACCTTATGCTAATAACTATCACCTGTGGAGTTCTGATGTGATACACATGTTATACACAAGTATTTTATAAATATTGTTTCATGCATCTTGGATTTAAAGCAATAAGCCTTATTAATCCTAAACATAGTAAGGCTAATCGTGAGGTATGAAAAGCATGGGCAATCCAGTAAAGAAATATGTGTACCAGTTTGAAGAAGGTGATCCTGAGAACAAGAGGCTCTTTGGAGGGAAAGGAGCAAGTCTCATAAGAATGGTTAAAGTAGGACTACCTGTTCCACCAGGTTTCATAATAACTACAGAAACATGTGTAGATTTCTATGCTCCTAGAAAGAGTGAAGTAGACTACATAGAGTTTGAGTTATCGAAGAATCCTCCGCCAGAAGTTCGAGACAAGCTTATAGAGAATGTGTGGAACATAATAAACTCCCTAAGTTTACCCAGTGGGTTATGGGAACAGGTTGTAGAAAATGTCAAAATAATTGAGCAAAAGACGGGCAAGAAGTTTGGAGACCCAAATAACCCACTACTTGTATCTGTCAGAAGTGGTGCACCTATCTCAATGCCCGGTATGATGGATACAGTCCTAAACCTTGGTCTAAACGATGAAGTTGTTGTGGGTTTGGCTAAGTTAACCAATAACGAGTGGTTTGCATATGATGCTTACAGAAGATTCATCAATATGTTCGGTAAGATAGTTCTTAGTATAGACGAGAAATTATTCAATAAGGTTTTTGAAGAGCTTAACGAGAAATATGTTAAAGAGGTTACACAGAGATTTGCAGACGAGATAGCTAATGTGAAGGCTAAGTTCCCGACTTATTCACCTAGGCTAGATGCTCAACCACCTAGAGAACTTGCACCAAATCTATGGAAGAGGTCTGTTGAGTACCTCAAGGAACTTGTAAACCAATTCAAAGCCATAGTTAAAGAGAATTGGGGAGAATTTCCACAAGATCCATGGAAACAGCTAGAGCTTGCAGTAAAGGCTGTTTTTAGATCGTGGATGAACCCAAGAGCTATTTACTATAGAATATTCAATAAGGTTACACCAGATATAGCTCACTGTACAGCTGTAAATGTTGTCACAATGGTTTTCGGCAACATGGGATGGGATAGCGGAACTGGTGTAGTATTCACTAGGAACGTTGCTACTGGTGAAGATGAGCTTTATGGAGAGTACCTTCCAAACGCTCAAGGAGAAGATGTTGTAGCAGGTATTAGAACACCTTTCCCAGTTGCAGAACTCAAGAAGATGTTCCCAGAACTTTATGATCAGCTGTATAAAGCATCAAAACAGCTTGAAAGAGCACTTAAAGAAGTTCAAGACATTGAGTTTACAGTTGAGAGAGGTAAGCTCTACTTCCTACAGCATAGAGATGCCAAGATGACTCCACTAGCTAGGGTTAGAACAGCTGTTGACATGGTTAAGGAGGGCATAATAACGAAGGAGGAAGCGATACTCAAAGTTAAAGCAGAACACGTGATACAGCTTCTATATCCAAGGATAGATCCAAATGCTAAAGCTAAACCAATAGCCAAAGGATTACCAGCTTCACCTGGAGCTGTAAGTGGACAAATTGTTTTCCATCCAGATGATGCTGTTGCATGGGCTAAAGAGGGTAAGAAGGTTATACTTGTCAGAATAGAGACTAAACCCGACGATGTCCACGGATTCTATGCGGCTGTAGGTATACTCACAAGTAGAGGAGGTATGACAAGTCACGCAGCTGTTGTTGCTAGAGCTATAGGTAAAACTGCTGTTGTTGGTGCTGAAGCTCTAGATGTACGTGAGGAAGAAAAGCACTTTAAGGTAGGAGATATCGTGGTTAAAGAAGGCGACTGGATCACAATAGATGGTAACTCAGGTAATGTTTACCTAGGTATAGTTCCGACTATAGAAGGTGGCTTAATACCTGAGCTCGCAGAGATACTGAACTGGGCTGACGAAGTTAGAAAGCTAGGCGTTAGAGCTAATGCTGATGTACCTGAAGATGCTGAAGTTGCCCTCAAGTTTGGTGCAGAAGGCATTGGACTACTTAGAATAGAGAGAATGTTTAGGAAACCCGAAAGACTAGAGCTTCTGAGGAAAGTTATCCTCTCTGAATCGGTAGAAGAGAGAGTTAAGAATCTAGAACCTCTAGCATCTATGATTAAAGAAGACTTCAAAGGTATATTCAAGATAATGAACAGCAAACCTGTAATTGTACGTCTAATTGATCCACCGCTCCATGAGTTCTTACCTAAACCTGAGGAAGTTCTTCAAGAAATATATGAGCTGAAGGCCAGAGGAGCTTCAGAGAATGTTATAAAGGAGAAAGAGTGGTTATTGAGAAGAGTAAGAGCTTTACAAGAAGCTAACCCAATGCTTGGTCATAGAGGTGTTAGAGTAGGTGTAACTAATCCAGAGATCTACTACTATCTATCCAAAGCAATACTAGAGGCTACAGCAGAACTAGTTAAGGAGGGATACAACCCAATAGTCGAGATAATGATTCCACAAGTATCAGATGTAAATGAAATCAGGTACGTGAAGCAAAAAGCAATACTACCTGTTCTAGAAGATGTTGAGAAAAGATATGGAGTTAAACTAAACGTGAAGATAGGAACAATGGTTGAAACAGTTAGAGCCTGTCTAGCCATGAACGAAATAGCCAAGGAGATAGACTTCATAAGCTTTGGAACTAACGACTTGACACAAGCAGCTTTCAGCTTCAGTAGAGATGATGTAGAGAACAAATTTATGCCATTCTACCTACAGGAAAAGATCTTGCCTAACAACCCATTCCAGACACTAGATGTAAAAGGTGTAGGTAAACTCATAGAGATAGCAGTAAAATCCGCTAGAGAAAACAACCCGAAGATCGAGATAGGGATCTGTGGAGAGCACGGAGGAGATCCAGACTCAATAATGTTCTTGTATAAAGCAGGACTAGACTATGTATCTGCATCACCTTTCAGAGTACCTGTAGCAAGACTAGCAGCAGCACAAGCAACAATTAAATACACAAAGAAGGATGTAAAAGTTAGTTACGACGTATAATATATCCTTTTTATCCTCTTTTTAAATCAATTTCCACATCTTTATATCCAATATACATCTATATGTCTTCATCTATAAACTTATATACCTTGTGACTTCTAGAGATCTAGGTAATGGTGTTAGTGCATTGGCTACAGAGAATGAGATTACTTTAAGAGTTGAATCTGCTAGACAACGTGATGTTGGTAGAAAAATTGCTCGATTGCCACGAAAAGCGTTTATAGAGCTTAAGCTAGAGCCTGGCGACTACATAGAGATCAGAAGCGGTAAAGGTGTTACAGTAGCTTTAGCATGGAATGCATATCCTGAGGACGAGAATTACGAGATTATAAGGATCGACGGATTCATGAGGGAGGTATTGGGTGTTAGTGTAGGAGATGTTGTTAGGGTTAGAAAAGCTCATGCAGTACCTGCACAAAAGGTTATATTAGCTTTTGTTGAAGGTGATTTTCTTGGAGCTGATTATGATCCAAGATATAAGGAATATTATGCTCGCAATCTTGCTCAATATGTTAAAAGAGATCTTCTTCAGAAGCCTTTGATAAGAGGTGATATTGTTGTTGTTTCTTATTTTGGTTACTTTGGAAATCCATTGAGACTTAGAGTTGTATCAACTATACCAAATCAGATTGTATATATTACTGAAATGACTGAGATAGTTATAAGGCCTGAGCCTGCTAGAGTAGCTCCTGCTGGTGTTCCAAGAGTTACATGGGAAGATATAGGAGATCTCGAGGAAGTTAAGGAAAAGATTAGAGAAATTGTTGAATTACCTCTAAAGCATCCGGAGCTTTTCGAGAGATTAGGTATTGATCCGCCTAAGGGTATTCTTCTTTATGGTCCTCCTGGTTGTGGAAAAACATTGTTAGCAAAAGCTCTTGCTAATGAAACGGGCGCCTACTTTATTGCTATAAATGGTCCAGAGATAATGTCTAAATACTATGGAGAATCCGAACAGAGACTTAGACAGATATTTGAAGAAGCGGAAAAGAATGCTCCAGCAATAATATTTATAGATGAGCTAGATGCTCTTGCACCTAAAAGAGAGGAGGTTGTTGGCGAGGTCGAGAAAAGAGTTGTAGCACAGCTTCTAACGCTTATGGATGGTCTTAAAGAGAGAGGTAGAGTAGTTGTTATAGGTGCTACCAACAGGCCCGAAGCTGTTGACCCCGCATTAAGAAGACCTGGTAGATTTGATAGAGAGATAGAGGTACCTCCACCAGATAGAAGAGCTAGAAGAGAGATACTAGCGGTACATACACGAAATGTACCTCTATCAGAAGATGTCGATCTAGATAAACTTGCGGAGATTACTCATGGCTATACAGGTGCAGATCTATCTGCATTAGTGAAGGAAGCTGCTATGAATGCTTTAAGGAGATTTCTTAAAGGTCATGCAATAGATTTAGATAAACCCATACCTTCAGAGCTACTTCAAAAACTTAAGGTAACAATGATAGATTTCCTTAACGCTATGCGTAATGTAGCTCCATCGCTTATGAGAGAAGTACTTATAGAGGTACCAGAAGTCCGATGGGATGATATAGGCGGTCTTGATAACGTTAAACAGCAGCTTAGAGAAGCAGTTGAATGGCCTTTAAAATATCCTCAAATATTTGAGCAAACCGGTATAAGGCCTCCCAAGGGTATTCTTCTTTATGGTCCTCCTGGTTGTGGAAAAACATTGTTAGCAAAAGCTGCAGCTACAGAAAGTGGTGCAAACTTTATTGCTGTTAAAGGACCTGAGGTTTTGAGCAAATGGGTAGGTGAATCTGAAAAAGCTATCAGAGAAATATTTAGACGTGCTAGAAGAGCTGCACCAGCTTTGATATTCTTTGACGAGATAGATGCTATAGCCGCTATGCGGGGCCATGATGTCTCGGGTGTTACGGATAGGATAGTAAATCAGCTTTTAACAGAAATGGATGGAATAGAGCCTCTCAGAGGTGTAGTTGTTATAGGTGCTACCAATAGACCTGATCTACTAGATCCAGCTCTTCTAAGACCCGGTAGGTTTGATAGAATCATCTACGTACCTCCACCAGATCTTAAAGCTAGATACGAGATTCTCAAGATACATACAAGGAAGATAGCTTTAGCAGAAGATGTTGATCTCATTGAATTAGCTAAAATGACAGAAGGATACAGTGGAGCAGACATAGAGAATCTCGTCAGAGAAGCCGTAATGCTTGCACTTAGAGAAGATATAAGACCTAGACCTATAGGTTATAAGTACTTCAGGAAAGCTATGGAGCAGATTAAGCCTAGTCTCACAGCAGAAGGTCTTCAAGCATATGAAAGAGTTAGAGAAGAACTGACAAGAAAAATGCTCTACATGTAGCCTCTGATCAATCAATTTTATCTTCTTATCATATATTATTTGCGATAAGGTTGTGATTAGTGTTGTCTAATAATCTCAAGCATTTAACGAAACGTGCACCTAGCTACATAACAGAAAATTTTAAGGAATTCAAGTTACGTTTCCGTAAAGAGCTTAATAAAGCGTTAAACGGTAGATATAGATTAATGGTAATACTTGCAGGTGATAATGCAGAAAGACAGGGAGTTTTATGTGTAGATATACTTCTATCTTACCTTAAATGGATAGGGAACATGAGAAAGGGCATAAAGATTCTTTACGTATATCATGATGAGTTCAATGACGCTCTCTACAGGAGGATGATTGTTGAAAGATTCATCAAAAGGTATGTGAAGAAGCATAGACTTGATGTAGAGCTCGAGATAGCTGTTTACGAAAATTCTGAAAAGTATCTTGGTATCACATCCCATGCTCTTGTAATAGATCTTGTAAACAGTTTGAAGCCTAATGATGTTGGTAGACTTGTAAATGTGGTTGAAGGAGGAGGCATAATTATAGCTTTTACACCTAAATGGAGTGAATGGGTCAACAGGAGAAATCTTTTCCAGATGTCTTTAGCTGTTCCACAGTATCCAGAACCTAGAAATGTTTTTACTAGATGGTTTCAGACAATAACTATGGCAAGCAAAGGTATCTATGTATATGACGTCGATGGAGATAATATCGTGAAATTTGATGAAGAGGATATCCCTAGCGAAACAATAGAGCCTATATCCATTCCAAACAATACAATGTTCCCTAAAGATCTCTACAAACTAGCATTAACACAAGATCAGGTTAATGCTATAAACGCTATAGAGAATCTTATCGATAACCCTAAGAATCCGTACATACGGGTGTCCGTAGTTCTTACAGCTGATAGAGGTAGGGGTAAATCTTGTGCCATAGGTATAGCGTTAGCAGGTTTGATTCAGAACATGCTTAAGCATAGGAATAGGATCAGAATCGCTGTTACAGCACCAGCTGCAACTAATGTGCAATCACTTATGATGCTTGCTATGAAGGCTCTGGATACCCTAGGGCTAAGATACGAGATTATGAAGAAAGAGGATACGGTTATCGAGCTTAAGAGCGAAAGATTCAGTATAGAGTATTGGAGTCCTGCAGCTGTAGTTAAACAAGATGTAGATATTGTTGCCGTTGATGAAGCTGCTGGGATACCTGTTCCATTGATTCACAAGATATGGTTAAAGTTTAAGAGAACAATATTTGCAACAACTATCCATGGATACGAAGGTGCAGGTCGAGGTTTCTCCATAAGGTTCCTTAAAAGGATTAAGGAAGACCGAAAAACAAAGCTAGTGATATACGAGATGGAGGAACCCATAAGGTATAGCAGACATGATCCTATAGAGAGATGGGTCTTTCGTGTACTTCTTCTTGATGCAGAACCAGATGAGCTTACAGAAGAAGATATGAAATACATAGAGAAGAAGGAATTCATATACCTCAAACCTGATGTATCAGACCTATTCACTATAGAGAGGGAGAAGATCTTGAGGAGCCTGTTCGGTATCTATGTTCTTGCACACTATAGGAACGAGCCAGACGATCTAGGTATGATAGCTGATGCTCCTCACCATAGTGTTAGAGGCTTGGCTCTCCCTAACGGAAAGATTGTAGGAGCAGCACAACTTGCAGAAGAAGGGCCTATACCAATCAACTACATAGATTCTTTATTGAGAGGAGGTAAGATACCCGGCAACATTATTCCCGATAGATTGCTCAAGCACGGTAGGCTAAGGGATATCGGTAACGGAAGAGGATGGAGGATAGTCAGAATAGCTGTACATCCAGAAATTCAGGGAAGAGGTATAGGTTCCTATTTCTTGTCAATGTTGATCAGAGAAGCTTTAGAGAGAAACTACGATTGGATTGGGAGCGGATTTGGGGCTACCGAGGAGCTTCTCAGGTTTTGGATCAAAAATGAATTTGTGCCTGTACATATTTCTCCTGATAGAAATCCTGTTAGTGCTGAATATACTGTTCTCTTGATAAAGCCTCTTACAGATACATGGAGCAAGATAGTCGAGTTACTAAACAAGGAATTCAAAATGAAGGTGATCGACAGTTTATACGATACCTATAGGGATCTAGAGGTAGAGGTAGCACACATACTACTGAACACAGAATATCGCTACAAAAAAGATGGAGAAGAATGCATGAAAACAGATGAACTTACAGCTATACAGGTCGACAGACTTTTAAGCTATATCAATGGATACATGACTTACGAATCGTGCAACGATGTTATTGTTAGGCTTGTCAAATATTACTGGCTTTTGCCAAAAAGTTGTAGAAATTTGGATAGATTTGAAGAAATGGTGGCTATAGCTAAAGTTCTACAGGGTTTACCGTGGGAAACTGTAGCAGATATTTTGCGCAACAAAAAGAGCAAGATTATAGAGACTGTTAGAGAGACTATCGTAAAGCTTACAGAGACATTCATAGGCTTAAATAGAGAAGAAGCAGAGAAGTTTCTAGGTGGAGTTACATTAGATAAGTATAGGGTGTAGTAGTAGTGGGTATTAGGTGGATCGACATTATCGAGAAGATCTATAGAGAGATAGACGATATAGTGATCAACTGCTCCTCTTGTTCTCCATCCTCAAGATGTGTCGAAGAACTTACACAATCTCTACCAATAGGTATAAGAGTATTGGGTGAGTGTTGTGCTTGTGTTTTTGAAACAGTTCTAGAGACTATACCAACAATAGATAGACTATACACTCATCTAGATACAGGCGATTCTGTAGCTATATATGCTCTAGACGATATAATTGTAGAGATTTCTCAAACATCTGTAATGTTGATTCCCACAACTTTGCTTACATCATATCTAGACATTATTGATGAATCTGGCTATAGAGATGCCGAAGTAGTAAGGAATTGGTTGAAAAGTAGGGTGGAACACTAAGGCTAATAATCCAGAAGCTACGATTTTACATTCTATACCTTATACCTATTGTTTTACTAAATATACTCTATTAATGCTGATCGCTCTTTGTATAGCCCTAATAATCTTGAATGATGTAGCTGAACATAGATTTTACACAATGTTTTTATTCTATTCTTAAGTTATTTAATTGATTTTGGATGCACTTTGATTCCTGAAGAATCTATATCCACAATTGTGTAGAAACCTTTCGATAGAGGTCCAGGGTTAATCACTATAGTCTCGTTAATTTTATCTACACATCTAGATTCATGTACATGTCCACAGAATATTGCTAGAGGTCTCACTATCTCTATAAATTTTCTAAGTGCTATTGATCCCACGTTTTCTCCCGTATATATACGATCACAGTTGGTTCCATATGGAGGGACATGGGTAACCAGAACAAGTTTTGATGGATTTCTCACATTCTTCAACGAATTGTATATATTCATGAGAATCTTCTCTATGTCCTCATCTTGTAGCTCGAACGGTGATCTAAAGGGTGTTTTGTTTGAGCCTCCTAAACCCATGAATATGTATTCTCTATACTCTATGAATTTCTTGTGCAGGTTCACAAATACGCTATCTACTATTTTATCGTAGTGATCAGCTATATCAATGTTTCCTGGTACAGCTATAAGCAGCTCAACTTTATACATCTTTGCTATATCTATAGCTCGCTTAATGAGATCTAGAGTCTTAAACGGTGCTTGATAGGGAGCTATATCTCCTGAAAACACCACTACCTCTATGCCTGGTTCTTTCTCAAAAACTGTTCTCAGTAGATCTACATAACTATGGATATCGCTTATAGCCAGGATCCTCACAAGCTATCACCTAAGGATCCTAAATCATTGTTACTGATTCTATATCTGGAGGAAAGCATATTTAAGCCATCAACAGGTTCTATATGGAAAAGTTCTCTCCTCTTAGCCTCAAGAAACACGGGCTCTATATTCATAAACTGTGCAGCGGTGGTAATCTGTTTACCTTTATTAATGGTTTCAGTTAATAGTTCATCTATCTTACTAGTGTAGTCGAGTTCCCGGCACATATGGTGATCGAGTATGATGATGTTTAACGTATCTAGATTTATAAGGTCTGTGAGAAATCTTATTGAGTTCCTAAAGCTGGAATCACTATATCTGTAGCCTAAGAGATACGTTGGAGGTCCATCAACTATAGCTATACCAGCCTTTCTGCAGAAGTCTATTAGAGATTTATGGTGATGCGTAGGTCCACCTTCTATATCTGATGTATAGAGAAGAACATTATCTCTGTCTTCTATACATACGCTAATGATGTAGCCAAGCGTATCCTCTTCGCCGTGGGGTAACGGATGTGAGAAATTTACACGTGTCTTATCTAGCTCTATAGATCTTCCATCGGCTATAGATATGGTTCTAGCTCTATCGGATACAATTCTAAGGAATATCGAGGCTCTAATCTTTTGTGAAACATTTATGCTGTTCACAGGATCTTTCACATAGATAACTTTACCTCTATAGATATCTGGATCCATGAATCGTCCAGGATCATGGTGATCATAGTGGTAATGTGTTACCACAACTATATCGCTATCCTTAACCAGATTCTCTATTTCGTCGAATTTCTCTAGAAGCTTTCTAGCTTCATAGATATGTGGTGGAAGTCCAAATCTTCTTGGTGCTAGAGCTGCTGAAGGATCTATGAATATGTTTGCTGAATAGGTCTGTATGAACGTAGCTTGAGATCTAACACCCATGCTTTCGAAAGCTATAAGCTCTATATCCATTGTATCAACCGGTTAATCGCCTTCCACAACAAACGTGGATAGCGCATACGCTACATCTGTTTCTCCACATCTTGTGTAAGAAGATATGTTGAGTATTCGTTCACCTCTACTTAATGTGCAACTTTCGATCTCTATATCATTTAATGTTTCGGGATGCTTTAAGAAATGTACATTATGGTTAACGACTAGAAGCGCCTTATTACTCTGAATAGATGTAGTTGCAAGAGCTTCGGCTACAGCTATAGTTAACATCGATATCAATCCTCCAGGTATTTCTCCATGAGATGTGAGTATATCCGGGTTAAGCTCTATCAATATCTTCAGACAATTTCTTTTAGCATTTCTTGAAGATTCACGTATAGCTATAGCGTTTCTTAAAACTAGTGGAATATTATCCAAGATTTCGGTAGACAAGATCCTGCACCTCTAAAATCTATGTCTTGTTTATATTAATGAACTTTTCTAGAGTCGGATTAGGTCTGCTCTTACCCACAAGTTCATGAAGAGCTATAAACCTAAAACCTTCTCTATTCATTAAAGCTAATGCTTCTTGAGTAATTTCGGGGGCAATCAATATTCCCTCAACTTTGTGGTTCTGGGATAGATAGTATTCCACGTATCTTTTGAGTTGAGCAACAGCTGGAACACCAGCCTTTTCGTTCTTAACCTCAACTACAATCATGGTGTTGTCTTTCTTAATCAGTATATCTATCTTACCGTAAGGTGTAGGTATATCTATACCAACTATAGAGACTTCTTCAGCTAGGGTCAAAACCTGTGGATTCGAAACAATCAATTTAATTAAATCTGATTCTCTTCCTACAATACTGAGTTTTGTTGTCGAGAGTTTGCATATCTTTATGAAGTCTATCTCGATGAACTCTATGAAGACTTCTTCATAAGGTTTATCTCTAGTAGATCTAAGCCTAAGTTTATCTCCTACGCACTCAAAGTATGATGAAGATTTCGGTGGTTGCCAATTGAGTGGATCTACACGTGTTGATTCGTGAACTAATAGAGATCCATCTGGCTTAGCTATAATCATACGGTTAGCGGGATATGCATATGAAGATGCTCTACCTATGTACTCTATACTTGTTTGACCAACTATAACTATAACCCACTCCTTTTTATACATGTTAAGGATCTTAGCTATGATTGTGCAACTAGATTGGTCGATATCGCTGCATATCTTCATGGCTGAACACATAGATGTTTTCTCAAACCTTCTTCAACAATCTTCTGGAGGTCATCAACTGTACAAGTCTTCCTTATGGTGAGAGATGCAGCTTCTTTATGTCCACCAAAAACACCTTTAGATCCGCTATCTATATGGCTTACTAGCTTACCACATGTATCTAGAGCTCTCTTCTCTGTGGACCTAATGGTTATAACAAACTTATCTTCTTCTTCCCTAATGAGTATTACAGATCTCTTAGCTTTCTTCATGTACTCTGATGAAGCTATACCAAAGAGACCAGCAAAAATTAGTGATTCTGGAAAAGTGAATGTAGCTATATCCCATCCACATAGACTCTTAGCCTTAATCTGTATCTTCTTTATTAGGAGACTTAAGAGCCACTTAGCCTTCCAGTAAACTTCATCGAATTGCTGTATCTTCCAGAATTCTTCACCCTTCACTATACTGTCTATTGAGTTATAGATGATGTTGTTATTTGTAGGTTCAACAGCTAAAACAAGTTTAACCTTATCAGCTATACTCCTAACATATTCATCTTCTGTGGATCCACCTTCACAAACATTAGCAACGGTAACGAGCATCTGTTCATAGTTGTTCAAATTTCTTAGAACGGATTGGGCAAGTACTTGAGGTGTTGACTGAAGTGTTGACCAGTATATCTTGGTATTACCTATAGTCTTCAGCTCATCTAACGCTTTTTCAGATGATTGGTGGTGATCTATAACTATAATCGATATTCTTCTCTTAACAGCTTCCAGCAATAGT
Source organism: Ignisphaera sp. (assembly GCA_038831005.1). Classification (NCBI taxonomy): domain Archaea; kingdom Thermoproteati; phylum Thermoproteota; class Thermoprotei; order Desulfurococcales; family Desulfurococcaceae; genus Ignisphaera; species Ignisphaera sp. The sequence goes on from JAWBKZ010000001.1 coordinate 186,687, forward strand.
GATAGGTCATCGATATTCAATGCTAGATCAACTAGAACTATGATATCTATATCTTGCTGTGAGAGAATCTTCTTTAGATCTAGTGCTAGTCGCCATGGATGAGAGTGTCTCAGTATTACCTGTCCTGGATATAGATCCCTCAAGAATCTTCTAATGTACAGTCCAGCGGAAATAACGCCATCGCAATCTCCGTGGAAGAGAATAACACATTTTTTCATACTTCAGCACTCTCCTACACAACATTTATTATAGCTCTAAAATTTATGTTATTTGTAGAATTCGCAAAGTGAGAGGTAAAGGTCTGCATATTTATGACCTACAACGCTGTAGCTGTTCATCAGAGAGATGATCAGGTTTTAAATATTCTGCATAAACAGAAGTACCATATTGTGGGAAGTCATAGTGCTGTAAAGAAGTGTTACTGGATCCATAAGACGCTTACCGAAAAAATGTTCTGTTATAAGGCTAAATTCTATGGTATAGAATCCCATAGATGTATACAGTTTTCTCCAGCTGTATTGTGGTGTTGGAATTACTGTCTACATTGCTGGAGATATAGACCTGGTTCAGATCATGGATTCAGAACAATAGAGGCTGTTGATGATCCTAGATTCATAGCAGAAATGGTCGTGAAAGAACATAAGAGAACTGTGAGCGGCTATAAGAAGTATCCTAACGTGGATAGGAAGATGTACGAAGAGTCTCTGAATCCGAAGCATGTAGCTATAAGCTTAACTGGTGAAGCAACGCTTTACCCAAGGCTTGGCGAGCTTATAGAGGAATTCCATAGAATGAATCTAACAACATTTCTAGTCACAAGAGGGATAAGGCCAGAGATACTTGCCAACTTGGGTACAGAACCTACACAACTCTACGTATCTCTAGAGGCATTTGATGAAGATAATTATAGATACTTCAATAACCCTGTCTATCCAAATCTATGGAAGAGAACCCTAGAGACTTTAGAGGTTTTACCGAGCTTCTCATCTCCAACAGTTGTTAGGTTGACATTGATTAGAAGTTTCAATATGAATCTTAGAGCAGTTAGTGAGTGGGTGAAGTTGCTGAAGATAGCTGAACCAACCTTTATAGAGATTAAAGCGTATATGCATATAGGGACATCAATATTGAGGTTGAGTAGAGATGATATGCCTAGCCATAAAGAGGTTAGAGAGATAGCTATAGAGATAGCTAATAGATTAGGGTACAATATTGTTTCTGAAAGTGTTCCCAGTAGAGTGGTTCTTCTCTCAAGACTCGATAAACCTGTTATAAGATACGGTAATCCTCCTGTAAGCTGGTATGATAAAGATCTACTGGATGAGTATTCAGGTGAATATGGGGTTTTAGACGACTTTATTTAACGATACAGCTATATATTGTGAAGCTGTATAGCTGTGATAGTACCTTAAAAGAATAATCTATAGAGATTTGCTGGGGCTGAAGTCATGGATGTATCTATAGGTAGGAGAGGCGCTATATTGTTTCCACATAGTGTTTGTGTTGATGGTCATGAGGATGGCTGCTTATTTCGATTTATAACACATATACATGCTGATCATATTGTGGATCTCGATAAAAGCGCTATATACTGTAAACACGTTATTGCTACACCAATAACCCTCGATATACTGAAGGTCATGGGTTACACTATTCCTACGAACAAGGCTATAGCATTAAACTATGGACAGAGCATGAACATAGATCAGAATGGTTGGCTCAAGTTATCGGTAGCTAAAGCAGATCACATACCTGGATCAGCTCAAGTAGTTCTAGACACTAAAGATGTTTGCATTGGTTATACAGGTGACTTTAGAGCACCAGGTATAAGAACAGAGATACTTAAGGATCTCGATACACTTGTTGTTGATGCTACTTATGGAGATCCATCATATGTTAGAGAAAACGAGGACGCCATTATGAATGAGTTCGTTAAGCTACTAAAAAAGCTTTTGACAGAAGGTCCTGTAGCTATATATGCCTATCATGGTAAGATAAATGATGTTATGCTGAAGCTTCGTCAATGGGGCATAGACGCTCCATACATTCTGTCATCTAGTCAGTGGAACATATACTGTGTACTCAATAGGCATGGTTATGGAACATCAGATGTTTTTCATCAAGGATCGAGAGAAGCTGAAGAAATTATAAGGAGTGGATGGTATATAGAGTTTGCTTTAACATCTAGATACAGTTTCCTTAGGAGGAGAAAAGGTATCTCACATGTGCTTGTAACAGGCAGGTACGGTAAAACTGTTGTCAGATTGGGTGGATCATGGGTAGTGGGTTTAAGTGGTCATGCTGATTTTAATGAGCTTGTGTACTATGTTGATGAAGCTAGACCCAGACTCCTTATTGTTGATGGGTATAGGAGCCAGTATGCTCATATATTTAGTTCTTATGTTAAAAGCTCTTTAGGTATAGAGGCTGTAGTTAAACCTTTTTAGATGGAAACACTTAATAACCCTTGCAAATGGATAGAGTTATCTAGATTTATAAGAGGGCAAGCCGTAGATCTACCTCAAGGTGTAAAACGTATGGAGTATGTATATGCAACACTATTATTACATTCCGCTAGAAAAGAGATTTCAGAAGATAGTCTAAGAAGAGTACTTGAAGCAGCAGGTATAGCTGTAGATGATATAAGGTTGAAATCTTTTGTTGCAGCTGTGAAGGAGATAAACATAGATGATGTGCTGAAAACATCTTTGGCTATGCCTGTGACGCCAGTAGCAACAACATCTGCTACTACTGCTCCAGTAGCTCAAGCTGCACAACCTTCTGCTGAAAAGAAGGAAGAAGAGGAAAAGAAGGAGGCTGTATCAGAAGAACAGCTAGCTGAAGGATTGGCAGCGCTTTTCGGTTAAGTATATAGAGTCGAAATCCGGATTAGTATAAAGTGGTTTTTATTAATTGCTATAGCTCTGTAAAGGTATAATGATGAGTATAGCTGATACATCAGTTTTTAGAGTAAGGCTCTTCAGTAGTAGAGGACATCTTAGACAGGAGTGCAATTACTGTAAATCTTATTTCTGGAGTACTATGGTAAGAGATGACTGTGGAGATTTTCCTTGTACAGACTATACATTCCTAAATATCTCAAGCAAGAAGAGGTCGAGCTATAAAGAGGTTAGGAACTTATTCCTAGAGTTCTTCAAAAAACGTGGTCATGAGGTTATTGAGCCTAAACCTGTTGTAGCTAGATGGAGAGAGGATCTATATCTAACTATAGCAAGCATAGTTGTGTTTCAGCCGCATGTAACATCAGGTCTTGTACCTCCACCAGCCAATCCATTAGTTATTGCACAACCCTGTATAAGGTTAGAGGATATAGATTCTATAGGTCATACCTTTGGTAGACATCTAACGAATTTCATAATGGGCGGTCATCATGCATTCAATTATAAGGATAAGTTTGTTTATTGGACAGATGAAACGGTTGAGTATGCTTATGAATTCTTTGTTGAAGAACTCGGTATACCAGAAGATGAGGTAACGTTTAAGGAATCGTGGTGGGAAGGAGGAGGTAATGCAGGACCATGTTTCGAGGTATCAGTAGGAGGTCTAGAGCTTGCTACACTAGTCTTTATGATGTATAAAGCAACTGGTAATGATTATGAAGAGCTCCCTCTAAAGATTGTTGATACTGGATACGGTATAGAGAGGATAGCTTGGTTTCTACAGAAAACACCAACAGCTTTTCATGCAGTCTATGGAGAACTTCTATCAGAGTTCCATAAGGTTCTGTCTCTACCTGAACCAAAGAGAGATATACTCATGGCGACTCTTCTGAATCTCTCGAAAGCAAAGAGTGTATCTAGAGATACTCTATATACAATTGTTGCCCAAAGACTTGGAATATCTGCAAAAGATGTTGAGGAACAGTTAGTAAAAGTATTTGATCTCTATGCTATTCTTGATCATACCAAAACTATAGCCCTTATGCTGTCAGATGGTATTGTTCCTTCAAATAGTGGTGAGGGTTATCTAGCGAGATTAGTGATTAGAAAAACTCTGAGGAAATTGAATAAATTGAATAAAGAGATTAAACTAGCTGAACTTATAGCTAGACAGCTAAGCTATTGGAGCGATATGTATCCAAATATGGCTAGAGCGAGAGACAGAGTTTTAGAGATGGTTGAACTAGAAGAAGAAAGATATAGAGGAGTACTATCTAGAGTATCAGCAATAGTATCAAAATTTTCATCAAGACCTCCAGGTATTGATGAATTGGTTGAGATATATGATTCGCATGGAATACCTCCAGAGATCCTTGTCGAAGAAATTGAGAAAAGATATGGAAAAGAGGTTGAGGTTCCAGAAAACTTCTATTCGATAGTTGCATCTAGACATAGTAGACCAAAGATCTTGAAGGAAGTTGAAGAAGTTAGACTCCCAAAGGATGTTGTTGAATGGGCTTCAAGATATTCTTCAACAGAACATCTATTCCATATTGATCAGTATGTCAGAAGATTTAAGGCTAGAGTTCTAGGTGTTTATGAAAAATATGTTGTTTTAGATAGATCTGCTTTCTATCCTGAGGGAGGAGGACAGCTTGGTGATAGAGGTTATCTCTATATAGATGGAAAGGCGCTTAAGGTTCTAGATACTAAGAAGGTAAATGATGTTGTTGTTCACGTTGTTGATTCAACTGAGGGTTTGAGTGATGGTGTAGAAGTTGAAGGAGAGATAGATTGGGTTGCGAGATACAGGAGAATGAGGCACCATACAGCTACCCATATACTGTTAGGAGCCATAAGGAGGGTCTTAGGAGATCATGTATGGCAAGCAGGTGCTGAAAAAACAGAACTAAAGGCTAGATTAGATGTAACTCACTACAAAATGCTTACAGATGAAGAAATAACTAAGATCGAGGAGCTGGCTAACAATATTGTTGATAATGCTATAGATGTAAGGATACAGTTCTTACCCAGAAATGATGCCGAAAAACTCTACGGTTTTACTCTATACCAGGGAGGAGTACCTATGACACCAACAATAAGAGTTGTAGAGATACCTGGATGGGATGCTCAGGCATGCTTTGGTACACATGTCAAGAATACGAGTGAGGTAGGAGCAATAAAGATTGTAAATGTTGAAAAGATAGCCGACGGTATTGTAAGATTTGAGTATACTGTAGCAACAGCTGTACCTCTCTATGCTCATGATCTTGAGAACAAGCTTCAGAATATAGCTAAAGCTTTAAATGTATCGTCAGCAGAAGTAGATAAAAGGATTCCAAGTTTTGTGAAAGAGTTAAATGATATAAAGAGTATGCTCAAAACATATAGATCTCTATACATAAATGAAACACTTAACGCAATAAAGAACAGACTAGAGTCTCTCGATAAAGTAAAGCTCTACATACATCGGGTAGATGTAGAGGATAAAGAGCTACTAAAAGAGATAGCATTAAAAGCAATAGAACAGGAACCAGAGCTCCTCTTTATAGGACTTATACCTCAGAACAACAAAACATACATAGAGATATCTCTAGGAAAAGAAGCGGTACAAAAAGTAGATGCAAAACAACTAATAGAACAAATATCAAAAGAAATACCAATAAAAGCAGGAGGAAAAAGAGACCACATAACAGGCATAATAGATCTAGAAACAAATAGAGCAGAAGAAATGCTGAGAAACAGAATAAAACAATATCTAGAGAAACAAAGCTAAAAAACCCCAACCACACAAATAAAACACACAGCCGCCACACAATGGGCCCGTAGCTCAGCCAGGATAGAGCGCCGGCCTTCTAAGCCGGTGGTCAGGGGTTCAAATCCCCTCGGGCCCGCCACACAGTATAATGCCTTTAACTTCTCTCACAATCGTATCCTGAAAACATATTGAATGTGGTTGATATCGGCTACACAAAAATGTATGTATATTATTTTCTTTAGATATGGAGCTTAACGTGAATTTTGTGTACAATTTATGTGATCTATATAAAAATCTTAAAATTGAGGTTCTCGAAGATGTGGTAGTAGGTGGGTGTGAAAACTGCTACGTGGCTCGGGATTTCAATATCTATCTTAATTAACGACCTCACGAAAACATTTACATTGATGTAAGAAGTTTCGATACATATGGTCCAGATGCTCTTGCATATATAGCTAACATTTATATAGTTAGAGATTGTGTTAAAGGGATCTACATACTTTCACCACTCTACCGTGAAATACGTAAACCCCTTCACATAGTTATCCATCCTGGAGTTGATGATACCACCATTAAAAGCTTAAGAATAGAATTTGAGCCACCTATCAATAGAGTTCTAGATTTGCTAAGAGAACATGTTTGTAGAAAAATAGTATTGTGTTATTAGTAGGTTTGTGGTTGAGATCTATATCGTTATCTAGTTAGTGGTATTTTATATAGTTCTTCTAATGTTTGGTAGTCGTATATCTTTATGCTATTTAGTGATACTGTGTAGAGCTCGTTGCCTATGTATATAGCTCTTCTAGAGCCTTGATGCATTAGTATTGTTGTTAGATATATTGAGTTGTTTTTAATCTGTATTACGGCTATGCCTTCTTGTTGCCAGAATATCATTACCGGCATGTATACTCTACCAAACTCTATATCTAGTGTAACAGCTCTGTGATTGTGCAAGACTTCGCTATAACTATCTCTGATGTAGATCTTGGATACCTCCTTCATATTCGTAGAGTTACTGACATCGAATAGAGATATCTTAAGGCTGGAACCTTCTATGCCTATTCCTAGCAACGTATTGTTTGGTAATGGATGTAGGTATTCACTGAATCCAGGTATCTTTAGGAAGCCTAGCACCTTTGGGTTAGTTGGGTCACTGATATCTATAGCGAAGAGGGGGTCTATGTTTCTAAATGTTACAAGGAATAGTATGTTTTTAACAACTCTAGCTGAATATATTCTTTCACTTTTTGCGAGTCCTTCAAGTTTTCCTAAAAGTTTGTATGTATTTGCATCATATATATAGACATTGTTTTCTGATTCTGAGCTAGACTCGTACGTTAAACCTATGTAGTATGAGGGTTCTCTCTGTTTTTCTTCAACTCTAGGTCTCGTAATCGTTATCGTTTTCTGTGTACATATTGAGTTGCTACACTCATCTACCTGTATTTTAACTTCTGTTGTATTATCTGTGTATTGGTAATATATCTTATCGACATATAGTTTAGGCTTTAAATTAGAGACTGTAGTTGCTAGAATCGTTATGTTGTTTACCTCCTCTATAGCGAATTGATCCAGCAATCTCCCAGGAACCTTGAAGTAGTTCGCTAACCTAATAGAGAATTCCTGCACATTGAATACATATACTCTAGTTAATTCGACATCTATGGTTGATAACTCCTTATTTATCTCATCTACGAGCTTTCTAATCTCTTGTTCATCAAGAGCACTAATGCTTTCGATAAGTGTTTGGTATGCTCTATCTATTTCCTTAGAGACCATGTATTCGGATATCTTTTTCGTTATTTCTTCGGGAAGCAAGATCAAGGCTTTCTCCAACACTTTTTCAATTACTAAGCGGTGCGGGATTTCGTCTGATACTATGTATAGTTTTCCAGGGATCATGTATATCCTACTTCCTCTACTCACTAAGAAGGATTCAACATTATATGTTGAGTTCACTAGATCTACTACAGCTATGTTTACGTAGCTTGTTGGTGCTTGATCTATTATGTGGATATTCTCTGGGTTCAAGGGTTCACTATTTACGAAAGGCAGAATTAGTGTGGATTTACTGATGAAATTAGGGTCTAGAGCTTGAGTTAGCACTAGGTATACGTAGTTATCTATTCTCCGTGCATCTAAGAAGTCTCCCGTAATCTCTAAGCTTAGTTTTATCCTTGGGTTTACAGCATCAGTAAGATCTATAACGAATACACTTGTGTTTACTGTTCCTGGAGATACTAAAGCTCTGAGATTGCTTCCTACACCTACTTCTAATGGTATAAATGGCATAATCGTGTAGTGCTGTACTACAGTAGCTAGGGTATCACCATAAAGGAATAGTCCTGCTACTTCTCCTGTGAAGTTAAGTATACTTAGAACTTTCCTACCTATGGCATCAACTACATAGATACTAGAACCACTTGCAACAGCTATGAGCTTACCATTCGTTTTAACAATATCAGGTTCATCAACACCAACAACCTGTACATTTGTTTCAGATACCCTTGTTTCAGATACCTCTGACTTTGGTATCATAAGTTTTGCTAATGCTGTATCACGTCTTCTGAATAGCATTTGATATAGCGATTGATCAATATTGTATAAGCTTTTTGCTTGAAGTAGATGCTCTAAGATATCCTTGAATCTGTTATCTATGTGTTCATGTTTTTCTGTAATTACTGGCGTTTTTGTTAGAGTTACAATAGTAGCGGTATGTGTTTGTGTATATGTTTTTTCTCTATATATATACAGTAGATATGGTGTTAGAGCTAGCGATATACCTAATATTAAGGCTATTGTTGCTAATACTGTAGATCTATTTTCTACACTCAAAATTCACACCCGATCTTTATCTTACTCTTGTAGTGGTTTTCAATTTAGACCTTGAACTATGTTTGTTCAGATACTTGTACATGTTGTTCAGTAGATGGATATACCTATGTAGCTCTAGATAATGTGTCCTTAGTGTTCGAGTATTTGATCAAAGAAGTTAAGCTTATGCTAAGATTATATATCTACATCTTTGATGAGGTATGAGCTATAACGTTAGAGAGATAGCCCAAACTGAGGCTTCCGCTAAAAACAATTTACTATTAACTCAAAGGAATTAGAAGAACCTAGCTCTCTATATAGTATAGGGTTTTTGGAAGATTGTAGAAAAGAGTTGTTTATATTCATTCACTTTGAACATCATGTTGATCTGTTTCCTATTATCTATATCAATAATCTCTATCCATAGTCTGAGGATTGCTTTTCTTTTACATAGTTCTCCCCATAAACAGTTTCTAGATATTAGTAGGCATATCACGTATCTAGCTTTATCTAGAATCATCTGTTGTTAGTCTAGCTATCTTAATCTCTCCGCAATTAACCAAACTCTTCTTCATAAATATAAGAATCATGAACACCATTATCATGGCTTCTACATAAAGATGTCATTTTAATAATCAAAACAATAGGTCTAGAATTTTGAGGAAAGTGTTGAGAAAGACTCGATACCCAGATTTTCGGAAGGTAAGACAAAGCATCTTTAAGAATAGATATGGTATGGTTCTCTATATAGTGAAGAGCTGTCACCTCCATTATTTAAATAAAACAGGCTTTGAAGAACATACCTATATCTATCGCTATAAATATCTAGCCTCTATACGTCTGGCGATCTAAAAGCTCTTTATCTAAGACCCACACTATACCTCCTAAGATATGATTTTGAAACCACTCTTCTCTCCATCTCTTAACTTGATGACCAAAAGCTGTGTAGAATACTCTACCATCTCCATAGCTATGGCACCAAGACATGGGGTAGTCTCTAACATCTTTTGATGAAATAGACAAGTCTACGGAAGATGTATCCAGGCTTATCAAGACTCTTGCTCTATTTCTACCTATCCAGTTTCTAAAGACATATATCTCTTCGTATGCTTTAAATCTCTTGGGTAAGTGTTTCGTTGCAGGATGATTAGTGTCTTCCACGATGAATACAGCTTCTTGTTTCCATGGATGTGAATGAAAGTATCCTCCAATCATTTCACCATATCGAGGATAACTGTATAGAGTATCTGCTGCGTTATGTATACCAATAAATCCTCCACCACTTTCAACAAATTCTATCAATAGATTCTTCTGTTCTTCAGAAAAAGGTATATCGCCTGAGGTTAGGAAAAGAACTGCTTTTGAACTATTTAATGTAGTATTTGTGAATTCTTCTAAATCTTCTGTAGCATAAACCTCAAAAAGATTTGTTTTCTCTCCCAATCTGGTTAAAACTTCTATAGCAGTAGTTATATAGCTATGTCTATAGCCAGCTGTATATGTAAAAACAAGTATCTTATCCAAGACTCTACTCCTGAACAAAGATCTTTACATCATCGAGACACAACTTCTTATACTGTTCTACACCACCTATGTCGTACCACGAACCATGGTACTCGTATGCAATAACATTGAACCCTCTACTCACCATCCACGGTATGAGGTCCCCCATAATATCGAATGATGTTCCTAAATGGTCTTCAGCATATGTCAACAATTGTGGCGTAATGGTTAGTATAGCTAGAGATACATACAGGTTTATCCAAGGTTTTTCCTCAAACCCTATAACCTTATCTTTATCAACTTTAGCAACACCTACGGGAACTTTGTATCTATTAGCTAAAACAATAACGATATCAGCTTTTCTTTCAATATGTTTAGCAATTAGGCTAGATACATCTATGGGAGCAATTATATCTCCATACCATACCAAAACTATATCGCTATCGAAAAACCCATTCTTAAAGGCGTTCAGTAGCGCTCCACCTGTACCTCTATAATTATCGTTATCTATACTGTACCTAATGTTTACACCAAATCTAGATCCATCACCAAAATAGTTTCTTATTTGTTTCCATCTATATCCAACAAGAAGAACTATATCATCTATACCGAACTTCTTCAACCATTTAATAACATATTCAAGGACAGGTTTTTCCTCAATTCCTATAGGTATCATAGGCTTAGGGATAACCTCTGTATAAGGTCTAAGCCTAGTTCCTTCTCCACCAGCAGGGATAGCTGCAACAACCTTAGTCATTTAGGTACCCGTGTAGTATATCCAGAGAACAAATATATATGGTTTGTAGATCAGGTAGGAGAAGAGCTACAGTTTCACGTAATCTATATAGCGAGTTCCTCTACTTCTCTTGATAGATCTCTTCTTAAATTAAATTCTGCAGCTCTTCCGCTGTTCCATGCTTTAACTGGTCTATAATACCCCACTATCCTGCTCCACAAATCCATAGGTGCTCCACAATTTGAGCATCTGGTTACTCTACCTATCGATCTATGTCCGCATGAAGGACATACAGCTACCGTAGGTGTTATAGACATATAGACTATGTCTGTTTCTCTAAGAGTTCTTGTAACAAATCTAGCTACAGTCTCTAGTGAAAGTTCTTTATCCACGAACACGTGTTTAATTACGCCACCTGTAAAGAGTTTCTGGCATTGTGATTCTATCTCTAGCTGATGCCTGAGGTGTAGAGTTGTGTAGGGTGGTGTAAGCTGATTTGTATAGAAGGGGTTCTTTCTTCCATCAACTTCACCAACAGGTATATAGATAGAGAGATCTTCAGATCTGGTGAGCTCTTTAGCAAAAGATACATCTTTCCAAGCAAGTTTGACTCCTAGTGTTTCTCCCGGTACTTCTTCAACATTATATAGCACTTCATCTTCTTCTTCAAACTCTTGAAGCCTCTTGCTTATGTATCTAAGTATATCGCTATATAGCTTAACAACCTTGGGTATATCAGAAGGCTGCATCTTTAGCCAGAGAAATGGGTTCCCCATCATTACAGATGCATATTCGGCCATACCTATAACACCGATTGTGTTGTAGTAGAATTTGAATGGATCTGTAGGATCTATGTATTCTTTAGTCATTGGATACATGCCTTCCGCAAATAGTTTTTGGTATCTAGCTCTAAACCACATAAGTGTTTCTCTGCCAATCTCTAGCAGTTCATCAAGTTTATCGAACATTCTTCTCTCATCTGATATTCTAGCGATCATAGCTAGTCTCGGTAAATTAATTACAACAACATTTATGGATCCAACTGACGGAGGCATATCCCACATACCTTTAGCTTGATGTAGAATCTCTCTAACTCTACCCATATCGCTCAACAATCTACAGCAGAAACTGAATAAGTCTTCAGCTTTGTGGCGATAGCCGTTTAGGAAATACATCTGCCCGACTTTGGCAACCATACCCCAGAAGCTTTTCCCTAGATCCTCATTGCTATTAAGTATCTTCTCCATATCGTTATTCATTATCGCTGTAGGTATAGGGAATGTGAATGGCTGATGTAGGGCATCTCCTTCAACAAACACTTCTGTAAATGCCTTCAAGACTATTTCAGCTTCATCGATATAGTTCTCATAAGTATCTAGAACGAACCTAAACTTTTGTTCCGGTAAAGGTACTGGCTGGCTTCTATAGAACTTGTTGCTTATAGCGAAAACAACATTTGAGAAAGGACTTTGTCCAGCTTTTAATGGGTAGTTCATGTTGAAGATAAAGCGCTGAATGTTTTGTTTAACAGCTCTATAGTCGAGTTTGTCTCTTCTTATGAATGGAGCTAGAGTTACATCAATTCCATAAAGACCTATAGCACCTGTTCTCTCCTGGCTAAAGATGTAGGCAGCATTCATAACTTGATCTACAGCAGAATCTAGGTGCCTTGGTGGTCTAGAAGCAACCGTAGGGGTTTTGAGACCTCTTTCCACAATAGGTTTAGAGTCTATTCCACCACAATAAGGCTTAACTATAGATCCATCTCTAATCTTATATATATAGATCCATCCATCTTCATGAAGCCTAAGCGAATCCATTGGCAGAAGCCTTAGTGTCTCCTCATAGAGAGCTGAACCTAGGACATGGCTCAGCAAACCGGTTACAGCTTTAGGTACATTAGCATTATCTTTTACAGCCCATTCATAACTACTCAAATACTCTTCAATAGCGGAACTTTCAAGTTTTTGTAATACCATGATAATCATCCTGTGGTAAATATATCTAGTGCGAAACCTAGTTATACATCCTTACGCTGAATTATATCCAGAGAGAGTTAGCTGAAAATAATATTACACAGAAAATACTTTTGTAATACCTATGCTATTTAATTGGCTTTATCCATAAACAAAGCTTTTGTAGTGTATGTACTTAAGGTCTCGAGACTTATTCTAATTCTCCAGTAGCCTCACTACCTTAGTTAATCTCGCTAAGAGTTTATTCAATAATTTCAATGTTTTCATCAATGTATTTACAACTTTACTACTGCTTTAACTCTAGAGCATCTGTACTGTGGAATGGTATAGACATTAGTCTATAAAGATTTTCATATATTTTTAAAAGTTGATTATATGTAGGAAGTCTCTGGTATAGGTTATGAGCTTTACAGAATATGTAGTCGAGTTCATATTGATAGTCTATCTTTTTTCTGCTATAATGTTTTTAATTAGAATTGTTAGAGGACCAACTATATTTGATAGAATTGTTGCTGTAGATGCTTTAAGTTATGATCTTACTGTATTTATGGCGTTGATAGCTTTCTATGTAAATAGACCTTTAGTAGCTACACCTATGATGCTCATAGCTCTTTGGGCTTACGCTCTAGATGTATGTATATCTAGAGCTTTGAGACATAGAGATATGGGTTGATATAGATGCTACAGCTATTTGTAGAAGCAGTTGAGCTTGTAGGTATTGTTCTTTTACTTATCGGAGGATTCTTTGAGCTTACTGGAGCTATAGGTGTACTCAGATTACCTAACTTTTTTTCAAGAATTCATGCAGCTACAGCTTCAGCTATAGGTGGAACTGTAGTTCCTTTGATTGGTTTAGCTCTAGTTGCTCTAGCTCAGATCGAAATGGGTTGGGAGAGAGTGTATCTAGCATCACTATGTATTGTTTCAGCCATACTGATACTACTGGTAGCACCAGCAGGTAGTCAAGCTCTTATGAGGGCAGCATATATGTCTAGATACAGAGAGATAGAAGATGATGAGGCTGAAGCTACAGAGAGGGAGTATAGATGATACTGCCTCTCTTAGTTGTATTAATAGCTTCGTTTTTCTCGGTAGTCGCAGCATATCTAACTGTTGTCGAAAAAGATCTTTTGACGGCTGTAGTTTACTTATCTCTTCTAGGTGTATGCTATACAATCATATACTATGTACTTATGGCTCCTGATATAGCTCTAGTCTACATCCCTATATCTACAGTCATTTTACCGGTTGTATTGATAATTGTGTTGAGAAAGACCAAGAGGTATGAAGAATGACTAAGGTTAGTAGAAGGATGAGAAATCTGGTTGTAGCGATATCGCTAGGGATTTTCGCGATATCTCTTGGAGTAGCTCTTAGTGTAGGACATTTAGGTATTCTACCAGCTAGAGAGTTGAGGAAGCTTGCTCAAAACATTTTAATCAATACCTATAATCCATGGAATCAAACACTAACTTCATATTCATTAAATGCTGTTTCAGCTATTATATGGGATTACAGAGGTATAGATACAGTATTTGAAACAATGGTGCTTTTTGCTGCTGTTGTAGGTGTTTCACTTCTGTTTCGTGATGTTCATAAAGAAAAGGTGAAGAATCGTGTAATGCCGTTTACCATCAAAATCTCTACACAATTGATAGTACTAGTTACTATAGTAATTGCTTTATCGCTAGCTGTTCACGGTCATTTAACACCTGGAGGAGGGTTTCAAGCGGGAGCTGTTATAGCTACAGCTATAGCTTTAAGCATAATCGTTTTCTCTCTAGATGTTCTACATAGAATAGGTTTATCAACTAAATTTCTTCTAGGAATACGGTTAGTATCTTTATTGCTCATACTATTCACAGCTTTGCTACCTCTATTCACATTGTTAATAACTAATACTTGGGCATATATCATGCAGAATCAAGTAAAAACTGACTCACAATTCTCTATGCCAAATATGTTTCTAAATACTCCTTTAGCGGGATCGATATTTCTCTTCAATTTATTTGAATTTGCAGCAGTAGCTACAGCATTCTCATATGTATTGATACTCTTTGTTATGTATAGAGAAAAAAGACATGCCATAGACAAGTTGAAGGAGGATATCAATTGACGCAAGAACTTCTATCCATGATTTTCACAATCGCCGTAGTAGCATTTGTGGTCAATATAGTTGTGGCGTCTTATGGTATATTTGCTAGACATTCTGTATTGAAGAAAATTATGTCGCTCGTTATATTCTCTGATTCTATAAATATTCTTGCTATATCGCTTGGTTATAGAGTTGTCGAAAGAGGCTATCCTTCACCTCCAATAATTAGTATAAAGCCTCAGAATCCAGAGGATCTAGGTGTTGTAGTATCTTCTGCTGTAGATCCACTTCCTCAAGCATTTGTCTTAACAGCTATAGTTATAGGTCTCTCTATCACGATATTTCTCCTTGGATTATCCGTGCTATACTATAGTTATTTTGGAACAGACGATATAAGGGTTTCTCTTAAGGAGAAAGAAGATGAAGAGGATATGGAATAAGATTGTTATCTCTATCTTTGTGTTCATTCTATACATAGTATTTACAGGATTTGCTACAGAATTGACTATCATTTCAGGACTAGTACTTTCAATTACTGTAGCTATAGCTACTGAAGCAAAGCTTATCGAAAGAGAGCTGAATATTAATGATATAGCTAGGCTACTCTATCTCTTCAAATACTTGCTAAGATTCATCGTCATAGAGCTTAAAGAACATATAGAGATAGCTAAAATAGTATTTAGCAGAAAGGTAAAACTCGAACCTAAGGTAGTAAAGATACCTATTGATCTTAGATCTAGCTATGGTATAGCTTTCTTGGCATCAACAATCACAAATACTCCAGGAACAATAGTAATACATATTGATAGTAATAGAGGGAATCTATATATACATTGGCTTACTCCAAAATCTGAAGATCTTAGTGAAGTGAAGAAAATTATTGTTGGAGATCTTGAGAACATTATAAAGAAAATATTTGAGTGAAGAGCTATGGCTATGGCTATTGAGGTAGGGGTTATATCGCTCCTATACCTGATTTCATCAGTAATTATTGCTCTTCTGCACACGATTTCAGTTAGAGAAAGATTAATTGATTTAATAGCAGCTACTTTAGCATTAATTGGTTTGCTACTCAATATAAAGATCTTCATGTACGTAAATTCCATAGGTTTACTAGTTTATAGATTTGGTGGATTTCCACCACCGTTGGGCGTAATCTATGTAGTAGATGGTATTAGCTGTATATTAGCTCTGCTAGCCTCTTTTGCATTACTTCTATCGCTCTTGTTTTCAATTCAATTCATAGAACCAAATGTAAAGGCTCTATACTATGTTCTAGCATTTCTACTTACTTCAGGTGTGGTTGGATCTCTCTTTACAGGAGACATATTTAATCTCTATGTATCTATAGAGCTTGTAGCTATATCGTCCTACGCTATAACTAGTATCCATAAAGATAATCCAAAAGCTATTAGAGTAGCAATAATCTATGGTATTAGTGGAACTATTGTTACATCATTTCTACTTCTAGTTACATTTATGGTTTATGGTTCTTATGGAACACTAAATATGGCTGATATAGCTCTAAAAGCTTCTAATATAGAAGCAGAGGTTGTTTTCTCTGGTAATGTTTATGGAGATATAGTTTTCATCTCCAAGATTGTATTAGCATTAGCTACATGGGTTTTTCTTTTTAAATCTGGTATAATGCCTAACCATTTCTGGCTTCCAGAAGTATATAAAGTTGCACCTCTACCAGCTATAGCCATCTTCACGGCATCAGCTGATATAATCGGTATCTATGGTTTAATTAGATTCTATTACACGATATTCGGTATAGATACTCTTGTTAAAGATTTTAGAAATACTCTCCTAATTTTGCTCATGATTATCGGCGGAATGTCTACAATAGTTTCAGCAGCTTTTGTATCTAGACAGAATAGTATACGTAAATTAGTGGCATATAGCTCTATATCTCAATTCAGTTTATCTTTACTTGGTGTAACGATAGGTATTGGTGAAGCAATTGGTGGAGTCATTCTACATTTGATTTCAAATGGGTTAGGAGATATGTCTATAATATTTAGTGCTGCAACTATAAAACGTGTAGCCAGAGGTAAGTGTAGTAATAGATCAATGATAATTATTCCATACGTAGCTCTAGTTATAGGTTTATTGAATCTCTTTGGAATAATACCTCTTCTACCAGGTTTTTGGAGCAAAACATATCTAGCTATGGGGTTCGTTAAAGCAGGGTTTCCTCAGGGAGCTGCTATAGTTCTTATATCAACAGGTCTTTGTGCACTAGGATATATGAGGATGATTATCAGATACTTACCTAGAGCTTCAGATTCGTCTGTATGTATCAATAATAATGGTGTTTCTAGAGAACTTGTGCTACCTTTGACTATATTGATTATCTTAGTAATAGTAACTATTGTTTTAGGTATTTTTCTCACGGCACATAATTATGTGAGAGATATTTTCGTATCATATGGATATATGGTTATGGATAGCAAAAGATACATAGATATAGTGTTTTCAGATAGCTAGACTATAGAGTTAAAAGTTATACATTAAGAGAATTGATGTAGCTAAGAGGTGCAATAAATGATTGACTCAATAGTAATGAGGTTCGTAGTGCCTATGACGCTGATGCTCATAGGTAATCTATTTATGGCGAGAAGAATTATATATGGATCTATTCTCAGAATATTGAGCTTCCTATCTCTTTCAATAAATCTATGGGGAGAAGATCTATTCAATAGCATGCTTGTAGCTACATCCATAGTTATAGGTGTTGTTCTTGCTCTCTATACAACTAGTTATTCGAGATCAAAATATGGAACACTAACACTTGTACCTATTATCGATCTACTTCTTCTATCAATATTGTTTACCTTCATATCGAGAAATTTAATAGAACTTGTCACATTTTGGTTATTAGGTGAATTGCTGGGGTTCTTGTTGATAGCTTATGACTATATCTATAAAGGTGATACAATCTCTATGGCAGCCGCAATAAAGTATCTATTGTTCTCTATGGTTCCAACCGATATATCTCTCTTCATACTTCTAGCTATTACAGGTTTAACAGAAGCATTTACAACACCTTTGAAAAGTCTATCACTATTTATTACAGATCCTATCGTGCTTATACTAATTCTTTTTGGTTTTTTTGCAAAAGCAGCTATATTTCCTTTACATTTCTGGCTACCAGATGCTCATTCAGTAGCTCCATCACCAGCTTCAGCAATTCTATCAGGACTCATGGTTAAGATGGGGATATACGCTCTATATATGCTGAGTTTCTACTCCATAGATAGAGCATTATTTAGTTCTATAGTCTTGTTCTCTGGACTTTTGACAACTCTTTATGGAGCTATGCAAGCATCTTTACAACGCGATATCAAAAGACTTTTAGCCTATAGCACTACATCTGAAACATCTATAATAGCTGTTCTAATAGCTCTATATGTGATGTCTGGTGACATATTGTTTATAGAAGCATCAACTCTGTATACTGTTGCTCACGCAATATACAAGGTATCGATGTTTATGGATTCTGGATTCATAGAACTTGTAGCTCATGAGAGAGATATTAGAAGGCTTGGATATATATACAGGATTAGCCCTACAGAATCTCTTGCTACATTACTATCGATTATGGCTGTTCTAGGGATGCCACCTTCTATAGGATTCTTAGCTAAAGTGTTTATGTTTTCTGCGATTTCGCATAACATTACGTATTCATGGATATATGTAGTTGTTTTAGTTATAGCAGCAGTTAAGGTCTCACTATCCATCGTGTATAACATAATCTATTTCAAGGCCCACATGGATCGCAGAGAACCAATGATGACACGTTTGGGGTTAGGTGATGCTCTTCAGCTACAGAAATACACATTAATGATCTCGATATCCTCTTTCATATTCACCTTCACTATATATATATTGAACTGTATGAGATATACTGAGCTTATGTTGCTTAGAAAACTTTCCTATCTACTGATAATATCTATGACTATGTTTGTAGCACTAATCTATATGCTATATAATCTCATTAGACATAATATAAGAAGCTGATATCCATGTCGATAAACGAACATGATAAAGTTATGTACTCGATCATAAACTACATGAAGATGTATCTAGTTGCTGTAGCGTTATTTGCAACAACAATGGGTCTCTTAGTCAGAAGCTATGTAGCTATAGAAGCAGGGTTTAAGATATCTATTGTTGTATTGTTTACAATAGCTGTAGAACGCATGATATATACACATAGGGTTGAGATAGTTTCTACAGTATCCATAGTCTCGATAGCGATAACAGCATTTTACTTCATTCAACACGCTAAAGATTTCATAGGCTTGGTTGCTTATGTAATGTTATCTATAGTGTTCTTAATCATGAATGAGAAAAACGGGAGAAAGATCAACACATTGTTGGATATAGTATCACTAAACATTATGTTATACTATATCGCTACATCATTATTTTTAGTAACTAGAGACTCGTTAACAGTTTTAGAAACACTAACAATCATTGTCATAACTACGCTATTTGTGGTTAAAACATATTGTATAAAATCTAAAGCTTTCTACAAAGTACATGAATTAAGTAGATATCTAATACGTACCCTTGGTACGAATATCGACAAAATCTTCAATACACTCTCTGAGAAACTTCTTAAGAATAAGCAGAAAACAGAAGCAATCTCAAGAAGATTATCGAATAGTGTTACAAAAGTTCTACAGAATCTAGCTCATATAGACATACCTTTTATCATTATTGAATTAAAAACTATAGAATATATGATGACAATATCTAAAAAGTTTCTTGAATTCGAGAAATATATAGAAAATCTATTGATAAAAATATTTTCAGCTTTAGAAAGAATTCAGCATTCTATGGAGCACTCATTTCTATTCTTTGTATTCTTGATGAGCATATTAATACTCATATCAATGATATTCTATATATTGTTGCACATCTAACCATCTGAATCACAAACATTATCTATTACAAAACACTTTTTATAGAATCAAGACATACATAGATACAATGCTTACAGACATATATACAGTAGTGATGTGCTTCATCACATTTAGATATATGTAAGCATCTTCAGAAGAGTGCTAGGTTTACATCAATTTCTTTTAGATCGATAACTTGTGTCAGAAATACGTCACATATGTTTTTACTGAACATAATAGTATGTTTATAGGGTGTAGTAAGGTTTGTGGTATCTATCTGATTTGAGTATCTTTTTAGTCTATTCTGAAGTATCGATAGAAGTATCTTTAATGAATTTAAAATACTTTAAAAGATAAATTGCTTCAAGCTTTACTTGTGCATTTAACTACACTAACTCAAAGTATCTTTAACCTCTGCAGCATAAAGCTAGTGGATAGGTCGTTAAAATGAGTGAACAGTCACAAGTAGATCTTGTTGTAAAAGAATTCAAAGATATATTCAGATCTAAACATGAAGTTGTTGTTTCTGCACCTGGTAGATTAGATTTCCTCAATACTCATCAAGATTATAAAGGTTTACCCGTAGTTGCTGTTGGTATAGATCTTAGAACATATGTAGCAATTAGACGAAGTGGAGATAGACTTTTGATTGTAGGTTCTGGTAACATGCTTGACGAAGGCTCTAGATATCTGGATATCTTTCCAGTAGATGCTCCAAACCTTATTGATTCACCTAAATGGTTTGGAAATTATGTTCGTGCAGCAGTTTCAGTACTTAAAGAAGATGGATATAGTATAGATGGTGCAAGAATCTGGATACGTAGCTGGATACCAATGGGTTCTGGATTAGGCAGTAGTGGCACGTTATTAGTTTCTCTTATTGGTGCTTTCAACGAGTTATTCGGGTTTGGTCTAGATACTAAAGCTATAGCTGAATATGCCTATAGAGCTGAGCACGATATTATGGGGATACCTTGTGGAAGATTAGATCAGTATGCAGCAGCTTTTGGAAATATTGTATATATAGAGACTAGACCTCCCTACAATATAGATATACTAAATCTCTCTGGAGGATTTTTTGCTGTTATTGATACAGGTATTAGGCATAGTACAGCAGAAATTCATCCCAAGAGGCAGAAAGAGATTGAGGAAGGTCTATCTAAACTAGTGGATATAGTTTCTAGAGATTTAAAGGAGCTTCTTGGCCTAAGGTATTGGGAGCCTAGGTGGGAGTACCTAGATCTAACTACCTTAATACCATACATAAAACTTCTTGACGAAAAACCTAGAGATAGAATACTCTATACACTAAAGTCTCATAGATCTACTATTCTTGCTCTAAAGGCCATAAAGGGAAGAGCTATTGATGTTGAAGAGATTTCAGAAACACTTGAAGTGGAGATAAACAGAGCTAGAGAATTATTGAACAAAGGCGTTCTAGATGTTGTTGGTGAAGTTATGACATATCAGCATAAGCTCCTTAGCAAACTTTATGATGTGAGTCTACCTCAAATAGATTCTCTGGTTGAGAAACTAATAGAGTTTGGAGCCTTAGGGGCAAAACTTTCTGGAGCTGGTTTAGGAGGAGCTGTTATAGCTCTCTTTAGAGATAAAGAGACTGCTGAAAAAGCAGTTAAAAACATTATAGACTCTAGATATGGTGTACGTGGATGGATTGTTAAAATAGATAGAGGCCTTACTGTTCATGGCGATGATTATGAGGGATAGAGAGAAAGTGTTTATGGAGCTTCGCTGGGATCCTGTTCAAGGAGAATGGATAATGGTGTCAAATCTACGTGGTTATAGACCTTGGCAACCAGAAACCTACTGTCCTTTTTGTCCTGGAGCGCCAGAAACAGGATATGGGTGGAGAGCACTAATATTAGAGAATAGATTTCCTATGCTAATTCCAGAACCTCCAGAACCATCTAGACATAGTTTCTATGTAACAGCTAAATCAGTAGGCAGATGTTATGTTGTTGTAGAGTCACCTATTCATTCTCTTGATGATTTAAGTGATTTGCCACTAGATGATGTTATTTATATTCTAGATCTTGTTATAGAGAAACAGAAAGAGATTGAGAAAGAGAGTTACGCTACCTATTTCATATGGTTTAGAAACAAAGGAAAGGAGATAGGCGTCTCATTAACACATCCACATAGCCAGATATATGTAACACCATTTATTCCTTCTAAAATAGAGAGAGAGTTAAAGAATGCTGAAGAGTATTGGCGTAAAAATAATGAATGTCTTTTCTGTAGGATTCTAGAAGTTGAATCCTCTGATAAGATTAGAGTAGTATATAGTTCAGATTGCTGGATGGGTTTTATCCCATTTTATGCTCACTGGCCTTTCGAGGTACATATCTATCCTAAAAGACATGTTCAACTTATTACACAATTAACAAATAATGAGGTAAAGGATTTGGCCAAAGTTCTTAAAGTTGTTCTATGTGGACTCAAGATATTGTTTTCAAAACCATCACCATACATAATGGTATTACATCAAGCTCCTCTCAAAGGTAGCTATAGCTACTATCATCTTCATATAGAGATCTACGGTATGTTTAGAGATGAAAGCAAGATTAAGTATGCAGCAGGTATTGAAACTGGTGGAGGAAACTTTACATATGACTCTACTCCAGAAGATAATGCACTTAAACTTAAAGAGAAGATAGATAAATGTAGAGAAGAACTAATAAGTTAAAGTTCTTTTAAAAGCTCTCTAACAGTCCTTCTCACAGCTTCAGTAGAAGTCATAGATGGTGTCCAGCCCAATTCTCTTAACTTTGTTATATCTAGCAACATAAACTTTACATCGCCATACCATCCACGACCATCACAAGTAGAAGGTCTAAATATGTACTCAACATTATTCAGACCCATTTCATCTACAACTATATCTGCTATTTCTTTTACGGTAATCCAGTCATGATTTCCAACATTATACACATGGTAACCTTTATTTCGTGCACAAAGCTGGAGAAGTAGTAGTGATGCATTTACAGCATCTATTACATGTAAATAACTCTTTCTCTGTGTTCCATCACCTAGTATCTCAAGCTTCATGGGATCTCTTCTTAATTTGTTGATAAAGTCAACTATAACTCCATGTCTAGAACGTGAACCTATTATATTTGCGTATCTAGCTATAGCGATGCTGAAACCATATAGGCTGTGGTATGAATGGTAAAGAATTTCACATGCAGCTTTAGAAGCTCCATAAACAGATATAGGCGCATAGGGATGTGTTTCTGGTGTAGGTATGGTTCTAGCATCTCCATAGACTGTAGAGCTTGATGCAAAGAAATGTATATCTACATCGTTTATACGTGAAGCCTCTAGAACATTAAATGTTGCAACAATATTCTCATTGAAATGTATCTTAGGCTCTATAGATGATATCCTAACCTCAGGGTTGGCAGCTAGATGTATAATAGCATCAGCATCTCGAAACTTGTTGACCCATGAATTATCGAAATTCTTTAGATCTGCAACAACAAGTTCAACTTTTCCTGTATCTAGCTTATCCCTGATATTGTTTATAGATCCGCTACTCAAGTTATCTATCACGATAATATGATCTGCTATACCTTTCTCAATCAGCAAATCGATAAAGTGGCTACCTATGAAACCTGCTCCACCTGTGACAACAATATTGCTAAACATATTGTTCATATTGCTATACCGATTCTAAGCTCTATTGGTGCTAGATTTAATATCTGTTTTCTGTTTATTGTGTAATAAGTTGAACTAGTTGTTTGCTAAGTGGTATTGATGTAGAGGTAATGGACATAACTAAATTGATTGAGAACATCAGTACTTTATCGAAGTCAAAAGCTTTGATGAAGCCAATTCTTTTCAGAGTTTCTAGATAGAGAATAGTTACATCTACATTAATAATTCGTCATATAGTCTTCATGATGATCATTACTCAAAGATTCTTTATCATTCTCAAGATATGGACTGTGATCAGACAAATGCCTTATCATCATTTATTTAGATTATCAGCTCCAGGGGTATTCTTCATACAATCTAATGTCTATTCATCTTGATATTTAACTGCACCAATATATCTTTTACCTCTCATCTAATCTACACTTGTTAAAGAAGTAAATATAGCTTATAGTTATGTAGGATCTAGGTAACAGCTCTATTATTCTATATCGAAGTAATAGATGTGTAGTTCTAGAATTCTATCTATGCCTATTCCTCAGACAAAATCATTGCACACTAAGTTTACCTATTATTCAATATTCTATCGCTATACAAAATGATAAATATATCGAGAACTCTAGCAAGTATACTCTACATTATTTGAGCCTTGGTTATATCCATTAATGGGCTATATATCTACAACAAATGTTGCATACCACTTCTCTTTCTCTCTCCAGAGCCTCATCTCATTATATGTTATAGCTTTCACAACTGTTCTAGGTTCATGTTTATTATGCTGAAACTCTTCACCATAGATATATCCCTCGATACATATCTGCTTCTCTTCTCCATTAATCTCATACATTTTATTTACGATAAACTTGCTGAAGACCATGTTTTTACTATCATGATGATACAGCATTTCTTCAAGCCATCTATACAGAAGATTTTCTATATCAAATCCACAAATATTTATAGGTGTACCAACTTTTGGTTCAACTCTACTTGTATCAGTTATAATTTCAAAAACTGCTTCAGCAGCTTCTTCAAAAACTGCTTCAATACTTTCTCCCCAAACCTTTATAAGAACATCAGCTGTATGGTCCAAAAATTCAAATCCTCTATCCATAAGTTACACCAATGCTATACCTCATATACTAAAATCTTTTAAACTGATAAAATAATTCATTAGCTAACATCTATATCTAGATAGATCATAATCATTTTATTCAAGGTAGCAACAGAAATCAATGTTAGCTTGATCAGCTTTCTAGAGTAGTGTTTCTATTCAGAATTGCTATAATACCACTAAAGATGTTCAGTAATACGTTGCTTGTGTTTGTTTAAGTTATTGATGAATGTATCTAGTGTTAGAATATGTGTTGATTCAGCTTAAGAAATATATTCTTGCTAATTATGAGACTGCTATGGGCTCTACTTTGAGTATACAGGATATTGTTAATAAGGTTATAGAGTATCTGAAGTGGCATCCTAATGCAAAACCTTCTGAAATAGCTGAATACCTTGGTGTTAATCTAAGAACCGTTAGAACTATTTTAACTAAGCTGAGGGTTAGAGGAATTGTTGTTAGGACAGATAAAGGTTATACACTAAAGGCCAGTTTTTACACAGATTCTCGAAATATGCGAAGTAGTTCTGTAGAAGGATCTAGTAAACAAAGCTCTATTGATAGAGAGTTTATGGAACATGGATTAAATGTACCAGATATCGAGAATATTTTCGAGAAAATTAGAGAACTGGATAGCAAGATTAATAATATAGAGAACATTGTTAAAGAGCTTAAAAATACAGTACTAGAGATTGGTAACAAATCTATTAAAAGAAGTAATTGTGAAGCTCTCTATGAAGCTATAGAGCTTCTAAGAATGGGTCTAGAGGCTATAAGATTGGGAGATCAACGCTCATTAGATAATGTGCTTACAGAGTTAGAGAGTGTTGTAGAAGATTTGCGTAGATGTATATTGAGTTAATAATGTAGTGAATCATCTGTTGAATTAGATACAGATAACTAACTGTATCCATGTATGGAACTTGAGGTAATGTTTATAAGCTTCTAAATTTATGCATATATGTGCATAAAAAATTCAGCTAGAGTGAAGCAAGGATGCAGCAGGTACGTGAAGAAAATATGAAAAAAGCGGCTGTTTGGGAAGAAGCATTACTTCAAGAGTTCATATACGCTATAGGTCATATAAATCATGTAGAACAACACTTGATAGAAATCGATTCATCTACAGGTTTACCTATCTTTGGAGATATTATAGACATGTTTAGAGAGCAGAGAAAACTTGTTGGTCAGATAATGTTTCTTATAGAAAGGATTGAGGCAACTAAAAGTGATTCTGATATAAGATCCTCGTGGGAAAACATATGGTGTGCACTAAAACATGCTACTTCAGCTCTTATCCATATAGATGAATGTATAGAAAAATTGTTGAAAAAAGCTAGAGAAAGCGGTAATACTGTAATGCTGGAATGTGTTAAAACTCTTTTAAACATCAGGAGCAATATATTGAGGAACATAATTAACGTTATTAGGAGAGGGAAAGAAGCTTCATCAGCACTAGCTGAAGCAAGTGTTAGATGTAGAGAAGATTTGTGTATTGAAGAGGTTGAAAAGAGATGAAGTCTTCAGGATACGTATTGCTTAAAGTTGTTGAAGATACACCTAAAAATATTAAGACAAGGATATACAAGGTTATGAATGGAACAACAATTTCTATAAATAATAAGAGATATAGATCTAAAGGACTCATAAAGGACATTGATGGAGTAGCTCTATCAGGATCTCTCTACTTAATACCGGTAAACAGTATTGCAACAGTAATTGATATACTTTCTCGAAAGGGTTTAGCAGATTTTATCCAGATAATCAATCTATGTAAATGCTTATGTGAATAACAAGATCCTCTAGTTTGAATAGTTAAATTTTAGTAAGAATTATATGTTCAGAGCTTGAGATAAATCTTCTATTATATCATCAACATCTTCTAGCCCTACAGAAAGTCTGACAAGATTCTCAGTAATCCCGAGCTTAACTTTGTGTTCTGGCTCTATAAACATAGCCCCGGCTTTAACAGGTAGAACAGCCATACTCTCTGTTCCTCCCAAACTTGGACATCTCTTAACCAGCTTCAGCCTCTTTAAGAAGTTCACGACATCTTGATAACCACCCTTTATCTTGAAACTAACTACACCTCCAAATAGAGGTTTCTCAAACAGTTTCTTAGCAATTCCATGGTATGGATCTTTCTGTAGACCTGGATACATAACTTCCTCGATTCTACTATGCTCAGCTAGGTATTCAGCAACAGCTTTAGCATTACTGCTGTGTTTCTCAAATCTTATCTCTAGCGTCTTGATTCCTCTTAAAATCATGTACGCTTCAAATGGCTGTAGAATTCCTCCAAACATTCTTCTCCATTCCCAGAGAACCTTTGTATCTGTTAATAATCCTGCAACAACTCCTCCTACAGCATCGTTGTGTCCCCCAAAGTACTTAGTCATACTATGTATCACAAGTTTAGCGCCATACCTAACTGGCTTAAGTAGTATAGGTGTTGTAAACGTGTTATCAACTATAAGTACAGTCTTCTCAATATCTATGCTCTTGTAGATATAGTCGATATCTATAACCTTGTTCGTAGGATTGGTCATAACCTCTAAGAATATTATAGAAGTATCTCTATCTACTGCTTCAATAATCGATTCTGCTGAAGGCCATACCTTAGATAACTTTATATTGAGTTTAGGAGCAATATTATTGAGTAGTGCAAGAGTTGAGCTATAGAGCTCCATAGGGACAATAACTCTATCTCCAGGTTTTAGTCTCCATATGAATGTTGTAGATATTGCAGCCATACCGCTATTGAATGCAAGTGCGTCTTCAGTATTCTCTAGCTTGGCAACTATTCTCTCTAATGCTCTTGTTGTTGGGTTTTCTTCTCTTCCATACCTAAGGTAGTTACCTCTATCAGTAAATACAGCCTCCTTCAACTCATAATCTATGTATTCATATACTACACCAAGATATATAGGCGGTACATGTGATCCATAGTTATCTTTATGTTCATGTCCATGAATAGCAGTTGTAGAGGGTTTGGCCAAAGCCTAGTTCACCAGTTTAAGCTAAATCATTGAAAAGCTTTTAAACTTTGTTAAAGAGAACAGTAATACAGTTAATATGTTAATATATATATCAGAATAGAGGTTTGATAGAAACTTATCATCTACTTAATGAATCTATATATTATTTAATGAATGATTAAACTCCTATATTATTTCTTTACCATCATCTAAGATTAAATCCTTACGTAGGTGTTTTCCTCAAATAATTTAAAATATGATATCTATTATCGAGATGCGTTAAAGTCAAGAAACATGTAACGCTATCTAGAAGCGTGACATAAACAACTAATTCTACCACATTTAAAAATTAATTATAAGTATTGAATGCTTTAATAATGATAGAGCTTCAGTTTTAAACAACCACATATTGATTATCGGCATCTACATACACTACACTATTTTACCAGACACATAATCCCAAGATGTTTTCTTAAGCGGTAGACCTCTTATTGATAATGTTTTAGTATTTATAGCTATGCCTATTACATATGGTTTAAATCCTATGCTCCTCATAAGCTCTAAGACTTCATCCATATACATTCTGTTAACCACTAAAATAGGTGTATATTCTTCGTTAGATCCCATAATGATATCTATCTTTTCTAGGTTCTCACTATATGCATAATTTAAGGCTATTGGATGTAGAAGTTCATGGGGATCAAAATCTATGTAGATACCTACGTTATTTAGTTTGGATAGAATCTCTATAGTTTCATAGAGAGTATCGCTTATATCTATTGATCCTGTTAAGCCTATTCTCGCTCTCTCTATACAGTCAACTATTTTTGGATCTATGGAAGGTCTACAAGAAAACTTCCTAACGTCCTCATCTATGGGTACCCTATTCCTTGTATACTCTATGTAGGCTATATATGATAATCCTATGGGTCTAGGGATAATAAGCATATCTCCAGATCTAGTTCTTCTCTGCAAAGGAAGATATCTACATGTAGCTAAAATGAATACATCTATCCATATGTCGTTGCCTACATTAGTATCTACATTCTCTATGAAACCACCATAGACATTAACAGCATCATTAACCCCCTTAACCATCTCCTCGACAACATCAACATTATCCGATCTGACACCTATAGAAACAGCATACACATAAGGTCTACAACCTTTAGAAAAAACATCACTTACAGCTGCAGTAACGGCTTTAAATCCAAGATCGCGATAACTACACCAAGGATATCTAGCTCTTGATTCAGCAAAACCATCAACCTTTAAAACAAAATATTCATCATTAATCTTAAAACCACCAGCATCATCTAACCACATCAATAACGAAGCTGGATGCCTCCTTATCTCTCTAGCCAACCTCATAACATATTCGTTTAAATTAGTCATATATTTTTAAACCTCTAGGTATTGAGTTACTGGATAAATATTAAATGATTTACTTGTTTTAGATCCTAGATAGAATAATACTGTCAGTAAGGAACTCTCTACACACTCTTTGAATCTCCTGAAGTATGTTTCACATATTTAGTAATAGAATATTGGAATAATATTTGGAAATTTATGTTAATGTAGATAATTCATATGGAGAATAAAACTCGAGTCTTATTTAGTAACAATTGTTGAGTTCATTGATCATGAATCATGCAAAACTATTGTACTAGAGAGTTTCTATATACCTCTTTAAGCTATTTGGTTTTGAATTAGTTTCTATAATTGGATAGAATGGTGTATAAACATGAGAGAACTATAAATGATTCTACCATAGTTATATATGTCATGTAATTGAATGAGAAAATAAGTTTATTACATAATCTATTGTTTATAATATCTTCATTCTTCCTCGAATCTCATCAGTTCATCATTTGGTTTATCTCATACCCATATCTTGATTTCTATGTCTAACAGCTATATGGCTTATGACTGTTGTTGTAACTAGCACTACTACTATATGAATTCTATATAGAATGCTATTATTAAGAAACACCTACTTGTTATCAGATGTCACGAATTCTTCATGATCTACAACATAGATGTATATAATCAAATATCAAGAGACTTATTAGAAGTAGGGTAAGAGCCTGAAGTATTTGTTGAATTATGTAGATCTATCGACATTATATTTAGGTCATCTATTACATATAGCTACCTAGCGTTTAGTGTTGTTTGATCTATATCCACTTAAGTTTGGTTGCTAGTTTAGACTTCTTCACATTATCAGTATAATCTTCATCTACATGAGCTTCGTATTCATTTAGTCTACTGTCTATCTATTACTAGAACATATGCTTCATGTCCAATCCCTAATAATCTATTGATCTACTATCTAAACATATTTTGCATTCTTATGTCGTTATATGTATTACCATAGTGTTTGATCTATTTCTGGAAACTTTAACGAGAATCTTACTAATATCAAATTGATGTAAGTTATCGTCTAGAAATATTTAAAGCAGAAGGAAATACAAAATAGAGATGGATTCTATTACTAATCATATATAGATTGTAAGTATTGATAGAGGATCATATGAGAAATGCTTATGTATAGTATGTTGATTCCAGATAAAAGATCTTAGCCTAATTAAGCAAATTGATAGAAGAACCTCATGGTCAAATACTAATAGTTTGTTTCGATAAACAGTGTTATACATATGTTGGAGAAACTATGTTATTGTGAAGATAAGTAAAGATGATAATGTCATAAAATGGCGATATAGAGATACATTAATACATCTTTTGTAAAACTTGTGTATAGGGGGGTATTATCTTTATGATCGATAATGTTCTGGTTGTAGGAATAAACCAAAGAAAATAGCGGTAAAAACATTAGATAAATGAGAGCTATAGATGGTAGTTTAAACAAATAAAATAGACTTTATTCACCTATTAGACACATAAAGATAGTGTATAAGATAATAACTAATACATGTAGTGTAGATCGATACAGAAGGTATGTAACTACTCTATTAATAGCTAGTGAATGATTATTTTCGTCGAAGAGATAAAACTAGAATTGTTATAAATACTATCAATGGAATGATCAAGGGCTCAGGTATTGGTACTGGAAGCATTTTGTCAAACGGATAAAAATCAATATTGTTGTTATCCAATATTTTGCAGAGACCATCATCATCACCTTTGGCTCTACAATCATCAGGATTGCTTAGTGATTGCCAGAAGTTTCCTACATTTCGATCTCCTATTTGACAACTCCAGGTAGCCACAATATAATCGAAACTAATGGATACATCATTTAAGTTGTTGAAGAAATTGTTTAAGCATAGTGTGACACTACTATGGTTTATTTTAATACCGATTCTGTTGTTATTAATATTGTTATTAAATATTCGCACATTCCCAATACCTGGACCGATAGATATACCAACATCATTATTCTCTAGAGAACAATATCTAATATCAATATTACTTGCTTGATCTATGTATATACCAGTATTGAAATTTTTTACAGTAATATTCCCAATAACAATGTTACTTGCAGACTTAATACTTATACTATGATTTCTATAGTTATTTCCATTAATTACATGGTTCTGTCCATCGAATATGATACCACTACCTGTTATCGATATTGCTATATTATCTAGGTTTTTAAGGAGTTTATATATCGAATAGTTTTGTCCACCAATATTTATGCAACTACAGCTGATGTACTCTCCATTAACTGGTTCTGAAGGACACCAAACCCATCCATATTCTTTTTCACCTTCATAGAAGTGACAATTACCACTTCCACCATCTATCCGTATAGAGATTAGCTGATTTTGAGTGTGTATAGGTATTGCTATAATTGTTACCATGAATAATAGCATTAGTGTAACTGTGTAGCCTATTACTGTTTTTCTTAAAATCATTATCCCACTTCATACACAATGATTTTGTGGATAGCTTGTCGAATATTGTACAACTATAATAAATTCTGTGGAAATATATTTATTTGTTCGTCTTCTATTTCTATTACTCTAGCCTGGTAATTTTGGAGTATTGTTGTTAATTGTTGCTAGATTTCTACTGTATTTCTTCTGTGTATTAGTCTTTGTATGTCTTAACTATATTGGTGAAGAGATTTAGAGTTACACTCTAGACCATAGAGCTATATAGTACATTTAATATAGATGTAGATTATTCGTTTTTACTGATTTAAGACTTTGTAAGAAGAAGCTTTACCACTCTCCATTATTTGAGTAACTAAATTATGGCATAAAGTTGTTTACTGTTTGTAGTGATTTTTGATACATTATTGAGGCTTGGTAATTGATTAATGTAGATTCAATTAAACTATATAGTGTAATTCTTTCTGATGATGATTTTGGGAGTCTTCCTTATACTATACTGTATTATGATATAGTCTAGAAGCAGAGGCATCTCTAGTATTAAAGCTTCGATAACTCTATCAATACCTTCTACAACAGCTATTGATGAATATTGATATGTCTTAATATTATTAACCTTCAGCAAGATCTATCTCTATGAAGAGTACAATAATTCATGAGATATATTCTTCATACTATAGACCTATTGATACATAACTTCCACATCTATGTTTTACAATCATCAGACTACGAATATATTCAGAACAATTATTCCCACACTATATGTTGGCTATGCGTAGAGACTTGATATATTTAACAACATTCCTACATATATTAATATTATCTCTACACACAACCTCGAATACTATAAAACCATTGTATCTTGTTCTCATTATCCATGTCTCGATCTTATTCCAATCAACTGTACCAGTAGTAGGTGGTTTATGTTGATCTCTATAACCATCATTATCATGGATATGCATTACCTTAATATATCTTCCAGCAGTGTTCAGAAATTCATCAATATTCTTGTTAATGTTTGCGTGACCAATGTCTAGACATATACCAACATCTCCATCAAGTACTGAGATAAGTTGTATAAGTTCCTTTGGTCTAGATCCAAACAAGTGCTTCTCTATTATGTTCTCTATAGCTATGGCTATACCTCTATCTCTAGCTTCTCTAACTATATATCTGAAGAACTCTAGATTAAGCTCTAATGCTCGATTTACAGCATAGAGAGGATGAATAACAGCTATTTTTCCATTGATTTTGTTGATAAAATCTATCCATTTAATAAATCTAGCTAAACCATTGGGCGAAAGAGCTACCTCAGGCTCCATCTCGTCATAAGGTATATGGACAACATCAACACTATTAGATATAGTTGAAACATTATCTAGAATTTCATGTATATATCTATCTTCAATAGCTTTACCACCAAAAGCAACAAAGTTGTTGTATGAAACTTCTACACGAAGACCATCACTTACCAAAGCTTCTATAGCTCTCTTAGGAGTTAATGAAACATATAGCATTGTTGAATATGTATAGTAGACCATGATCTACTACCCATATATCTCTTAACCAACTATACTAGAAATTAAAAGGTGTAGAGAAATATGGAACTAGAGATACAGATATCGATATACACAACAAGTATACCTAAATAATTAATTCCAGATATGTTCAAATGAAACCAGATGCGATATTTCCAGATCGAGAGTAGAGGTCTAGAGTCTAATTTATGGCCATGGTTTACTGCTTTTATTTCTAATTATTTTTAAGAAGATTCTCCCAGAATTCAGCTTCCTGTACTTCTCCTATTACAACAGCCTTCACTTTGCTATTTACTACAATAACAGTCTGTGGTACAGCCATAGCGTAGTGCTGAGGTACACCGTTTTTTGTCTCGATATCAACTAGCATCATGAAGAGTTCTGCTGCAGTTCTATCAGTATCTATCCAGAAAGCTCTATAGTTATCTGGATAGTGTTTTTGGAAAAACTCATACATATTGTGGCAATGTGGACATGTAGTTAATCCAAACATCAATATACATGGATTAGGTAGAGCTGTATCCTGGAACTGAGATAGAGAGACTTCTAGCTCATCAACAACGATCTTTCCAAAAATTCTTGAACCTAGATATAGTGGAACACCTTCGCCATTTCTTGGAGTTTTGTTAAATGATATAGAGATGATCACTACTGAAATACTTACCAAAATTATCAATACTATTACTACAACATACAGTAGAGAGAGCTTTGGCTTCTCTTTCTTTTTGATCAATATAGCACCCAACTTATGTCTATAACTCAACTACTTAAAATCTTTAATTAAGATCTAGACAGACTACGATGATGTAGAATGATTGAATCTGTTATTGTGTTCTACATACGGAACACATTAGCTATAAATTCTCGTAGCTGTTCTGTATCTTTGATATATGTTTATAACAATCTGTAAAGCTTATAGAATTCAGAGAAATGTGTATGGTGTTATCGATGTATGTAGGGTATCCATCGAGATTTGAGGCATATGGTGCTGTCAAGATCTATGAGCTTAGCAAGGTTCAGGTTCTTCTTGGTGTAGGCGGTAGCTCTAAACCTGGTTTATACGGTATAGCTAATTTCGATGAATTTATTAGGACTGCTGAATCTACTGCTATAGTTGTTCCAACAAGAGATGAGGATCCTATGGTTCTTGAGGGTGTCTTAAGAGCTGTGCCTATATATTCGCCGTTAATAGTTGTTTCTGCTTCTACTCAAAAGCCTCTAAATGTTTATGGTATGGAGATGGATATAGCTAAGACTCTCTATAGAGTTACAGGAAGACCCACAATAGTTATTCATCAAAGGGATCCCGTCTTAGCTGATATACTTAAAGACAGTATACCAAATATTATCGATGAAGATGGACTTATTCATTATGGTAAAGGTGAAGCACTATTAATAGCAACTCTAGTTGCAGATGGTATAGGTGTAGAGAATATTGGTTTTATTGATGCTGATAACTATATACCTGGAGCTGTAACAGAATACACATTAATATACTATACCGTTCTCAGGATGGCTGAGTCTGATTACAAAATGGTTAGAGTTTCGTGGGGATATAAGGCATATGGATCTGTGGAATTCTACCTCAGGAAAACTGGTAAAGCTTCTCAAATAGTTAATAGTGTCTTGAACAAGGTGCTGTCTTTTAGACGTAGAATAGAGACAGAGATAATCAAGACGAGCAATAGCGGTGAACATGCTATGAGTATGAAGCTAGCTAAAGAACTTACATATGCAGGTGGATATGCTGTAGAGACGCAAGAGCTTGTAAGTATTCTGGAGATGTGCTATATAGATGTAGATACTGGTCGCTGTCCTTCTCTACCACACAGCATTGAAATCTATCAAGTAGAGTCTAGAAATCCCCATATTCATTCAGAAAAAGGTGAAACACATGTAGTTGAAATGATAATAGATAGTCTATCGACGATATATCACTCGAAACTGGGTAGTGATAGTAAAAGTAGAAGCCATATGATCAGTATATTGAGGGAATTAGCATACGAATCAGAACCACCTCTACCGCAAGTATACAGATACCCAGATATAAATGCTAGAGCTTTTATGGATAGACTTCTTTCTGAAAGCAGATTATGTGTAGCATATGGATTATGAGGTGTCAAGTTCTTCTAGATCAGAGACACTTAACAGAATAATTATTGCTGCCCTAAGTAATGATGTTATATGTAGGGAGAGGTTTTGGATAAGTGTAGCAACATGAGGGTACCTGGGGTATATACACTACTCATTAATGTTTCTATAGATTTCTGCACTACTGTTGGTTCTCTTGGATATATATGTATTGATAGCGGTATGTATAGCTATATAGGTTCTGCTAGAGGTTTTGGAGGTATTGAGGCTAGAGTTAAACACCATATAGATAGAGTTAAGAAGAGACTGTGGTGGCATATAGACTACATAACTAGCTTAAAGGCGGTAGAAATTGTAAGTATTGTATATGCAGAAACTGTAAGAGATCTAGAGTATATGCTTGCCAACTTTCTAGAGAGATCTAGTTGCTGGTCTATAGCTGTACCTAGATTCGGTTCAACAGATAAGAGAAGCTCTACACATCTGTTTAGGTGTTTATGTAGCTTTAGTAAATGTCTAGATGAACTCACGGAGATGTATATATCAATAGGTCTAAGACCATGTGTATTACAGTTCAATAATCATAGTCCTAGACTAGAGAGGTAGAGGATGATTCTGAGCCTTAGGCTGTAGGGAAATGCTGTAGTCTCTAGAGATCTAGATTAGGTTAGAGCTTCTGGTATCGTGGTTCCATAGACATGGTAGAAGATATGAGTGGAGAAAGTACAGAGATTGGTATAGAGTTCTTGTAGCTAAATACATGCTGATTAGAACAAGATCAGAAGCTGTTGAAAAGGTGTATAGAGAATTTATTGAGAGTTTTCCTATACCAGAAGCCTTATGTAAAAGCCGATGTACTGATGTCTAGATGTTCTTCAAAAAGCTTGGTCTTCTCCATGGAGCTAGAAGGATTAGGGATTCTGTATATATTGTTATCGAGAGGTATGGTGGGAGAGCTCCAGGTAGATTTAGAGAACTAGTAAAGATTCATGGTATAAGTAGGTATATAGCTAATGTTCTACTAATTAAGGTATGTAGAGTACCGACACTATTTGTAGACATAAATGTTGCTAGATCCGTCAAGAGATTTCTAGAATAAATAGAACAATGTATTTAAACAAAGAATAATAGCTATGTATCACAAAACTTTATAAAACATGGTTTGCCTAAAGTAGTGATAGGCAAAAGGTACTAGTTTATGAGTAACAGTTATGTTTTTGGTGTTAAAGAGCTTGACGATGTTCTAGCTGATACGCCTTACCCTGGCTCTATGGTTGTTGTTGCTGGTCATCCTGGTTCAGGTAAAACAACACTTGCATCAACAATATGCTACGCCAACACGTTAAAAGGTCATAAATGTCTCTACATTTCTTTCCAAGAACCTAGAGAAAAACTCTATAGAACTATGAAGAAACTAGGTATAGATCTAGAAGAGCAAGAGAAACAAAACATGTTGAAGTATCTCTGGTTTCCTGTAGTTAAAGGGATTGAGGAGATCGTTGAGGTCATAGATAGATCTATACATGATCTTAAACCTTCGGTAATAGTTGTAGACTCTGTTAATGTATTGTTCACATACGTTTCTGATCCAGATAGACGTGCATGGCTACAGAATTACTTCTACCAGTTACCAAGATTTATTGAGTGTCTATCTATTCTTGTTGCAGAACTTCCTTTTGGTGAAGAAAAACTCTCTCTAGGGGGTATAGAGTTTGTAGCTGATATTATCCTTATACTTAAACATAGAATATCTGTTGATAGACTTGTTAGATATATGGAGATTAGAAAGGCTAGAGGTGCACCTATAAGGATGGCGCTATTTCCTTTTCAAATAGTTGAAGGTAGAGGGCTTCGGATATTTGTTCCACCTGTTCTGAAGGAGATAACAGTACCTAAGAAGTGTTATCATTTCTTGAGTCCTGTGTTAACGAATGTATTTGAAGAAGTATGTTCAGGAGAGGTGATACTCACTATAATGTCTCCCTATATTGATACTCTATATCCTTTGATACTTGTATTTGATATAGCTATAGCGAACAACCTTAAGCTTCTCTTCATGAGCTATAAGTATAGTGTTGATGAGCTACAGAACGCTATCTTGAAAAACATGACTAGATTTGGATTATCCTCTAACGTTATTGAAGAATTCTGTAGAAAGCGTATAGTTTTTGATGCTGTGAATCCATATACGTTCTCGTTAGAAGAACTGCTTATGGGTAAGCTCGATCTTGTGGATAGCTATAAACCAGATATACTCACTATCCATGGTCTAGAGATGCTTAAACCAATTATAGACGAGAATCCCTATAGATTCTTCAGCCTTTTGGCGAATCTAATTCTCTATTTAAAGAAGATGGGTGTAGTAACGTTCTTAATGTTATCTGATTTATCTAAAGAAACAACAAGAATGTTTGCAAAACTTTCCGACACAATTATACGCTTACTCTATATTAAAAAATCCGATGTTATTGTTCCCTACATTTACCTGTTTAAGAGAGGGTTAGATCCAAAGATCTACAGAGTTGATGTGGAGAACTATCTTAAGGAATTCTCTAAATCAATATCTTGTAACTCTAAATAATAGAGAGTGAATGTAGAGATGTTTTGAAAATCATCGATATGTTGTAATCTATGGATAGATGTAACGGCTGTAATGGTGTGTACCATCTCTATACATAGATTCTGAAATTTCTAGAACTTTGGAAACTGGTTAATAGGAAACATAACTATATTGCAAAGGTCCGTTATTATCGATATGGAATCATTAACACGTTTGCGTACTTCAATACAGAACACACCAGCTCTATAGTTTTGAAACTTCTTCACCAGGTTTAAGTACTCTATATGCATTAATGCGTGTACCTGCACCTATTACTGCTCCGATTTTAACATATTCTCTTCCTCTTCTAGTGATCTTGAAGCTTCTCGCTATTTTTACTTCTTCTGGAACTATGTTTAACGTTATTACTCCAGGCTCTATAACACTATTGAATCCTATAACTGAGAAACCTATGTATGATCTACTCCCTATAGTTGTGTTTTTCTGTATAGAGCTCCACACAATCTCTGTATAGGAGCCTATAGTTGTGTCTCCCTCTATTGAGACATAGCTTCTCACAAGGCTATGGCTACCCACATATGTTTTTCTACCTATATATACAGGTCCCTTAATGATAGCGTAATGATCTATCTCGACATCATCTTCAATGATTACGGGACCTTCAATAACTGCATTAGGTGATATCTTAGCGTTACTACTTATGGATGATCTATCTATCTGCTGAAGTATGTATAGAGAAGCTCTCAGTAGATCCCATGGATACTCTACATCTATCCACCATCCACTCCATATACATGGTTTTAGCCTATATCTATTGTTTATAGTGTTTAGAGCTTCTGTAACATTTCCATAACTCTCTACATATTCTATGAACTCTTTCGGCAGTATATATGCACCACCAACAACATAGAGACTCTGGTATCCATGTATAGGTTTCTCTATAAATCTCTCTATAGATCCTGATTCGTCTAGAACTGCTGTACCATAGCTCTCTACATCTTCTTCGGGTATGAGAACAACGCTATAGCGGTTTTCGATATATGTGGAGAAGAGTTCTTGATACATATCTCTTGGCGCTATTATATCGCCGTAGAGGAGAACAAAGTCTCTATGAATAGAATCTTTTGCAGAAATTATTGCTCCCTCTATGTCAGGCTTCTTTTGCTGAATAAGCTCTATCTCTAGATATCTACCATATTTGACAGCTATATCCTCAAAATCCTTTGGGTTGTTTATAACCATATATACATGTCTAATACCAATACCAACTAAGTTGTTGAGAACATATTCAACAATATGTTTACCAACAAGACTAAGGAGTGTCTTAGGTTTACCGCTAGTCAAGATCTTTATTCTTTCCCCAATACCACCAGCAAGAATTACAACAGGTATGTCTATAGCCATAGACACACCGTTTTATTCGACTGTGACAGTTTTTGCGAGATTCCTAGGTTTATCTGGGTTAAGACCTTTTCCAATAGCTGTATAGTAGGCTATAAGCTGATACGGAATAGTATATACTATTGATGCTGTATAAATTGATAACCTGGGTAGCTCGAAAACGATATCAAGTCTCTTTTTAGCTTCTTCATATCCTTTTGGTACCAAGCCTATAGTCAATGCTTTTCTTGCCTTCATCTCTTCTATATTTCCTAGAATAAGTTCTCTATATTCATCATTAAGTACTGTAAAGAAAACAGGAAATCCTTCTTCAATAAGAGCTATGGGTCCGTGTTTGCTTTCTCCAGCAGGATATGCTTCTGCATGTATGTAGGCTATTTCTTTAAGCTTGAGTGCACCCTCCATAGATATGGGTACACCTATACCTCTACCAAGATAAAAAGCATTTCCATGCTCTTTCAATTTCTCGCTAAACTTCTTTATTCGTGGTTCATAGATATTTATAATGTTTCTCGATATCGATGGTAATTCAGAAAGTTCTCTCTCGATACTCTCTATTGTTGACATTATTTCAGATCCCAAAAGCTTAGCCAACTTAACAGCTATAGTTATGAATACTAGAAGCTGGGATGTAAATGTTTTTGTTGCTGCAACACCTATTTCTGGACCAGCTCTAGTGTATATAGCGATATCAGATTCTCTAGGTATAGCACTATCAATAACATTGGATATAGCTATAACTCTAGCTCCTCTCTTCTTTGCCTCTCTTATAGCCATTAACGTATCTATTGTTTCACCAGATTGACTAACAGCTACAAGTATATCTCCTTCCCTAAAGATCTTCTTAAACCTAATGTATTCAGAAGATATAAAGGTAGTTGTGTTAATTCCGCAAAGAATATTCAACATATATTCTCCTGCTAAAGCAGCATGAAAAGATGTTCCACACCCAGTTAAAAATACTCTATCTGCATTAATCAATAGTCTAGAAACTTCCTCAACTTCATCAACAATACTAAAGAGAGTGTTCTTAAGAGCTATGGGTTGCTCATGAATTTCTTTAAGCATGAAATGAGGGTACCCTTCCTTCATAGCCATATCTGGAGTCCAATCTATTACTCTCACTCTATTTCTCCAATCTATAGCACCTCTATCAATATTCTCTATATATATATTTGTAGGCGATATATAGCCGAAATCTCCATCATTTAGCACGATAATCCTATTCGTATACCTTAGAAAAGCAGGTATATCACTCGCAATAAAGATAGCTCTATCTCCTACACCTATAACAAGTGGAGATACATTCTTGATGAAGTATATTTTGTGAGGATCAATAGAGGTGATAACCAGTAGTGCGTATGTCCCTTTGAGAATCTTTACCAATTGCTTAACAGCTTCAAGAACTGTAAAACCATTTCTAACGAATTCTTCAACTAGATGGGGAACGACTTCACTATCTGTCTCACTAATAAATATGTGTCCCTTCTCAAGCAGCTTCTTTTTTAGTTCACTATAGTTGCTTATGATTCCGTTATGGACTACAGCTATAGTATTGCTACAGTCTGTATGAGGATGAGCATTAAAATCACTAGGCTCTCCATGTGTAGCCCATCGAGTATGCCCTATAGCTGTAGAACCATCATAATCTATGAAACCCAGCTTCGCCTCAACATCTAGAATCTTTCCTTTACTCTTTCTAACAATAATCCTCCCATTATCAACTACTATGGCAAATCCAACTGAATCATAACCTCTATACTCTAGACTGAGAAGAGAATCCCTTATAACTAAACCAAGCTGTTTACCGAAAACTTCAGTGCCTCGAGAGCCACAAACTATACCGATAATACCGCACAAGCTCTTCACCAATGCATTACAACACATTAGCTATACCATAGTTAAGAATACACACAATAATATACTTACATTAACCATAGCTTAACCTATCTTAATCTACACGATATTGCTACATAAAGTTTTATACCCCTCTAGTGCACCTTTCATATGTATCTGGTGCATATTAATGAAGCTCGATAAACACAATAATTTGATTAAACTCACAGTTATAGTGCTACTTATAGCAATATCACTATTGACAGTAGTGTTTATAGCTAGATATTTTGCTGTAGGTACAGCTAAAGAGAGGCTTGAAGAAAACTATATATCTATTGTAGATTTTGTTGGAAGAAACGTTACCATTAAAACAGGTATCAGTAGGATTGTAGCCATAGGCCCTGGAGTACTTAGACTTGTGGCTTATCTAGATGCTGTAGATCTTGTCGTAGGTGTTGAAGAAGCAGAGCATCAGTGGAGTAGGATTGGAAGAGATTATGCTATGGCTTATGGAGATATATTTGTTAATCTATCTGTAGTAGGTCCAGGAGGTCCTCGGAATCCCCCAGACCCAGAGAAAATAAGAGCTGTTAAACCCGACTTGGTTCTCATGTCTAGAGCATATGTGGAGCTATATAATCCTGATAGACTTGCTGAAGAAGTTGGTGCACCAGTTGTTGTGATAGATTATGGTGAAGCAGGTTACCTAGATATAGATGCCTTCAAATCTACCTTAAGGTTTTTGGGTAAAATACTCAATAGAGAGGATAGAGCTAAAGAGTTGTGTAGCTATATAGATCAAATAGTTATCGACTTAAGGAACAGAGTTATCGGTATAATGCCTAAACCAACTGTTTATGTAGGTGCAGTATCCTATAAAGGTAGACAGCCATTTACATCATCCCAAATAGCATTCCCACCTCTAACACTCATAGATACACCATCTATAGTTGATTCCCTGGACAATAGACGTGGCTTTATATCTCTAGACTTTGAGTATATACTGCAGAAGCAACCCGATGTAGTATTCATAGATCTGAATAATCTCGATGTTGTGTTAAACGATTTCAATAAAGATCGCCAGAAGTTCTGTAGCTTGAATGCATTTAAGAATGGAAGGGTGTACTCTATACTTCCATACAATTATTACCACACTAATGTAGCTACAGCATTAGCTGATGCGTACTACATTGGTAAGACTCTGTATCCCGAGAGATTTAGTGATATAGATCCTGAGCAAAAAGCTGATGAAATCTACAAAACTTTTCTAGGCAAAGAGATTTACAGAATGTTTTTAGAAGGTTTTGGGAGAGGCTTTAGCAATCTTAGTGATCTGTTTGAATGTAGTTAAAGGTGTGGATATGGCTCTAGAAATAAGTACAAAACTTTTTTCGTATAGATCTTTGATTATTTTAGTGCTTTTCATACTTCTACTCATACTCATACCCATAGCTTCTTCGATAGGTCTATATCGTGTAACCTTTCTAGATGTTGTGAGAGTTTCTTTAGGTCATAAGCTACCAGAAGATGAATATATAGCTCTTTGGCTACGTATGCGTAGAACTTTTGTAGGTATTATCGTAGGTGCTCTTTTAGCTGGTGGAGGTGTAGTTTCGCAAGCGGTTTTCAAAAATCCTCTAGCTTCGCCATTCACATTAGGGATTTCTCATGCAGCTGCTCTAGGTGTAGCAGTATCTCTTACGATAGGTTATGGAGGCAGATTCTATACATGGTTTACCGCTATATCGAATCCCTATATACTTCCATTTTCAGCCTTTATATTTGCTTCAATACAGAGTATCTTAGTGCTCTTTCTAGCCTATAGAGCTGGTCTATCACCTTACGCTTTAGTTCTATCGTCTATAGCCATGTCATTTATATATCAATCTATCTTAGCCATTCTACAGTACCTAGTTCTAAATGAGCTTCAGATAGCCACAATAGTTTTCTGGATGTTTGGTGATCTAAGTAGAGTAGGAAACTTAGAGCTACTAATATTAGCTGTAGGCTTTATACCCATAACTTTATTATACATGTTTATGCATCTAGATCTAGACCTGATCTCTCTCAGTGATGAAGTTGCATATGCTTCAGGCACTAACCCTAAGAGACTAAGATTCATTGCTATGTTTATAGCTGCACTAGGTACAGCTTTCGCTATATCTTTTGTAGGCATACTAGCCTTTTTATGTCTAGTTGCTCCACATATAGCTAGATCTATTATAGGTAATTCGCATAAATACCTCATACCATCTTCAATGCTTATAGGTTCTATACTTGCTGTAGGAGCTGATATAGTTTCTAGAGTTATTCTCTTTCCACGAACTCTCCCTATAGGTATTGTGCTTTCATTCATAGGAACACCTCTATTGATATTCTTACTGTTTAGAGGTGGTGGATATAGCTATCATAAAGGTTATTGATGTATGCGTAAACTATGGCTCTCATAGAGCTTTAAACAATATATCGCTAGAGGTTATGCCTAGAGAGGTAGTGACTGTTGTAGGTCCTAATGGTAGTGGTAAAACAACTCTATTGAAAACAATAGATAGAATACTTAAGCCAATCAGAGGATCTATATATATAGATGGTAGAAATACCGAGAGCTATGTTCAGCGTGAATTAGCTAAAGTTGTGGCATACGTTCCTCAGAAAATAGACTTAGGAACATATATGACTGTGATTGATTTTGTTTTAACAGGTAGAAGACCTTATGCAGAATTCAGCTACAGCAAGATGGATGTAGATAGAGCTGTAAACGCTTTAAGAGCTGTAAATGCTGAACACCTAATGCTAAGGAAACTTAATCAACTTAGTGGAGGTGAGCTACAGAGGGTGGTTATAGCTAGAGCACTTGCATCAGAACCCAAGATACTTCTACTAGATGAACCAACAGCTAATCTAGATCCAAGATACCAGCTAGAGGTACTGAGTCTCATCAAGAAGCTCTCGCTTGAGAATGGTATCGCTGTTATTATGGCTATACATGATCTTAGCCATGCCTATAGATTTTCAGATAAAGTTATCATGATTAAAAATAGCGAGATAGTTGCTATAGGTCATCCAGAGGAGATACTCACGGAAGAAAATATAGAAAAGGTTTTTGAAGTTAGGGCCAAGGTCTTTAGAGATATCAAGGCTATAGTGATTGGCTAAACATTATTTACTGTGTGTATGTATCAACAATAATTCTGTATGGTACTTTCTCTATCTTCATTATACCCCTACCGATAACAGCGTTAATGGCTTCACCAGCACATACTAGACATAGAACTTTATCACCTATTCTAATACTTCTTGGTTCAGCAACAAGTTCACCGCATTTCGAGCATCTCAAACTTCTGAATATAGGTGCTCTCTCTACTTCTTCAACTATCTCTACAGTTTGTACGAGAAATTCTTCTTCTGGTAGATCAGCCATTCTATAGCCTATCTCTTCCCATATCCTCCTCAACTCTTCTGTTTCTTCAGATGTAGCTTTTCTCTCAACAACAACTTTCTCAAACAGCTTTACTGCTTTCTCGGAAAAGTATTTAGCTCTAAGTTTTTCAGAATCTATATATACTCTAACACCTCTCCTGTTTCCCCTCTTGAATAGAGTTAATGCATTCTTGCCCAAGTCGAGGTATATCAAGGAATTGTTCCCAAAACTACATCCCGTAGCCACTTGTACACCATCAACAAGACAGTTATTTACTTCAACAATAGCTACAACTTTTTCTTCAACTGTATCAATAGCACTAGCCTTACTAATACCAAGTTTACTCATAGCTATTTCAGACATCCTGAGTCCCAGAATCAGGAAAGGACATATATGTCCATGTAGTTCTCTAGCCTTCTCTATAAGCTCTTTAGATACCATGATGAGCACCAGATAACTAGATAAAGTGCACCAGTATATAAACTCTTTCTAACGT
This sequence comes from Ignisphaera sp., assembly GCA_038831005.1. Classification (NCBI taxonomy): domain Archaea; kingdom Thermoproteati; phylum Thermoproteota; class Thermoprotei; order Desulfurococcales; family Desulfurococcaceae; genus Ignisphaera; species Ignisphaera sp. Next base: position 231,349 of record JAWBKZ010000001.1, read on the forward strand.
TATTCAGTACAAAATGCTCCTCTATATGAACTCAATATCTATATAATCATATTTATATACAACATAACTTCATTGTTATATCAAGTATAGTCAATAACTAAACACTAACACATCTATTCAATATAATACTATTTAATACGATACGATGCCCATTCTATGGAGCACGAATAATACTGTAGGTCTTCCCAACCATACATTATAGAGGAACACGGATTAAGATGCAGATGTAAGTACATAGAAAGAGGTAGAGGCTCAATATATACTCTATTATAGTGGACTATTCGTGTGATCGATATTATGTAGCATCCTTTATACCTATCTTCTATAGATACTTCCTGCTCTTATCTCGATTTCAAGACTTCTAGCCAATTCTATAGCTCTTTCGGTTACAGAGGCACCTACAACCAACTTCTTCGGCTTTATTCCAACAACTTCTTCGTAGAGTTTAGCTACTCGCTCAAATTCGCTAATATCACCTCTATCTACATGAGCTTTATATTCAACTAATACATGTTCCTTATCTCTAATTAGAACATCCACTTCTATAAGTGATGAAACCCCATAAACAATACCCCTATTATCATAGTAAACCCATCTCTCAACACGATACCCTTTGAGAAGATCTCCAACCAGATAACTTATAGCAGACCTAAACGCTTCCTCAGTTACAACACCATATCTATTGCCAATTGCATATACTGATGCTCTGAGTCTTATCATCTCCTCTTGTAGTTCTTTTATTGCTTCGCCTTGTCTAGCTATTGCTTCTTGTAGTTCTCTTATTGCTTTGCCGTGTTCTGCTACTGTTTTTTGTAGTTCTTTTATTGCTTCGCCTTGTCTAGCTATTGCTTCTTGTAGTTCTCTTATTGCTTTGCCGTGTTCTGCTACTGTTTTTTGTAGTTCTCTAATAGCTTTAATGTGCTCAATAATGATCTCTTTTAGGCTTTTCAACTCATCTATAACTGTACTTAAACCAATCAATCCTGCTATAGCATATCTAAATTCCTCATCCTCTTTGAGGAGTCTTAATACTTCATGCTTTAGTTCACTCAATCTTATATCGCTAGCCACTTACTTTCGCCTATACCAATAATACGTAAGATACTTTATAAAGTGTGTAGATCTCTCTATCCAATTTTGTTGATAATTGCATTATAACCTGGTAACTAGACTCTATCAGATTCCATATCGAGAGTTCTAGCATTACTATTGATTAGCTGTCTACTAGCTATAACCTCTATGTAATTGTTACTGGAAATGCTACTCTAATGTCGTGAGATCTGAGTCTTTTATATACAGTAAACACTATAGTTAATGTTATTAGGAATAGAGAGCAAGTTCTCGGACAATTACAGAGAAGTGTGTAGCATACTTAAGGTGGTCATAAGGTCTAGGGCTTTTGTTAAAATGATAGATGTTGGTCGGAAAGATATGAATGAAAGATATCTGTCGCCTAACTACATTATCCTCAAAATTAGTATAGTAGCTTCATCAAGAGTTAACGTTATATCTACAACATTTATCCAGAGGTTAATGAGTACATACAAAATCAGTTTAACTGCAAATTGTTGAGAGATATATAGCAACAGAAACCATTATTAAATTTATCACAGTAGCAATACCTTACACCTGTACTTAAGAAAGATGCTGAGAATTATAACTGGATAGTGCTTCCAGTTATATTCTATAGCCTGTTTGGTTTTAGCTATTTCGGTTATAAAGTTATTCTTTAGTTCAGTACTAGTTATCTAGCCTTAGATGTATACTGATGTTTCTTAGATTCATCTATAGAACCTCTATATCAAGCTACATAGATTATTTCTAGAACTAGTACATCTAGTAATTGAAACTAGGGTTTTTATAGAACATTTGCTTTGATACATTTAACATAGAATAACAACCTACATCAAGAAATTATATGTTTCTAACCATCTTGATATTTGAATCAGTATCTGTAAAATCTATCAACATCAATGTCATTATAGATGTGTGTTGCTGCAGAAGATGTGTATGGTTATGGTATTTCTCGATAGATTTACCGAGAAACTTGAAGAACTCTTTATAGAGACAAGTTTCGGTACAATTAAGAAGAGATGATTCACCTCATGCATTAACAATATCTTGGTGTTAGAAGATGGTAAAGTATCGCTTGTTAAAGTGGCTACTCATGATTTGCTTAGTGTATGTTAGAAGATCTGTATCTTTGCTGTAAGCAACTTATGATATGTTGCTAGATGTGCTCAGTAATTAACTAAATGATTCTCTATCTCTAGATAGAAAGATTGTAGAACACTTCAAGAATAAGGTATTAGAGATATTTGATGCTACAAGGTTTTGTTGAATAGATCCAGACCTTCCTTCTCCTCTAATTTAGAGTCGCTAAATAATATTGAAACAATCTATCTATGTTCATGAAGAACAATGTATGAAGATAATAGTTGCAGAAATTTATCGGATAATAAGTTCTTAGTGTTTAAGATGAGGTTAGTGATAATACTATCATTAGTAGAACAGCAAATATTTTATGCCTCAGGATTTACACACTATATGTGTAGTCAATAATCTATCTATTGAAAATGTGGTGGAGACTGACTGTAGAAATAGTATAACAGAAGCTATTTAGAGAGCTCAATTCTAGAGATATTTCTAGAGACTGCTTGAAGAAAGTTAATCTAATAACCTGCTAGAAAATGAGCAAACTATATAGGTGTAGAACTCTGAAGTATTGGTATGGTGTTAGTGAGTATGTTGCTACACTAACTATAGCTATAATCACATTAGCTGCTGGTGTAGGTATCTTTGCCTATAGTTACTACATCATTGACAGTTATTATAGCAGACTTGTAGCAGTTGCTGAAGGTACTAGAGGTAGAGGTGGAGATATAGCTATTCTCGCATCTCTTATAGATAGCTCTGGAAAGATAGTTGTAATTGGTTCCACAGGCTCTAAACCTGTAATGCTCTACGCTATACATATAAACGATACCCTCTATACACAATGTACGGTACATATCGATGGATACAACAATACATACACACTAGATGGATCTAGCTATATACAGATACCGTACTACATAACATTCAAATCGATATGCATTACACCCTCAACAACTTCTCGAGCAATAATCAAGATTGTTTATGAAGGAGGTGAGAAAACAGTCTATGTTACCAAGATATAGGAGAGGTATATCAGCTATAATAGGTGCAGCAGTACTGCTGACGATAATGATAATGTTTACAGCATTCTATATAACCATTCTGCAGAAGTTCGTAGAAGTAGCTAACTACACTATAAACTCTATATCTTCTGCAGAAGAATCGAAAAAAGTTCTAGAGACACTCAATGCTTTATGGGACTACAATGGAACACATGTAACTATATTCATAGAGAATAGAGCTTCTAGAGCAGTATTGGTAACAGCAATAGCTATGGTATTCAGCGACAGTAGCTATACAACCATATCGAGAGTAAACAAAACACTAGCATCAGCAGTAGTGCAGATACTGTACATAGGTAACGAAAATGACACAGCACGTATATTAGATCTAGTTCTACCACTAGCTTTACCACCAGCTACAGAAACAATGATAACTATAAAGATGCAGAAAGAACCGATAACTGTGTCGATAGCTGTAGAAGCTTCACCAATAAAGACAGTAATAGTGTCAAGAAGAGTCAATGAAGAACAGAAAATCCATATAATTGAGTTACCGCTACAAACCTATGGAGAATGGATAGGGACAACAACATGGTTAGGTAATGTATCAATACCTGTGGAGAGAAAAGGGATAACAAACAATACATATCCAATCGTATCTAATGCAACACAACAACCACGAGTATTGATAAACCTTGTGAGCAGAGGAGCTGTAACGTATACAGATTTCGAGACATATCCTCTAACAGGATGGGATAGCAGAGGTGGTATCTGGAGCTCCGTAGAGAATGTAGTAGGAGCAAAAGGAGGAGTGCTACAGGGAAACGATAACAACCAAGGTATTGGTGCTGCCTCACAATACTATTACACAACTAGTTTATCTGGATATACACGTCTATGGATTGTAGCAAAAACTAGATGGGTAAGTGGAACAGGATGGTATGGAGTAGCGATGATAAACAATGCGAGAAATAGACTCTATACTATAGAGATAAATACAGCAGGAAGAATCGAGATACGAAGTTTTAATGTAGAATCAAGAAATGGATGGTATACCCTGGCTAGTGCTACTATTCCAGGGTACTCTACAACATCATGGTACATTATAGTTGTAAATTATACAGTTACTACAACAGCTGTAAACATAATGGCAAGACTCTACAATTCACAAGGAACACTCATTACTGCGGTATCAGCATCAACTAGTAGGAGAAGATTTACACTAGCATATATAGGTGTAGATGTAGATAACGTGATAGCATATTTCGATGATTTTCTGATTACGACTAGAGATCCTAGGTACATAGTGTTCCAGAACGTTATGGTTAATTATCGTATAGAGATTTGGGATGATTTAAACAATCTAGTGAGAAGTGTTGTAGCAACATCAAGTACAGTTAATGTAGATGTTGTTACAGATGTTGTTGTTGGTAGAGGTAGTAATGGGAAGATATATGTGTATGACTCTAGAGGCAACCAGATTGCAAGTTATATTGCTTTCGATGCTATTATTGGTGGTGATATATATCAACTCCAATATATCTACGGCAATTATACAGCTGAATTTAGCGATGAAATAATTGTGAATAATCTTGTTAAACCATTGAATGCTAGACTATACTTCTGCATCCATACAAACACTACTGTGAATATATCTATAGTGTTTAACAATCGTGAACTTATACATAGTAGTAGTGGAGTATACTTCTGTGATAACTATGTGCTACCCATAGATTTTGTGGGTAGGAGTAATAATGTGGTAGTGTATGCTTCATCTAGAGATCCATTTAATCTCACTATAGAGTATCTGGATCTCTATATCTATGGCTTTTATACAGATATATTGTTTGAGGCACTCGTTATAGCTATTGGTGGTAGTAGTAGGGTTGCATTCTGTAGAATTGACGATATATTGATTAAGAAGAGTATCAATGTATGCTATCTATTTGATATTATTGGCAGTACGTTTAATGGAGAGACAGCGATAACCTATGATAGTGATAGTCATGTCTTATACATAGTCAATAGATCTGGTATATATCTATGGAACTTCATATCTACTGATAAAGTGACAGAGAGCTGTAAAGCTACTGGCATAGGTGTAAGAATAGAGTTAGTTGAAGATGGCTTCATTGTTCTACCAGGCAGTGGAAACAACACAATATGTGTATATAATCCAACTGATGAGTATTTACAACCTCTTCCCAACGATTTTGAACTCTATATGTATACATCTTCAGCTGTATACAGAAATTCAGTATACTTTACATGTATAGATAAGAATGGTGCTGTATGGCTACTTAGATATGATGTAGATACCTGGAGATTAGATAAGCTAAAGCCTATAGCGATTAACACAATAATCGGTTTAGCTATAGATAGTTCTAGCAATAGGGTTTATATACCTATAGGAGGTTTTTGGAGAGACGCTCTCAATAATCATCAATCCTATATGTCTATCTATATATATAGTGTGGCTAGCAACAGAATTGTGCATACAGCTATACCGATTGATACTACTACGTATGTCTCAGCATCATGTTGTGATAGAGCTGAAATCTATGGAAACTATATGTTGATAGTTGAAAGAGGTAGTCTACTAGCTATAGATATCTCTAGAATTGATTATAGGAAAAATGTAGCTATATCTTGAATCTCAAAACACTAAGAGTAGAATAGTAAACATCTCTATAATCTATCTTCATTGTCTATCCTAGTTCAATAAAATGATCTACTTATCGCATCATTGGTAATGGTTAAATTACTTAAGAAATACAAAAGATTTTTATATTGTCTATACCTAGATTTGTTTGGTGTATCTATTGATATGTACTGATACTGAATACAGCTACATGGGTGCAGTCATTAGAGTTGTTGTTGAGTCTCCTTCTAAAGAGATATGTAATGAAGTTGAAGAAGCTAGCAGTAAAGGTTATGAAGGTGTGGTGGATTTATTCAAAAGACATGGAGGATGTAAAATAGTTTCAGAACTACCTCTGAAGATTCTCTCAAGCGATGAGAATATCATTGTTGTTTTAGAGCCTATTAACTTTATTGCTAAAGCTTTCTGGGGAGAAGCGGTAAAGAAAATCAAATCGATGTGTTGATCAATATTAGGTAAGGTTTTTAATTCATTATAGATACACTCTATACTGTGTGGATATATTATGTCGATAATAGTGAGCCGCTTCAGCATTATCTTCAGCAGTATTCTGTTGATACTTTTAGGAGTGGATATTATAGCTATTTACTATGGGTTTATTTCTCTACCACTACTTATAGCGCTAAACTTTATTGCTCTAGGTCTTCTGATCATATTTAGAGGAAGTAGAGAACAGGTAGCTGAGGAAAGGAAATTCTATTTCTTATGGGGATTCATTATGTTTGTTATCTCTATATCTATATCTTTAGGTAGCTTAATGGGGTTGGTGATTGGTGTAGCTACATTCTTTATAGGTTTAGGTATAGCTATTCTCTATATAGTTTCGGGCTCTTCTCTACAGATTCTACAACCATAAATACATATATATAGACCTAGAGATAATGTCTATAGATCTTCACCTAGGTGTTTATCATGGTTAGAAGAGAAGCGATATTAGAGAAGCTCTTAAATGTTCTACCGGGATTTCGCGGATATAGAAAGAAGGAACATTTGAGAGAAGATGATAGACTTGTTAGAGAGTATCTAGTCAGGATACTAAGTGAAGCTATCAGAGATTTAGAAGAAGCTATAGCCAATCTAGTGGAATATGATTTCAAAGCAGCAGAAATATACGATACTGTTCTAAGGGATCTCAGAACTATTGCAGACAAAATTAGGTGGGCTGAACATGGATATGCACCTCATTTCAATATAGTTAAGATTCAGGAAGAAGATCTAAGCAAGATTAGAGAAATAGATGGGGCACTTGTAGATGATGTCGAGAATATAAGGAATTATATAGCTCAGCTGAAGAAGGATACAATCTATAGGAATCCTGTTAGAGATAGAGCTCCAGAGCTCATGAAGCTTCTAGATGATTTAAGGGTTCAGCTTATCGAGAGAGAAAAATTGGTTAGAGGATGGATGTAAAGTTGTGTGATTAAGATTTATAACATAGATAATGTTATTTTCTTAGGGTGTAAAGTTGGTTATAAATAAGATCGGAAAAGGATTGGGTAAGGTCGCTAGTAAAGCTAGTGGTTTTCAGCCCAAATTTATTGAATGGAAGGATGCTACATCAAATGATATAGTTTGGAGATATCCAGAAGAAGTAATTCCTTGGGGTTCTACTGTTGTTGTTAAAGAGTGGGAGAGAGTCATATTCTATAGGGATGGAAAGGTCTACGGAATGCTTGGACCAGGTAGACACGTTCTCGATACACAAAACGTTCCGTTCCTACAAGGCCTTGTTGAAGGCTTCTATGGAGAAAGTATATTCAGGGCAATCGTTATATATGTCAATATCAACAGGATGCAGGGTAAATTCGGTGGAAAAAGCCAGACAGTAGAGCTCATACCCGTGAGCTTTCACGGTGTATACTACTATAGAGTAGCTGATCCCGTTCTATTTGTAAACAAAGTTGTTGGACCTGATGAAAGGTACACTCGAGAAGAATTAGATGAATACATTAGGAGCTATTTCCTCACAAAACTAATGTCATTCATAAGTCAATCAAGCATAAGAGACTTGTACATGAAGGCTGAAGAGGCTGGTAAAAGAGCTCTAATGATCCTCAGAAAAGCATTTGATGAACTTGGCCTTATGCTAGAGGATATGCAATTCGAAGGAATAGATGTACCTCCAGAATATAGAGAGAGGATGTTCTGGATACTACAGGGAACCTCAGCAGCTTATCTTGTTCAACAAGAAACTGCTAGAAAGTTTGCTGAAGCAATAGAGAAGACACAAGCAGGTGGAGCAGCTATAGGTGCAGGTGTAGTTGCTATCCCATGGGCTCTACAGCCACCGCCACCACAAGCACAACAACCTTCTGTAGCTGCTGTAGGTGGTGTTGCTACAGCTCCTCAACAACAGGCATACGTAGCTAGATGTCCACACTGTGGACAAGGACCTCTACCTTCGGGTGCAAGGTTCTGTCCTTTCTGTGGTAAACAAATTAAATGGTGTCCTAATGGCCATGTAGCTTCTGCAGAAGCAAACTTCTGTGTCATATGTGGTAGTAAACTTGGTTAGGTGATTTAGTTGTCTACTAGTGAAGTAGAATTTAGATGCAGAAATTGTGGAGGACCTTTAGAAGTTTCTCCAGAAACAATAGCTATAGTTTGTAGCTATTGTGGGTTCTTGAACTGGATTAGAGAAGATCTTAAAGAAGAAGTTCTAGTGGTTAAGCCTTTAAAAGATAAGGATGTGTTGGATAGGTTAAGGGGCTTCGCATCTAGAGAGAGACTTGGAGAAATATTTTCGCCAAGCAATCTATCGAGAACTACTGTTGTTCTAGTACCTATCTATTTCGTTGATGTATCTGCTGGAGCTGAGTATAGCGGAACAGTTGCTGTAGATATAAGAAAGTGTAGGAGTGTAGGTAATCAAACAAGATGTTGGGTAGAGACCCGTAGAGTTCATGTTAGAGGTGTATATGGTCCTGCAAAAGATGTTGTACCAGTTCCAGGTAGAAGAGGAAGTAATGTTCTCTCCGTAAAAGCTCTGGCATATAGATACATGATGAATAGAGTTGATGCAGTACCTCTAGCTAATGCTGAACTAGATAAAAGTATATGGAGGAATGTCCTATCTATTGAAGTTGATAGAAAAATTGCTCTAGATATAGCTATAGATAGTCATCTAGATGTTTTGAGGAAGACTATAGAAGACGTTATGAGGAAAGAAGCTGAAAGAAAAGTATCAGGAGGAAGTATAATTAGATCGAGAATAATATGGAAGAAAATAACTCCTAGAAATGTGAAGGCAGCATCATCACCACCTATACTTCTACCTATGCACATCTTGATGTACAGATATAGAGGTGAGGTTTATAGAGCTGTTGTATGTGGATGGAATGGAGATGTAATAGTCTTAGAAAGACCTATGAAGAAAATTGATAGAATTATATGGAGCATTGCTGCATCATTAAGTTCAGGACTATGTGGAGGATTAGCTATACCTATGATTATAGCTGGTGATGAGATAGGTTTGGGTATAGGTTTAATACTTATTATAGCTGGAGGATATGCATCGTGGTACTGTATGAAGAAAGTTGTTTCACCAGTTAAATCTAGCTTAATTGGTGTAAATCTTAAGGAGTTGAAGAAGTATTCAGAATCTTCTAGTGCTAATGAAGTTCACAAGATTATAAAGTTTGTAGATTCAATGCTATCTACACCTAGATTCTAGACAGATAGATTAAGGTGTTGGTAAATGGTAGATGTTAAAAGAATTGTATGTTCATTCTGTAAAGCTGAGTATACAGTACCTACAACAATTGTATATGCCACATGTCCATATTGTGGAACTACATTTAGATTAGATAAACCTGATGCTACAGTAGAGCACTACATGTTTTCAGCATTATTAGATAAAAATAGTGCCTACAGATACTTAAAAGAGTTTGCATTGATGCAGATCGGTATAGCAGAAGATTTTGAAGTTAATGCCTCTTTTGAATCATCGTATCAGTACTTGATACCGCTATATCTATATGAAATCAATGTAAAGACTCTATGCAGTAAAGGAAAAGAGAGTATCGATAAAGATAAAGTAGAGATCGATATTCATGGAGGAGAAGAGACGGCCTACATAGTTACTCCAGCTACCAAGAACATACCTATCGCTATACCTTCAAACTATAGTTTTCCAGCCAGGGGACGTAGATACTTTAAACCAACAGTTCTAAAGGAAGGTACATATGTTCAGCCAACACTAGACCCTAACCAGATGTTTGAATACGTTAAACAACCATATCTACATAAAGCTATTGAAGAAGCTAGAATATCCTGTGGCGAAAGTTATGAGGTTAACGATAACTCTAGGTATGTGGGTATAGCTCATTACCCCTTCTGGTTAATAAACTATAGGTATAGAGACAGAAGATATAAATCAATAGTAGATGCAGCGGATGGAACTGTTCTGTATCTGGAGTACCCTATGAGTTACGGAAAGAGACTGCAGGGCTTGATCGGGGGACTAGGTGTATCTGGGATAGCTATAGCCATAGCCTCAGTAATCTCGTTAATAGCTTTAAGTGCACCTATACCGGGTCTCATTGGAGGATTAATGACATCTTTACCAGGCTTAGGTGTAGCTCTACAGAAGTTCCTGAGATCAGTAGGAATATATAGGTATAAAGTGAGAGAAGAGCTAGTGTTTGCACCAGTAAGATGAATATTGTTTCTTAAACCTAAGATTGCTACAGATTTATTTTCCATATAACCTAGCAATATAGCTGGCTATGACTAAACAACTAGTTTTACTAATAACAAATACTATACCTCTTATCTTCTTGGTAGTTAAGTACATAGGTACGAAAATGTGGCTTGCTCATAAGAATGTTAGAATAGGTATAGATGATTTTCACATCTATTATTGAAGAAACGCTTCAATCAGCTTTAGCATCTTTAGAGAGAATATATGAGATTCTTATCGAAAAAAAGATTGAAGATGATGATGGTATAGAGATTAATAGATTTAGGAGAGAAACTTATTGCTAGTAGAACGGGAATCATAATAGCCCATAGACTTGCAACGGCATGAGAGTACAACAGGGTTATAGTTATAGAGGAAGGTGCAATTGAAGAGAGTGGAAGATTTGATGGACTTCTAAAGAGAAGAGAGATATTATATAGACTCGGTAAATCTATATAGAGAATTGACATAAGAAGAGTATATTTAATTACATTAGATAAAGTACCTCAGTTATTATTGAATAGCGTGTCCATAAAGTGTAACTCTCATGATAAATTCATAAACAGAATCGCTGTAGCCAGGTTTATATGAAACTGTTACAAAAATTAATTAATTTTTGGTCCAAAAGTCTTTTATATCTCTAATTAAACGGTTTCACTGGAGACTAAAGATATGATGGCTAGCTACTTTAGGTCTATATATACCGTTAAATTAGTGTATTTGGTGTATAGTGTATGTTTAGCTGTTTTAACAGGTATTCTTGCACAAGCAGTTTTTTATATAGGTCCCGTTCCATATACTATGCAGAATATTGGAATAATTCTATCAGGTTTATTGTTACCGCCTAGATATGCCTTGTTTTCACAACTGCTCTATCTATTACTTATAGCTTTAGGATTGCCTCTAGGAGCAGGATTTAGAGGAGGTCTACATGTAATTTTAGGATATACTGGTGGATATCTAGCAGGGTTCCCTATATCAGCGACATTGATGAGTATTCTATGCAGAAGATATTTAGCGAAAAAGGGGTTAGATCTAGGTGGAATCGGTTTAAGGGAATACATCGTTATATTGTTGTTTTCTGCTATAGCTATAGTTCCTACATATGTTCTCGGATTTCTAGTATTTACACACTATGCTTTACGGAACGAAAGGCTATTGATGTGGGCTACAGGTGTTGCACAAGGAGTTGGCATCTCTAGTAATGTTCTAGCTATCCTCTTAGTAGCTAGTATAGCTGTATTTGTTCCACAGGACATATTCATAGATCATGTGATAGCTATAAGTGTGGCTAAGATGATGATTCAATTTCTAAAGAGTAGAGGTATAGAGATTGAGTAAAGTTGTGTCTATAGAGAATCTCTCTGTAGAGATCAGAGGGAGAGAAATACTTAGGGGGATTTCTCTAGAGATTAATGAAGGTGAATTAGTATGTGTTGCTGGTTCTGTAGGTTCAGGTAAATCCACATTTCTAAAAGTGTTGACAGGAATTATACCAGAGCTTTATAGAGGATTCAGAGTTTGTGGTAATATATCTATTTTTGGTTTAAAACCTGTAGAGGTACTGCATAAAGGTTTAGTAGCTTATGTTCCTCAAGATGTATATAGTTTCTTTATAGGTTCTACCCCTAGAGAAGAGTTAGCTATACTAGGAATAGATAGTTCTTGCTGTAATGATATAGATCTCGATAATGATATAGATCATCTATCTGATGGTCAGCTCTATAGATTTCTCTTATATTCAGCTCTATTTAGTGGTGCCAAGTTTATAGCAATCGATGAACCTTCATCACATATAGATTGGTGGAGTATAGGAGAAGTATTCAGAGGTATAGAGAGATTTGTAAATGATGAAAAGGCTATAGTAGTTGTTGCTGATCATAAGCTCGATACTCTGAAGAAATTCTGTAGCAAGATCATAGATCTAGATGGGTCGAGAGGATCTTACTGTAGTTTTCCTTCGATAATCACTCTTCAGAGATCTAAGGTTATTGTAGAGATAGAGAATGTATGGGTATCGTATAGTGGAAAATCTATACTTAGAGACGTATCTCTATCTATTAATCTAGGTGAAGCTATAGCTATCGTTGGGAGAAATGGTTCTGGGAAAACAACTCTTCTAAAAGTGTTGTCAAAGATAATCAAACCGGGTAGAGGTAGAGTAAGCATCGAGAGAGATACAAGAATATTTCTAGTTCCTCAGAACCCTATCTACTGGTTTCCTAATGGATCTGTAAAAAATGTTCTAGAGTCTTTAGCTAAGAGATACAGATCTAGAGAATCTATCAATAACGTTCTAGAGATGTTTAATCTAATCGATAAACAGGATAGAGACGTATATTCCCTTAGTATTGGTGAAACAAGAATGCTTTCACTTGCATTAGCCTATGTATCTAAAGCTAACTTGATTATCATAGATGAACCTACCTTGGGAATGGACTGTAGATCCATGAAAACATTTGTGAACATCATCAATACTCTTCTAGAGAATGGCTCCTCAATCGTTATAGCAACTCATGACCTCGATTTTGCAAGACTATTTGATTCTGTGTATCTACTAGAAGAAGGAAGGCTCATAGATATTGAGTCACATGATAAAGACGGTTGATATAGTTTGTTCAATTTGTTTAAAAATCCAGGTATAGTTCTTCTAACTACAATATCTATATCTATAGCGGTTATGTTTGTAGATGATCTCTATATAGCTTTAATGATTTTCTTGATCGTGTTATCAACATCTCTGATACTTGATATGAGGATAGCTATAGCTTTAGCTAGATACATCATACCTATGATCACAATCTATACAGCTATAGCATGGATTATCCAATTTATTGTTACTGGTGAAATAGATTTGGTGATAGGTTTCATAAATCTTTTGAGGTTTAGCACTATAGCTGCTATATCTCTAACTATGTTGAATTCAATAGATATACCAAATCTAATAATATTTTTCAACAGATTATCGCCTAGATTAGGTATAGCTCTAGCTCTATCGATAAAAATGATGAAGAGTTTCTCAAAGACATGGATAGATATACATACTGTCTACAAAACTAATCTCAATATCGATAGCTATATAGATAAAATTAAGCTCTACATTATCTCCGTAAGAGTATTCGTATTTATCGTTATGTATGTAGCTCTTCAGAGCATTGAAGCTCTATTGACTAGATGCAGAATTTTTAAAGCTACTAGATCTACATAATGTAGAGTATTCCTCTTAGGTGTATATATGGATATAGAAGCAGAATTGCTCAAGATCTTAGTGATGAACAAGGACTATGTTTCTGGAACTAAGCTAGCACAAGCTTTAGGTGTATCAAGAGCCACAATCAATAGAACTATAAAGAAGTTGATATTAAGAGGCTTCATAATCGATATACATCCAAAACTAGGCTATAGACTTGTAGATCTAGATAATCTATCTCAAATCAATAGATATGTAGATTACCTAGATACACAAATGAAGTTCTACACGCACTATGTAGAGATATGCGATTCTACACAAGATATAGCATCTACATTTGCAAAAGAAGGTGCACCAGAAGGAACAGTTGTTGTAGCCGAAGAACTGAGACGTGGTAGAGGTAGAATGGGTAGACAGTGGGTAGCGTCTAGAGGAGGTCTATGGTTCTCCATAGTTCTTAGACCTAAAACAATTAAACATATGCATCTACTTAGTCTAGCTATAGCCACAGCTATTGCAGAATCCATAAGCAATGTTCTAGGGATAGAGGCTAGAGTTAAATGGCCTAACGATGTTCTTGTTAACGAAAAAAAGGTGGCTGGAATACTAATCGAGGGTAGTGTTGAAGCCGATATTATTCACTTCATAATTGTGGGTATAGGAGTAAATGTGAATAACAATCTTCCACAAGAACTACTCGATATAGCAATATCGCTAAAAGATGTTATGGGAACCGAGGTTCCAAGAATACCTCTGTTCCTCAACATACTCAAGAGTATAGACGATATCTACAATCTGTTTAACCAGAACCGTAGTTCAGAGGCTGTAAAGAGATGGAGACAATATTCATCAACATTAAATAAGTATGTAAGGGTTATTACAATAGATGGGGAATTTGAAGGAGTAGCAGAAGATATAGAAGATGATGGTGCTTTGAGGATCAGAACAACAAAAGGTAATAGAGTTAAAGTTTATGCAGGTGATGTAATTCATCTACGTGAACAGAAACAGTTATAGAAGAAAATGAAGGATTTTTATCTAGAGCGTTACATAGATTTCCTGGGTGATATTTATTACGGTATTTAGGATCAAGATATGTACAAATACCACAGGTTGTATAGAGGCTGAACTCTTTGATAGCTATAGTCCTAAAACATTTAAGAAAATAGTTGCAGCTTTACCCATAGAGTCTACAGCCTATAGATGGGGCAACGAAGTATATTTCTCAACACCTGTTGAAGTCGAAGAGGAGAACGCTAGAGAAGTTGTAGAGAAAGGAACAATTGCCTACTGGCCTCCAGGAAGAGCTTTATGCATTTTTTGGGGACCTACACCAGCAAGTAGAACAAGAGATGAGATAAGACCTGCAAGTCCTGTAAATATTGTTGGTAGAGTGTTAAATGATCCTTCGGCATTCTCGAAGGTCAGAAGTGGTAGTAAGATAAGGATTGAAAAATCAGAATAGGATAGATAGTTTAAAAGACTATTAACTCCATAAAGATGAGGTTCTCGACTTCAATCAATCTGTAGCCAAAAACGTACAACTCTATATATATTGCATATTATATACTGGTTCTTCTTTTAGTCGCTGTTATCATTTAGATTAAAATATCTATTTGTCTCGGATATGCTGAAAGGGTTGAGGTTTATGGATGTATGTAGTCTAATACGTAAGAATCTCTACTGTTGCTATAGATTAGAGTTGTTGGTATCCGATCTTCTATCACTATATGCTGAAAAACTAGATGATTCAGATCCTCAAATGCGTAAAGCTAAGATCATACTTAAAGCTGTAGCTATTGAGAGTACCAAACATGCAGTATTCATAGAACTCTTAACCAGATTCTTTAGAATTCATGAAGAGAGTATTGAATGTAGAGAAGTTGTTGGTGAGCCTTGGATAGTTATAGAGAAACTTATCAATGATATTGTAAATGGTATGCATATAGATTTGAAAGAATTTGTAGAAAAGCAGAGATGGATTGAAGAATCTGTTGGTGAAGAAAGTTACCATAAATTACTCATACCTCTTCTAAGTGAAGCTATAAAAGAGAATTGTTTAGATGAATATAGTGCTAGTGTTATTGAGTCTATACTCAATAAAATTGTTGTAGATGAAGAATGGCACGAAAAAGTAATTGCTACTATAACTAGTAAAACTATATAAACTTGGTCTAGATCTACAGTAGCTATATCTATAATATATACTATAATGAATATAATGATTAATGATTCATGGCTGAATCAATATGATGAACTATATTGTTACTGGTGCATCTTCTGGCATAGGATTTGAGTTATCTAGATTACTTTGCCACGAATATGGTAATGAGATTAGGGTCATTGGTGTGGGTAGGAGTAAGGAAAGATTAGAGAAACTAGAGAAAGAATTTACTAGATGTTTCAAGTACATAGTAGCAGATCTCTCTTCTTTACAAGGTATAGATAATGTTGTTAAAGAAGTTAGAAATCGTCTAGATAGAGTAGATGTGTTAATCAATAACGCTGGTTTCGGTCTCTATAAACAGATCATAGATCATAGTGATGAAGAGTTAATAACTATGACTTTAACAAATTTTATTGCACCACTAATTCTCACCAAGAAATTATTGAACTTAATGCGTAAAGGATCTATAGTAGTCATGGTCATTACTGCAGGTATCCATGTGCTTATGAAAAATCTTCCCATATATGGAGCTACAAAGATAGCTCTACATTATGCAACTGAAGCACTTAGATATGAATTAGAAAGATATGGAATACATCTTTTAGCTGTATATCCGGGTGCTGTAAAGTCGGAATTCCATAGTAGAGCAGGTAGAGACATCAAGAGAGGTATAGAGGTAGTCAATGTAGCGAAAGCTGTAGTTAAGGCCATCAAGAAAAAGAAGAAAAGATTATATATACCTAATTATCTTTCTATAGCAAGACTCTTTGGACCCTATCTTCCAGCACTATACTAGTCTAGCAATCAAGTTATTGACAGAAGTAAGATCTACATGATCTAATGAGTTTTCAACTCTCAATACCAGATGTATTTTGAGTTTTGATAATATACACAAATGATTGAATAGATATGAGTAACTCTATAGCCTTATCATGGTCCTAAGTTACCATAGGAATTACCTTAAGTGTTTAAGTTTATAAAAGATATATTTCAGTATATTGTTTATGAATAATAATGGAAGGAATTTTGAATAAACAGTAGAATAGGCGTTTATAAAAATAGATCTAGATATGATGGAGTTATTGGTCCTAGAAACTACAGCTAAGCCAACATCAAAAACACTATGCAAAACAAATCAATTCTTATCATAATGATGAAGAAAATAACATATGCTTCGTTCTATACCACACCTTATAGCTACAATCAATGATTATGATAAAGCTTTAATGTAGTATATATCTCTAGTTAAGCAAGGAGTTGTAGTGGATATAGATACCGTTATCGATATTGAGAGATAGAAATTTTCATGAAAAGAACTATAGGAAGGGTTTTAATTTTAAAAGATATGAAGCAAAATAGAGCATAGATTGTGATTTCAATAGAAATAGATATTCATTAGACAAAATGGTTATATGGTTAGCTCTACACCATTTACAGATATTTATTCCCATTTATAGACCGATATAGGACCTTGAGGTTCCTTTAACCATTCCTGCCATCCACCATCATATATCTTCACGTTAGTATAGCTGAGGATCTGAGTCAATACATACCATAGAACAGATGAATATCCACCAACACCACAATATACTATTATTTCTCTGTTTTTATCTGTACCTATAACACCTTGAACCATTCTATCAATAACATCTATAGGTCTGTACATTCCTTCTGGAGTCCATATCCATGGTGTAGGAAGATTCTTTGCTGTTGGTATATGTCCAGGTATTGGTCCCCAAGGCTCTGTAGTTATACCGAAATACACATCAGGATCTCTTGCATCAACTATAACTGATTTTCCGATTCTTTCAAGAACGTAGTGTTTTGGTACAAAGATATGTTCTCTAACTTCGCCTACATACTGTCTAGAGATGGGTTGTGTAGTTTCTGTTGATATTCTTCTTCCTTCTTTAATCCACTTATTGTATCCTCCATCAAGAATAGCTACGTTATCTATACCTGCATATATAAGTTCTACAGCAACTCTTGCAACATCAGCTCTATTAAATGTTGTATCAACTTTATTCACGATAACGACAACAGATTCTTCTCTACTTATTCCAGCATCACCTATTGTCTGGAAAAGCTCTTCTGGAGATGGAATCTCTAGAAGAAGATCATCTCTAATTATCGTCCAGGCAGATTTTAATGGATCAAAAGGTAGGTTTATAGACCCAGGTATATGTCCTTCTCTATACTCATTTCTAGACCTTATATCTATTATCACTAGATTGGGAGAATCAAGATGATCCTCAAGCCAATCTGTCGTAACTATAGGAGGTAGCTTTAGCATGTGTCCTCAAAACACTGTAGCTATTGTTCTGTATATATGTATTAATGCGTTAGCATATATGAGTCGATTCTGATACGATATTGTGTTAACTAGCATTGATTGTTCTCATTATATTATTTTGAATATCATATTTAAGAACGTAGAGATATTTGAATCAGCTATAGATGTTTTCATATAATGTACATCTGTGGAGCGGACTACATATAATTAACTCGTTATTAGTAAGCCAGTTTAGAAAGAAAACATACACAGTAGCAACGAATGAAGAATCTGAAAGAAGGTGTGCGAAACTAAGATAATAAAGATGAACTCTATTAAGGGTTAGCGATATATTATGATCTCTTCGAGAGGAATCTTAAGTGCTGTACCTTTTAAACTCCATTCACCAGATATTACAATGATGTTCAAATAATCTTCTAAAGGTATCTCGATGTGTTTCTTTTCTTTAGCGTTTAACTCTATAGAGAAACTATACAACGATTTATTATCTCTAGTTCCAACATATAGAGATAGCACTAGATCGTATTCACATGTATTCGAGATCTCTACATATAGTTTGTTTTTATCATTAGGTTTTAATCTTGAATCCAATTCTATACATTTTGGTATTTCAATACATGTGCTCAAAAACATCACAATCACTAAACATTGTTTAGATTATATAGATTAATATCTCTTTATTATACTTTTAAGTTGATGAAATTATAATGGAATTTTAGAAAGTAGTGTACGGTTTATCTATTTAGATAATGTAGTATTATACTATAGAATACTACAGAGGTCCTTATTTCAGCGATATGTAGTTAATGTTAATACGTATACACAGCTACGTTCTTTTCTTTCGCATATAACTCAATTTCTCTACCTATTAGTGCTCCAGCTATTACACCTACCACATCTTTATTTGGATAAAGACTCTTTTTTACAAGATCTATCTTGGCTAGTAGTGCACCTATATCTTCGTGTCTAGGTTTAACCTTTATCTCGACTACATAAACAAGTGTGTCTGTTTCTATTACTAGATCTATTTCTGTTTCATCTATTCTAGCATTCCTAATCTTTTTAAGGATTCTCTTGTTTCTATGAACAAGATCTTTCTCCAGATCTTCATAAACATATCTAGCGTAAGTAGATTCTGTTAAAGCTCCAACAACAAGCTCCAAGTTAGATACCCTTCTACTAAGCTCATCTATCTTCATACTATGTTCCATAAGAACTTGAACAATATCATCTATTCTTTTGCTGTGTTCTTCTATTTTCTTGGTTAGTTCTTCTATTCTTTTGCTGTGTTCTTCTATTTTCTTGGTTAGTTCTTCTATTCTTTTGCTGTGTTCTTCCATTCTAGACTCTATAGCATCCAGTCTCTTCATTATCTCCAAAACTCCTAGAGCACCAGCAACAGCATACCTAAATTCTGTATCTTCTTCTAATGCCTTTAGAAACTTTAGCTTTTCTTCTTTAGTTAAAAACTCTAACATTGTATCCACAAAATTGGGATAGGGTATAGAAGCTAATAAACATTATTATTGTTTGTATCTTAACAGTTTATGGTATAGAATTAGCGTAGAGTATACATTAAGTTTATGTTTTATTTGAAGATAGTTGTTGGGTGTAGTTTGTTTGTTCTGTAATACTTATTACTGGTGTGTAGTAGAGGTTTGGTGTATCTCTTTGATTAGGTATTCTTGTGCTAATGTATATATCTCTCTAGCTATTAATCTGTACTTCTTGTTTCTACTTGATCTATTTATACTCTCTAGACAGAACTCAATATGTTTTACTAATTTTTCTCTTTCTGTTTTTGGTGTATATGGAAGTTTAGTGAGCCATACTAATGCCTCTATAATTGATGCTGAAGCTCTTGTAAATCCTCTTGGTGTTCTCCTGAGCATCTTTACTGTTGAAGGTTTCACATACATGACTATACTATCTTTTCTATTTTCCATACCCTCTATAGAGAATTCTATTAATGCATCACATACCTTTTTCTGTCTATTTAGAAATAGATCTATGGCTCTCTCTTTATCAAATATTGATAGATAGAATAGCTCAGCATCTTGTGTAATGCAAATACATCCTCTCTTAGATTTATTGCTAATCAATATTTGATACGTTCTACTACCTCTATACACCTTGGTCACTATGTTTCTGTCTCTAAGTCTGTATCCTAATGGAACTATGTTAACTATATCTCCATCATCTTTGTAGAGAATAGTTATGGCCTCTAGATACGTAGATGATGAGAATCCGATTCTCTTGAGTACTGTAGTAATGTACTTCATACACATTCACCAAACTTTAACGAATTTCTCTATCAATAAGTGGATATAGTTTATATAGACTTGAAGGTTATATATGTGTAAGAAGGTTTACATGAATGTCCTGGCTTATAGATAAGAATGTATGGCTTGAGATATATAGTTCTATAAAGAGAGAACTAGCTCTATCTTTCGATTTAGATCAACTAGCTACAGATCTATTAAGCAATATCCTTAGCACAATGTCTAACGCAATAGATATTAAACAACTTAAGAAAGGCATCAATAGTGATTGTGCTCTAGTCTTTGGACCTGCACCAAGTATTGAAAACGATTTCCAGAAAGCTAACGAATTAAGTCTATTCAACAAACTACCAGTAATAGCTGTTAATGGAGCTACAACATTCTTTTACGAAAAAGGATTTATACCCACAATTATTGTTACAGATCTTGATGGGGATCCAAATCATATAGCTTCTCTAAACGATAAGGGAGCTATAGTTGTGGTTCACGCACATGGAGATAATATTGATGAGATAAAGAAGTGGGTCCCTAAATTTAGTGGACATCTGATAGGATCTACACAAGTAGAGCCTAGACCTCATGTATATAACTTTGGCGGTTTTACTGATGGTGATAGAGCTCTATTCATAGTATATGCATTAGGTATCAGAAAAGCTATTGTCGGCGGTATGAACTTCCTAAACAGCATAGGTAAGTACTCTACTATGTACAAGAAGAAAAATGAAGGTATTAAGAGACTAAAGATGAGCATAGCTATGAGATTGATAAAAATGCTTACTCTATGGGGTATGGAGATAAAAGCTCTATCAGATACAGGTATACCTAATATCGAGGTGATATAGTTGGAAGATACAGCTAAGAAGTATTTTTCTCCAAAAGTATCAAATAGAGATAGAGCTGTATTCGAAGCTGGAATAGCAATCGGTATGGCTATACACCAGTTTACTGGTATTCCAATAAGATTTCGTGAAGAAGTGAAACTTCTTGAAAAAGTTATTGAGTATGCCATAATGTCTCAACCATTTAAGAAAGAAGCTCATGTTAAGCTCAATATTGATGTTGAAGAGAATCAGAAGAACCCATATAGTTACCATACACTAAAGAGTAGAAACATGGATATAACAGTTACGGTTGAATATGGAGACACTATCGTGAAAGCAAAACTCAAATATGTGCCTGAACTCGACTACAGTTTAGCGTATATAGAAGACATTATCGAGAAATCTCGAGACAGCGAAGTACATTAAGTTGAGATACAACATATAGATCACTTAATCAAACTCTGCATAAATATGAGAACCTCATCATTGGTATGCATCTATATTTTGGTGATATTAGTGAACATTGCCTGGAGTATAACTGGTGGTGGTGCAAATCTAAGAACTGTGGTATCTACATTAAAATCTATTAAAGAACGATACAGTATCAATATAACGTTATTTTTAACCAAATGGGGATTAGAGGTATCCAGAATCTTCGGTGTTCTCGATATCTTGAAGAATATAGCTTCTGGTGGTTATTATCGAGAGTTTCTGGTCGAGGATCAGGGAATGTACTATATAGGTAGACTTAACATGAAGAGATACTCCTTAGTGGTCATAGCGCCTGCAACAGCCAATACAATAGCTAAAATAGTTGTAGGTATAGCAGACAATATAGCTTCTGCATTATATTCACAAGCAATTAAGAGTAGTATTCCAGTAGTAGTCCTACCTACAGATGTTCCTGGTGAGGATGGGTATATGGAGACAGAAACTCCATGCTATATAGACAAATCTATATGTAGACTCAAATTATGTAGAGAATGTATAGTTTCAAAAATATGTCCCGCTAATGCGGTTAAAGTTGTGGAAAACGATATCGTGAGAATAGATCTATCAAAATGTATCGGATGCGAAAGATGTATGTATATATGTTCTCGTGGTGCTGTAAGTTGTTGGAGGAAGATAAAACTTGTGCCAAGAGAAGTAGATATACAAAACATAGAGAAACTAAAGAGTTTTCCATATACATATGTAGTTAGAAATGTA
Organism: Ignisphaera sp.; assembly: GCA_038831005.1. Classification (NCBI taxonomy): domain Archaea; kingdom Thermoproteati; phylum Thermoproteota; class Thermoprotei; order Desulfurococcales; family Desulfurococcaceae; genus Ignisphaera; species Ignisphaera sp. The sequence continues at coordinate 253,812 of JAWBKZ010000001.1, forward strand.
AAAGAACTTGAGGTTATTCTAGAAAGGCTTCTATTTCTGGATCAGTCTACATAGATTGATGCATATCTCTATGTAGATGATGTAACTAGAAATGGTTTCCATAACTTTTACGATAGTTGATTTCGGATTAATAGAACATAAGTAACGTTTTAATTCTTTACCGTTAAAATCTATTCTAAATGTTAGTTATTTATAACAAGTAGTTATATTCTATTTGTTAAAGCTATCTACAGTCACAGTATCCAAGGATTTGAACCCAGAATATTATTTACATAGGTATTTCTGTTAGATGAGTTTAGCTATGAATACCCATTAAAAGTTTAAAACTTAAGTCGAATATTGTAGAGCGGTGATGTTGTGAATTTTAATAGAGTTCAACCAGATGTACAAGCATCTAAACCATTATACAGTATTCCTATAGCTCGAGTAGGTGTTAGAGAGGTTTATAGAAGGATATGTATAGGTAGCTCTAGAGGGAACACATGTCTAGATGCGTACATAGATATTTTGATCGATCTTCCTAAATCTCAGAGAGGAATACATGTCTCTAGAAATATAGAGGCAATGCTAGATGTTTTTAGCGTTATTGAGCATAGTAGTTTTAAGTCACTTGAAGAAGCTATAGAGAATCTATGCAGAGAATTGCTTAAGAAGCATGATTATGCTAATAGTGCTGAAGTGAGGCTTTCATCAACCTTTCTGTATGAGTACAGAGATCTAGATCTAGATGTTAAAGAATATATACCTGTTAAACTATCTATAAAGTCTAAGGTCCATAGAGAGAGTAATAATGTTCGTAGAAGGTTTTGTATAGAAGTTGTAGGTATGACTGTTTGTCCATGTGCTCTCCAGGTATGTAGTTATATACTAAATACAGATGAATTCGCTCCCTCACATACACAAAGAACAAAACTGAAGATATGTCTATCAACAGAGAGTCTTATAGATGTAGCAGATCTTGTTGATATAGCTCTGAATTCTTTCTCTATACCTGTTTTCAGTTATCTTAAGCGAGATAAAGAATGCAAAATGATTTTAAAGGGATTCAAAAACCCAAAGTTTGCTGAAGATGTTGTACGTAGCGCACTCTATGGTGTCTATAGAAAGTTTAGCGAAAAGATAGATCCAGATAGCTTAGTATATGTTAGCGTTAATAGTTTTGAGAGCATTCATCCATTCAATTTATCTGCTGAAGCCAAATACACTATCAATGATCTCATCAAGTACTTCTCAGGGTAAATACATGGCTATATGTGTCGAGACTTCAGCCAGGCTTCATCTAGGTTTCTACAACTTTTTTGAAGATGGTATAGCTTATGGAGGACTTGGTGTAGCGATTGAGTATCCAAAGATAAGGGTTAAGGTATACAGAGATACAGGGTTTAGTGTCATCAATAAGGTACATGGTCTCTATGTAGATGACGTTGTTGATCTAGTTAAGAGTAGCTTAAATGTGAGTAGCATTGGTATAGTTATTGAAGAAGCTTATCCACGTCACGTGGGATTAGGAAGCACAACACAACTTGCTCTATCAATAAGCTACGGTATAGCTAAACTGCTGAATATGAAGTATAGTGTTAGAGAACTTGCTGTTGCTCTTGGCAGAGGTAGAGACTCCGGTATAGGTGTAGCTACATTTGAGTATGGAGGCTTCGTGGTTGATAGCGGTAGAAGAGTGAATCAACGGGTAGAGGTACCTAGATCAGTTAACGATATTCCACAGATATTGTTTAGAAGCTATCTACCTGAAGACTGGTACTTCATAGTCATTATTCCCCACGGCATCAAGGGTCTAGATGAAGTTAGAGAGAGATCAGCTATGGATTATCCCCAGCCACTACCAAGAGATTTGCAGTATGAACTCTATAAACTTCTTCTTCTCCACATAATACCCTCTATCGTTAGAAGAGATATAGAGGTATTCGGTAAAGCTATAACAAAGCTCCAAAGAATAGTTGGAGAATATTTCTCTAAATACCAAGGAGGTATATATTGTTGTAGAGAAGCTGAAGAAATAGTGAATGCCTTGCTCAATTCCGGAGCGCAGGGAGCTGGACAAAGTAGCTGGGGCCCTACTGTCTACGGCATTATTAGTGGTAAGGATAATGCGTTTAGAGTGCTTCGAAAAGTTTTAGAAAAAATAGAAAGACATGGAATTGAATATAGCTACTATGTAGTCAAAAACAGAGCGAAAGGAGCATCTATAAATATATGTTGAATGATTATAACAAATAATTTCTTCAATAAATAATAATGACTGATACACATTTAGAGCATCTGCATAAGGTATACCTAATAAGCTACACCTATGGATTCTATAAATCACATCGAGGTATTTTAGAAAATATCTGATTATAGTCCAGCTTTATTCTATAATGTTAGAAATAGTCTACACTATTTTCAAATACTCTATTAAGGTATCATCTAATAGTTTATGTATCGACTCATTATGTAGATGAGTAGTTTTGATAAAGGCTTACATATAAAGATTTTCAACTATTTGTATATAGATTTTCTTGGAGAGCGATGGATCAGGGTTAGGTGATATTATTGTGTGATTATACAAACAGTAAAGCTATAGATTATGGTAAAGTATAGGAATTGATCAGCTTAGTACCTTCTCACGGTATGCTTTTAGTTGTGGATTACCTTGGTATCGGTAAACCAGTATTAGCTTCATAAATCTGTTTATATATACTTTAGAGAGCAAGAAATATCTCTATACATTGTTCTATGAAGATAAAGAAAACTGTTTACAAATATTAGTCGTCTAAGAATGGACCTTAGAAAGGTCAAAGATAGAGAGATGATGAGGTATATCAAACTACCTGTAACATCAACTGATGAATTGATTAATGCTATAGCTGAGCTCGCAACTAGAGATATGTATGATGTTGTGGTTATAGATTCTGTTAATATTGCACTAAAGCTTGTTGAGAAAAAGAGCATCAAAGAGCTATTCTTTTGAATTTTTTCTATCAGATGCTTAATCTCGTTAACAGATTGTTTATAGTTTTAGTAGAAATATCTGTAGGTAGAGAAACATTAGATCTAGGCTCTATAGAGTCTGTTTCAGATACTGGTATATATCTAAGACATCGAGTTAAAATAGGTTTCTCTTACAAATACCTGAAATCAAGAAGCTTCGTAAAGTACTTGTAAATGTTGTTGAATTTCCATTCGTAATTGCTGAAGGTATGAGTATAAAGTCTATCTTTCCATCAATATCCAAAGAATAGAAATAAACTTGAGTAATAGGTTAAAAGCTCTAGAATGCTGTATTCTCATTTGAGGAGGAGAACCGCAGCTCTCGAGCTCTTGTGTAATGTGATAAATGTGGTGTCATGTTGTCATCATGTTCAAACCGCTGGTAATTCGTAGAGCTCTCTCCAAAGAGTTTAATGATCAGTCCTAACTTTACCCCGAACTTGGGTTAGGTGTTTTAAATGAGCTCTTGGAATGATAGTACTAATCCTAGCGCACTTTTAGATAGTACTGGCTGTTTAAAAATTACTCTATTTTAATGGTTTCTGGGTAATTGTTGAACTTAGACATTTCTATGAATATTCCAGTTGTTTTAACTGGCACCTCAATAACGTAATTCATAACAGATTTGTACACTTCTCTAATACCTAGCCGGGTCAATCTATAAGTTCTCCCTGATTTTGTAACGATACCGCTCAGCTCCAAGACCTTCAATAGTAGCTTTACTTTGAACGGCATTTTCTTAAGACCTATTAACTTGAACGATTCCTCTGATATCTCAACAGCACTCAGTTGATCAAAGAATAACCTCCATAATCTTGAGGTGTGTTTTAAACTCCGTGAGTAAATAACAGGCGGTGTGCTCTTTTCGATCGAACCAACGTACTCTTGTATGCTGTGTGTATTTATGTACTGGTATGTACCTGTATTACTCCATGCACTTGCACCTAAACCTATAAGGGGACCCACAAGCTCTAGGTTTACTGTGGTGTACTCGTAACGCTTTCTGGATGCAGAGTATACTCTTATGAGGTGCAAACTATTGTTTTGGGTAAACTTCACAGCCTCGTCAATAAATGCATCAATGTAGTTTAGCTCTTGACTTAGCCTTCCATACCCAGCAAGTTTGTAACCAGGAGTGTGCTTTGGTATCACAGTTGGGTAAAATGTTACTTGATGAACGCCCAGCTTGTAGGATTTCTCGAGATCCTCTCTAAAAGCTTTCAGCTTTTCATCTAAAGTGAGCTCCACACAGCCTTTAATACTAGGAGTGAGGAACATTATATCGACGTTAATCCACTTGAAACCCGCCTTTATGCTGTTCTCGATAGCCTTAACGTTGTCCTCCGGAGTGTGCTTTCTGCTTAGTGACTTTAGGATTCTTCTATCGAAGCTCTGAACACCTATACTAACTTCATCAACGCCAACCGAGTAGAGCTCTTCTACATATCTATAATCCTTGAAGTCCTCGGGGTTAACCTCAATACCTATCTTACATTTGACGCTGAAAAACCGTGTCAATGCATCAACGAACTCCTTGTACAATTTTGAGGATACAAGGCTAGGAGTTCCACCACCTACGTGTACTTCTACAACATTGAGGTTCTTCTCCTCTAGAAGTTTACCGTAGATTTCAAGCTCTCTCAGTAAGGCTTTAAAGTACTTTTCAAGTTCCTGCTCGCTTCTCAGCACATCTCTGAAATAGGGACAGAACATGCACACAGATCTGCAGTAAGGTATGTGAACGTATATAGCTACATCTCTGTTCTCAACAGTGTTCTTGACGTTGTTTAGGTGTTCAAGCTTATCATCAACCCTGCTAAATTCCACCTTAACCTTTCCTCTAAGAAGAGAATGCGTTCTTAGTTTTCCAGAGCCGAGAACAGGTGTGTTTGTGCTCATGCCTATCACGTTGGAGATTAAAACTGCGTAAAACTTAAAGGTTTTAGTGCACGTATATAATCGAAACTCTAATTCACATGTCTTATTACTCGTACGTTCTGCGAATTATTCCGAGTTTTTAACTCTTAAGTGCTCTCCTAATTTTTTCAATGAACTTCTCGGTATTAACTATGAATCTCTCGTGAACACCTTCACCTATTAGCACATCCTTGTAGTACGCCTTTACTTCGAGTACTACTCTTCTATCCTCATGCAATACTATTCTAGAAATGACTGAAGAACTTTTAGGACCTCTGTATACTGGTGATGTAATCTTTAAGTTATCCGTCTTATGCAGAAAGATCCAGTATCTTTTACATCTCTTATGGATCTATCTGTTGAAATCAATTTGAAGATATTTTTATATCGTGTTCCATAAATGAATTCAAGTATATGTTTTCAGAAATAATGATAAGCGAGTTAGGTTTACCGAAAGAAAGTGTTGAAATAACTTTAAAAAGTTTTCTTCTTTGGCTCAATTAATTCAGCGCTTTGCATATTGCTTAGACTTATAGCTATTGTAACAGAATTTGCTAAAGGTGTAAATCTGGGTATAGTTGTACTTCATGGTTTAGAGTTATTGAGTCCAAGTTGCATGGAATTTACGTGAATATTGAGTAGTCTTATTCAATCTATTTATGTAGCTCAAGAACCAGAACGTGTTGATGGTACGCTATAGTAGTATGACAGATAATCAATGGATTAGAATAACGAAGCTTTATTACAAATAGTGGTCAGAATCTGCTACAAGTTTAAGGATGGAAAAGCTATACTAATGTGATATGTTTGGAGTCGTAGTAAAAGAGTTAAGGTAATAGCTTTTGATAATAAAGATGTAGAGAAAATGTTGATGAAAAGTACTAAAAACTTAATGAAAAATATAAATAGTTTTCTCTAAATGAATCATAATCCAAATAACTAGAAAGTTAAAATAATTGCTATCTATTTAATAGCAGGACATTATGGTTAAGGCTCTCGATCTAGAATTAATTGATAGGATATTAATAAACATTCATCAATTACTGGTTAATACTTAGAACAATATATCGATAGTCTATATCTAATTAATCATTCAGATACATTCAAGTCTGATATTAATAATCAGAAATAAGCTTTCTTGATATCGTCACTACATCTTGGTATCCAACTACAACTATATCCACAAGATCTTTCGTAAAGATGCCTGTCTCTATAACTCCTGGCAAACTCTTTAGCTTTATGTTAAGTGATTGTGGATCAATTCTCGTTTTCGGGTATATATCGATTATTATTCCTCCGGTATCTGCTACTACAAATCCATATTTACCTTCTCTAGAGCTTCTTATAGATGGATTTAGATCCATTTCCTTCAACTTTCGATAAACTATGGATAGAGCATGCGGAAGAACTTCTATGGGTATTGGATGTTTTTCTCCGAGATTTTTCACGAGCTTGGTGTAATCTACAATATATATCTTAGTTTTAGCAGCAGAAGCTATAATTTTCTCAAGCGTTAGAGCACCTCCTCCACCTTTAATCATGTTTAGTTCTGGATCAACCTCGTCAGCTCCATCGATATACACATCTATGGCATCAACATTAGATATATCTAGAACATTGGATCCGTTTTCAGAGAGCCTTCTACATGTATATGCAGATGCACATACAAAGTATGACTCTATAAAGAGATGGCTAGATGATGACATAAGATCTATAAACATATCAACTGTAGATCCTGTTCCAATACCTATTACCTCTCTCCTAAAGCTTAGCAAAATTTTCATAGCCTCTTCAACAGCTTTACGTTTTGCTTGCGAAATATCTGTAGACATTGTATAACCCATACAGGATCTATTTAGTTATATTTAGCACTTGCACCAGATTTTAAGTATATATACATGATTTAGTATATATTCTCTATTACTCCAATAATGTAATACAGAGAGATAATGAGTATAAAATATAATAAAGTTGGATGGTTGATATAGCTTCAGGTCAATTTAAATTTCATTGAACATAATGAAAATATTTTTAGACAACAATAATGGTGAGATAAATGGATCTGTATGGTGATGAAGTCTAGAATCTTGTATGGTTATACAATGCTCATAATTGCGACTATTTTATGGGGTAGTTCCTTTGTTTTCATAAAACTTTCTGTAGAAAATGTTTCAGCATTTGGCTACACCTTCTATAGATCTTTTTTTGCTGTAGCGATGCTTACGCCTGTGATATTGTTTAAAAAGATGGGGAGTATCTTCAGCTATAGAGATTTTATAGGAGGTATTGTTACTGGTGTAGCGTATATGTTTGGTCTTCTTCTTCAGGGTCTTGGAACAAGGTATACATTTCCATCAACTAGTGCTTTTATTACAGGTTTAAATACAGTTCATATACATACATATTGTGCTTTCGTGAAGAGAGCCTATAATCGATATCTTCTAGCGGCACTTGTGCTTTCACTCATCGGTCTATTCATAGTCACGTCACCTAGTGGTGGTATTGGTTTAGGTGAGATATTGGTCTTCTTTGGATCTATAGCTTGGGCTATCCAGATACTTCTTGTATCGAAATACAGTAGACATAGTAAGAATTATATTGACTTCCTCTATGGAATGTTTATACCTTCACTCGTCATAGCTCCTTGGACAATTCTATACGATAATCCGATGAATATAGTGCTAAATTCATGGATGTACATAATCTATCTAGCTATAGCGTGTTCTATAGTGGCTTCATTACTGCAGGTTATTGGACAAAGGTATGTAGCTCCAGCTATAGCTTCAGTAATCTATCTTCTTGAGCCTTTCTTTGCATTATTGTTCTCTATATCTCTATATGGTGAAGAAATAGATATTGTTAGAATAGTTGGAGGAATAATGATTGTTTTAGCATCCTATATAGCGATGAGTTATGCACCAAATGCATATACTTAATATCGTCATATTTTTGGAAAACATCACGAATCTAGTGTTGAGTACTAGGCATTGATGAATTGTATTGAGGAAGAACTATTTACAAAAATTAAGGTTAGGGAAATTGTTAAATAAATCAATAAGATTTATATATTAGTGGTTTACATGTTGACGAATAGGGGGTGTGTACCATAGTTAAATTGGATATTCTAAATAGACTTGATGAATTTAAAGGCTTTCTTGAAGGAGAGACCGTGGATAGATTTTTAGAAACATTCGATATAAGGTTTGGAAGCGGTACATGGGCAGCTGGAGGTTTTAGCGATAGGTTTATGGTTAGAGGATATTTTCCTGATCTCGGATCCGATATAATATCAAGGCTAGAGAGAATAAGGATAGCAGGTATAAAGATGTTTGTTCCCATAAATGTGGAACTACTTAACGAGGACCTAGAAGTTAGATGGGAAATAGTTGATGCAGTTATTGAATACACAAAGAAATATAATATGATGGCTGTAGCTCTTGCAGTAGATTTAAGTGGTATCCCGAAACTCAGATTAGGCTCTATAACTAATCCAGATCCATTATTAAGAAAGAAGTCAATATCAATTCTACTCAATAGCATAGAAATAGCTAAAAAACTTGGCACAGATGTTATATCGTTTTGGCCTGGACAAGATGGTTGGGACTACAGTTTCGAGATTAACTATGGCAAAATGCTCAAAATGTTTATCGATAATCTGAAGCTTATTGTAGAAGAGGTTATGGCTAAAGGGTTTAGGTTTTGTATTGAAGCTAAATTAAAAGAGCCTAAAGAAGGAAACATGATCATACCTACAACACATGTAGCTATAGCTATAGCTAAGAAGATAAATGATGATATTGGGAAGAGTGTCGTTGGGATAACTATAGATTATGGACATGAGCTTATGTATGCTGTAGAACCAGCATATACTGTGCATCTAGCTAAACTATTTGATGTACCTCTGCTATCGATACACATAAATACAGCTAAAACACATAGCAATGATGAAGATAGAGTTGTTGGAACAGGAGATCTATGGCAATTCGTGGACTTCCTTTACGCAACAATAGATACAGGTTTCGATGGCCCCTATATACTGGATCAATTCACATATAGAATGGATCCAGTGGATGGTCTAAGATTATCTAAGGAATTCTTCGCAAACTCTATGAAGAAAGCTCTAGAGATATATAGGCATAGAGATGTGTTAGAAAAAATAAGAGACACAGGAAATCAAGCAAAAGTACTAGACCTAATTAAAAAAATCATATATACGTACTAATTGTGTTTCACATATCCACGATCTATACAGATATTTACTCAGCTTTCTATTACACTATTTAGAAATCGGAGCAGGTATAGTGGTATCATTATTTATCTAGAGCTAAAGATGATGCTGTGTAGCACACGTAGATGGTGCTACCATCATACTATGTACATAATGTCTTAGAGCTAGATAAATTTTGCTAACTCTAGGTCTGAAGACAAGTTATTTAAAGCATAGATTCATCGACATATAGATCTGTCATAGAATTACAAAGAGTATTAAACTATACTTTAAGAAGCTCTAGAGAATCTATGGAGAGAAATATGGAAGAGGATATTTTATTGTTATTGTTTATCGGTCATACTCTATAAACTCATCATATACAAAATGCTTATAATATTTGATGTACAACTGGAACCAAATATAACTTATGAGATGCTGAATCATAGTGATGTATATAGGTGTTGTAAGTGAAAGAGGTTGTAAAGATTATTCTACTGTTTATAGTATTTATAGTATCATCATATATCGTTATGAAGTCTATAGTTATACGAACTGATGATATTGGGCTCAACGTAGCTGGATTTTGGTGTAGTGAGATTGGCCTGTCTTTTAGTTCTTCTTACTGTATTTCTCTACTTAATTCAGATCACTATGTATTCGTTCAAAGTCTATCACTCTCTATATTCATGTTGGTTGTAGCGATAATAGTTATGCACACTGAATGGCGCGTGGCTGCAGCTATTCTCGGTGTGGTGATTATGATATTGATGGGTGTTGTTAATCCTAAAACCTTCATAGAGTCTGTTTCATGGGACTTGATACTGTTTCTAGTGGGTTCAATGGCGTTTGCAGGAATACTGAGAGAACTTGGTGTATTTAGGTATCTAGCTATACAGATTCTAAGACTCTCTAGATTCAATGCATATATACTCACGGCATTCATAACCATAGTTTCTTTCGTGTTATCAGCTATTGTTGGCGAAGTTACAAGCATTATATATGTAGTTGCACTTGTAATTGAGCTTAGACGTGTACTAAAGATAGAGATCGAACCATTACTAATACTATCTGTTTTAGCAACAAATACTGGTAGTGTTGCTCTACCCATAGGTAATCCTATAGGTGTATATCTGCTTTTTGCATCAAGTATGTCTATATCCATGTTCATCAGATACTCGTTACCTCTTGCTTTAATTAATGTACTAGCTCTTTACGGACTCTATATAACTATAGTCAATAGGTACCTAAGGAGATGCCAAACATTGCTAGAGAATTATAAGAAAAGTATTGAAGCCTATATATCGAGCTTCTATACCGAAGTATATAATGCTAAAGCAAAAAGAATATACCTAGGATTATTGTTTTTAACAGTATTTGTGTTAACTGTATCGATTAATGATGTTATTGTCCATATTCTTTCATCGATACTACAGATAGATATAACCCCTCATAGTTTCTTGTCATTCATACCGTATATGTACATAGTCTTAAGCATGATGGTTGTTGTCCCGCCCGAAGAAATAGGCACAATTATTCAGAAAGCAGTTGAATGGTCTTCTATAGTGTTCTTCATTATGTTGTTTATGTTGGGTCATGCTCTTCTCTATACAGGTGCTATAATAAAAATGGCATACATTTTGACAACTATATCTATAGCAACTACAGTAGTATTAGAGATGGTAATGACGATTTCTTCAACAATACTTAGCGCACTACTTGATAACCTATCAGTAGTTGTAGCATTTACACCTATGGCTATACTGTTTAATAAATCTGGTTTAACAGATCAGTTAATATATTTCGCGCTTCTCTTCGGTGGAGTTTTTGGAGGAAACTATACACCAATAGGTTCTACAGCAAACATAGTAGCTCTATCTCTTGCTGAAAAGAAGAAGATTCGTATATCGTGGAGGAAGTGGCTCAAAATAGCCTTAATAACAACAACTGTACAGATGATTCTATCAATCCTCTGGATCTATATAAATAACGTCTATAGGTAACCGAGGACCACTACATATTAATACATCTCGTGCTTTATTGTAGCCTTGGTGCCTATATTGATAGAAATGAACTTAGATCATTATATTTCGATAGAAATAGCCTAAGCGCATTTAAACCTTTTTCAGTCAATATGTACTTGCTCCCAATCTTGATTATAAATTTTGCTTCTTCAAGTTCTTTAAGTATAGTATAGAACGTACTTAAACTGATCTTAGACTTGATAATATTTTTCACGTACTTGTATATCTGGTATCCGTAGAGCTCGCCACGCTTAAGTGTACCTAGAATTAAGATCCTAAGCAAACCTTTTAGAAAAGGCTCTTCTAGATACTTATGTATATCATCTAGAGTCTCCATATATCACCACATTTCTTCTAAAGATTGTAGACATACTATATCTGGCTTACAAGCTCTTTATATATTTCCGTAGCAATCTTTTTTCTCCAGCGATACTTTCTTGCAGTAGTTGCGAGATATATCTTGGCTAATATATTTAGAATTTTCTTTTGTATGTAGCTATAGTTCTTAAAATGCTCTACACCCCATATCTTGGTGTTATGTTTCCAGCATTCAGCAAAAACAGCTACTTGTACATCATTTAACTCATTAAAGCTCCTAATTGGTTGATCCTTTAATACGCATCCACCGAGAGGTACAAAGAGTAGTGGTACAAGGAACGTTCTTAAACCATGTCTACGTATGTTTTCTACAAGAGATAGAGTTCTGTATGCATCATCTATATCCTCACCCGGCATACCGACTATGATTGTTCCTAGAGGTATCCATCCATTTTCTTCAAGGAGAGTAAGAGATTCTAAAACTATATCTGGCCATTCCTCAGGAGTATAGGGAAGAGCTTTTCCACGCATATATCTGGCAATAATTCTAGGCGAACCTGACTCTATGCCAACTTCAACAGTATTTATGTAGTTTCCACGAAAACTGTACCAAGCGAACTCATAGAGTCTATCCGACATCAATTTAACTATATCTTTTCTATAGAGAGCTGCTGCTAGATTCATGTGTGTTATCTGGATGTGTTTTAATCCTCTATCTTTAAACTTAGTGACATTTTCTATAAGTTTGGCTATAGCGTCACCATTTGGTTCCCACGGAATTCTAGATCCATAGAGAAATATGTCTTCAGTAACAAGTAGAACCTTATTTTGACCATTCTCTATATTAACCTCTATATCTCTTACAATCTTCTCTAGAGGAATATCTCTCCTCATCTGCATAGTCGGTGTACAAAACATACATCCACGACCACATCCTCTAGATATCTCAACAGCTCCATATACTGAAGCTCCCTTTATACACGGTATATGATCAACAGGAACTACATCACCTTTAACGATACGTTCAACAGGTTCTCTATTGATAATCTTTGAAAAGACGTCTGGAGTTATAACCTCTCCTTCACCATCGATAACAACATCTATTCCCAAAGCATCTAGATCGCTATACATATAGAGTTGCCATACACCAGGACCTCCGACAACTACATTAAACTCAAATTTCTTCTTCAACTTCTTAACTATCTTAATTATCCGCATAAACTCGTACTTATTTATTGGTTCACCTAACCCCAAAAGCGTTGAATATGTTAGAGAAACATAGCCTAAACCGAGAGGATCTTTAACCCCTATACCTATAACCTTTGTATCTTCATTAACAACATCTTCAAGATCATCCGGACAAACTACAACAACATCATCTTCTCTAAATATACCAGACTCTATAAGTGATGCCTCAATTCTTCTTAAACCAAGTGGAGCGTAACGAACTCTATAACCATCCCTGTTATCTCTATAGAGATTTAGGGTAAGGAAGAATCTGGGTACTAGAAACGGTTTTGAAAACCCTGAGACAAAAGCTATAGCAGGATTACCGTTGTATTCGCTCATTTCTGATGCAGGAGCTGTTAACACTACTTTAACCAATGGGTATGCACCACATATTCAACTATATGTATATTCATACTCTGAATACTCTATCTATAGGTTATGTTTAGATCTACTATAAATATCTTTTGCAATATAATCATCCTGATCACAATTCTATTGCTGTAAGCCAATCACATTAACATCTATTAACATCAATGATAATCTTCATTTCGGTACTGCTTATACATTATTAAACAGTCTATACGTTATTAAGATGATTAAAGCTTTTATACTCAGCCAAGGTAGTGACTAAATAACTTGGTGGTATTTATTGTATCATGGGATATAGCATTAGCTATAGCCCTATATATCACAGCTCTGGCTATATCAATTCTATACTATTTTACTAGCAATAAAAAACCTGTTGAAACAGATAACTGTGGTGAAAAATAGATGATGTTTATCACAATAATTGCAATAGCGGTATACCTAGCCATCATGACATTAATAGGACTTATAGCTATGACCAAGATAAAGTCTGTTGATGATCTATATGTGGGTAGCATGAACATAGGAGGCATAATTACAGCATTATCGTTTTTCACAACATACTTCAGTTCTGTTATATTCATAGGTGCAACTGCTCTTGGATGGAAATACGGTCTACCCATAGTATGGAAAGATATTTTCGTGGTACTGATAGGTACACTAGGAGCCTTCATAATCCTGGGACCAAGGCTCATGATTCTTTCTCGAAGGCTGGGATTCAAATCTGTTGTAGAATTTATAGAGAAACGATATAGCTCAAGACTAGCTGGTTTAACAGCTGCTACAGTTATGTTTGTTGGTTTATTCATTTACTGTATATCAATTATGGTTGGTGTAGCTAGAGCTGTTGAAGTAGTTGCTGGAGTAAGCTATACAATAGCACTTATAGCAACAATAACTGTAACTCTTGTATATACAGCTTTAGGGGGATACCTAGGTCAGGTTTGGACACAAGCAGCTCAATCAGTACTAATGCTCTTTATGGCTATAGCAATATGCATTCTTTCACTCATTGCTACAAACGGGCTATCTGGTCTACATCAAACTCTTAGCTCTATAGATCCATCACTTGCTGGATGGCCTTATAGAGACTTTGTGCCACTATTTCTACTATATGTAAGCTTGGGTCTTCTTGGATGGGGTAATCCTGCACTAGTTATGAGGTTCATAAGCATAAGGGATAGGATTTCTTTTAGAAGTGCAACAGTTATTGCGACAGTAACAACTGTTGCTTTAACGTTATCTCTGAATCTAGCATCAGCAGCCTCTAGAGCTATACTATCGGAAGTGCCTAATCCTGAATACGCATTTACTTATCTTGTTCAGAGAATATTTCCACAAGGATTCGATATAATATTTCTCTTAGCTGTATTATCAGCATCTATGTCAACATTAACAGCAATTATGGGAACAATGACACATATATTAAGAGATGTAGTTGGTTTAAAAAAGGTATTCTCTAGTAGGAATGAATTCCTCTTCTACAGAATAGTTACAGTAATTATAGCTCTTACAGCCACGGTTATGGCTCTTCAGCCTCCACAGATGATAATTGTTCTCTTTGGTGTTACAACATCTATTCTCTCTGGAGTACTTATAGGGCCTATCGTATATGGATTATTCTGGAGGAGAACAACAGCTATAGCTGTAACTATAGCAATGATTGCAAGCTTTACATCAGCTATAGCTGTAAGTGCTTATGGAGAGTTTAAATTCCCATGGACCTACTATGCATTTGGGCCAACAATACTATTATCCCTACTGATACCGCCTCTAGTAAGTTTGGTTACAAAACCACCATCTAGAGAGGTTATAGATAGAGTGTTCAGTAAATGCTAATTAAAGTTTCTAGGAAACATAGATAGAGGTGTAGCAGATTAGGTGAGAATGGTTGAAGAAATTAATGAGTCTTATGTTAATCCTCTCTAGCATATTTGTTCCTCTTATCTGTATAGCTATCTCTATATGGTTATCACCATGGTTCAACATACTCGATAATGCTTTAAGTGATCTGGGTCATGCCACAAGAAGCTCTGTGGCACCCATATTTAACTTTGGATTGAGTTTAGGTGGATTCCTTATAGCACTATCATCGCTTCTAATAATCAGTAAGCTATATAGATCCATAGCTTATTTAGCTACCTTATGTGGATATACACTCATTCTTGTAGCAGTATTTGATGAGATCTATGGAGTTATTCACTACTGGGTATCGGTAGCCTTTTTCTTAACACTAGGCTTTCTACTCATAAACTATACAGTTCTAATGAAAAGCATTATCAAGAAGATCTCGGCATCTATAGCTCTAATAATTGCTGTAACTTCATGGATACTGCATATAGTCTATAGAGTACCTAGAGGTGCAGCTATACCCGAACTAATATCGATATTCTGTGTGATACCTTTCTATATAGATGTTTCGATACAGTATATAAAGTCTCAACAATAGTTGCACAATATACATCTCTTAATTGATAAGTAAGAAAACCATTATCTTGGATTATTGATAAATTCCTAAATAACTCTACTGATCATAGTTATGCTGATACTATAGATATCTCCAGATCCCTCTTCCTTTATAGTTGAATATTATTGTTTTGTATGCTGTAACATGTTCTATCGAGTAACCTATTCCTTCTCTACCTATACCGGAATCCTTTCTTCCTCCAAATGGATAGTAACCTACTCCATGTCTAGGCATATCGTTTACATATATAGCTCCAAATTCTAGATATCTTATGAGTTTCCTTATCTTATCTATGTTGTAGCCAAAGATCGATACATCTAATCCATATCTTCTTCCATTGGCAAGCTCTATAGCTTCATCAAGATCTCTAAAGCTGGTTATCAGGGCTACTGGAGCGAATATCTCTTCTTTATATAGCTTGAGCTCTTTTAGTACATTCTTATCAAGTACTTCTATGAGTGTTGGCTCTACATAAGTTGCACCTAATCTCTTACCGCCATACAGTATGGCTCCACCTCTTTCAATAGCTTCTTTAACTGCTTCAAGCATTTTATCAACAGTTTCAGTATCTATTAGTGGACCCATAGTTGTTTTCTCGTCTCTTGGATCACCAACAACAACTTTTGATAGATTGTTGATTAGCTTTTCCTTAAGCTTGAGGTATACATCATCTTCTACTAGAACGAGCTTTATAGCATCACATCTCTGTCCAGCATAACTGTATATTCCTAGAGCTATTCTTTCAGCAGCTAGATCTAGATCTGCATCCTCTAGAACTATCGCTGGATCACCTCCCCCGAGCTCCATAACGAACTGCTTTATACCAGCACTAGCTATAACCTTTCTACCAGTCTCACTACTGCCTGTGAAACTTATGATATGTATCCTTCTATCAGACACCAAATTGATACTCTCTCTACCGGGTACAGTCAATACAGCAAAACCTTCTCTAGGAAATCCAGCTTCTTCAACAACTTTTGCAAAGAGTATAACTGGAAGAGGATCTACTGACGGAGGTTTAACTACAACAGCATTTCCAGCAACAACACTATATGTGAATTTAGCAACAGTATCAAATAGCGGATAATTGAAGGGTATTATAGCCAAAACTACACCAAAAGGCTCTCTCCTCACAATCGCTTCTGTCTCTACTGTTGTCTGATCCCAATCACCAGGAATATAATCACCAAATATCTTTCGAGCATCTAGATCAGCTCTTCTAAGTCTATCTATAGATGCATTTATCTCTCCCTGAGCTTGTGAACGAGTTTTACCAGTATTAACTATTAAGACGTTTACAAAATCCTCACGATACTTCTCAATCAGATCTCCAATCTTTTCAAGAATCTCTAGCCTCCTCCATCCAGGAAGATCCCTTACACCCCATCTACCAACTCTATAGACCTTATCTAATGCTCTATCAACATCACTCCAACTAAGCTTAGGAACTCTACCAATAACACTCAAATCTATAGGGCTTCTAACATCCATAAAACTACTACCCGAAACCCAAATCCATTCACCAGCCAAAAAGGTCTTGAATACATGTACATCATCTACCTCCTCAGCTATCTCTTTAAATAGATCGCCTCTAAGTTTAAACACCATACAGGCAAACCACCCTCAAATACAATAAATCTTTAATTCAATATTTTAAGGATGCTCATATTGACAGTTACTACTAAGTATAGCAATACGACTCATAATAAATCACTTCAGACATAGCTGTTCATACTATAGAATTTATCTTTACTAAAGATTCATAATCAGCAGTTTTATATCTAGCAATAACGAACCTTAGATCATATAGATAAACAGTATCATCTTGATGATCAATTCTGAAGAAATTTTGACATCATATAAAGACGAATACAACGTTTTTAATAGTTTCTAGATATACTATTCTTTACTATGGTATAGTATTTCATAGTGATATCTAATGAGAACCTAAGTTTACTCTAGATAAAGTACTCTATCTTTAGCTAATGTTAATATACTACTTACCATTATATAAATACATCGATAAGATGTATCTCTTTCCCTTTTAGACAATATATTGTGCTCTATCGATAACACTTCTTTCAGAACTATTGATCATAAACGGTTAAGTATGAATTTGTTGACAATCATTATACTGAACCTACATCAATTCTTTTATATTTAAACCTTCTTGAAGAATATCAATTCTTTTAATATTTATCTTCTTTATGTCTCTATCGTATTTGAATAGATATAGTGCTATAACCTCTGGCGATAAAATCTCGTCATCTGATTCTCTATGAATATCATAACCATGTTTGCTGGCTTTCACGAAATTGGTGAGTAGATCTATGTTATGTGTAGAGATTATGACATACTTGTTCATCATTTTTACTGCTTTAATTATGGCTCTTCCTAGAGCGTGAACAGCTGATGGATTGAGGTGGATCTCGGGATCCTCTATGATCACAACAGGTGTTGCTTTAGATGCTAGAGCTAGAAGAGTTGGTATTATCCCCCTGATGCTCGATGGGGTTTCCTCGATAGGTAGTTCTAAATCGTTCCATAATCTGATGGATAAAGATTTGTATTCTTTTGAGATCTTTACTGATACTTCGTCTACCCCTATTTCGGCTAGAACATCTCTAAAAACATCTAGATCTACCATATTGTTGTAGAGTAGATCTATTAAATGGTTATAGCTCTTAATGAATGCTCTCTCTAGATATGTGAGCATATGTTCTTCAGCTCTAGACCATGACCTTACAGAGATCTTGATCAGCCAAGTTCTATCATTGATACAGTAGATTGTTTTATCTTCTCCTGATAACCATGGAGGCATAATTCTTGTGGTTATGGCTCTAATAGTGTTTATCAGTATCTTTTCCACATCTTTGTGTTCAACTATAGCAGCTTCTTCTATAGTTTGCACATCTAGTGAAAAACCATATACATAATTCCTCTGAACACCTATGAAGGATCTCGTCAAGATCTCTCGCACAACCTTAGCACCAATTCTATCGGCAACATCTAGAACCACGTGGGGCTCTATATACCCTATCCTAAATACTCCAGCAACTCTATCGTAACTTATCCTCAGTATATGCCTAGATTCTTCAGGAACTCCCCCACCAATCTCTATAGATACATCTCTATCTCTACTAAATACTTCTAGATAGCGTTTAAATGGATCTCTAAATCTCTTATTGAAGTTGCTCTCTAGAGCTTTAGGTAGAACCTTTAGTGCTAATTTAACAAGTTCTCTAAACTCTTTCTCTATATCCATACCTCTTTTAGCCTTTTCAATTATATTATCAACAATTCTTGTATAGCCTAGATCGATCATGATTTCTCTAAATTTCTCGAGATCTGGCTCTAGCGATAATACCATCCACATTAAGTTGAGTAGAGAGCTTTTACCTGTCATGTTTCTACCGATAAATATCGTTAAAGGTCTTAACTCTAGATCTAGATCATCAAATAGAGCATAGTTCTTGATCTTTATAAACATGAGGTTATGTGGCATTGAATTCGATGTAGACATACTCTCTACTCTCTATGCTATATAAGAATTAGTTTCTGTCGAAATAAATGCTTTGCTATTACTGGTGAACTATATATAATTTGTTTATGTATAATTAATCATGATGCTTTCGACTTAGCATCTAGATTTAGACTCTAATATTTGTATCATAAAGTAGTATATTGTGATACTGGAAGAATATCATGATACATGAGATAAAACAAAATAAATAGCCATATAGATATGTATTCAGTAGCCTATTTTTGATGAAATTATTGCTGAATATATGTAGAGCCTTCTAGATATTTAAGCTAAGATCATTACCTTATGTACTAGATATCTAAATACCTTAAGGTATAGTACTCTGGAAACAGCTACAGAGGTGTATTCATTATGGCGATAATTTTAGAGCTTAAGGTTATACCGATAGGTACAAGTACAACAAGCTTAAGTAGCTATATAGCTAGAGTTGTAGAATCTATAGCTAGAAAAGGTTACAGCTATATCCTGGGACCTATGGGTACTGTCATAGAAATTAACACCTTAGATGAAGTTTCATTAATTGTTGAAGATGTTGTTAAATGTATGAGGGAACAAGGTGTTGATCGTGTTCTAATACATGTGTATATAGATGTTAGATTCGATAAAGATATGAAACCTTTAGATAAGGTGAAAAGTGTTGAAGAAAAGTTGAAAGTATAGTCAAGGTTATCTTTGCTAGAAATATAAACTCAGAAGAAATCATATTGTTATCTAGATGTCTAGATGATGTATGCTAGGCCGGATCTGATTGGTGAAGAATCACCGCCCCCTACTGACTCTATATATTTCATTAACTTTTTCTAGTGTACCAAGTTCAATAAGTTTGGCTAGAGCTATTTCAAGGTACCTTCTCTCTGGTTCAAATCCATACCACTTTCTAAATAGCTCGACTATATCTTCTAGAGTCCATATGTCTTTACCATGCTTCATATACTCTTCTTCTATAGCTACTTTAGCGAATTGTTGGTAATCTGATGTTCTTGACCATGGAAACTGGAACCATACGAAACTCTTAGTCTCTATAAACGTGTAGTCTGGTTTCAGAGGAGAGGTAGCAGCTTTCCATATAAGTGTTGCTGTTTTTACTTCATCTGCTCTCCATATGTTCTTGATGATATCTCTAGCTTTTGCTAGATGGAGACCTGTAGCGGAAATTTCTTCAACGGCTAGAGCTCTATATCCATTCAAATCGATATTGTATTCAAATACAACCTCGATACTGAGGTTTTTAACGATATCAGCTATACACATTTCTATACTTGAACTTCTAGAGAAACATCTCACTAGATCAGCTAGATAACTTTCTCCAACTGTTCTTTTAGTTTCTCTCCATCTAATTGGTATAACGATAAGCCTATTTATATCGAGGAGATCGCAGATAATTCTAGATACAACAATACCACCTCTACCGATAGCTACAACTACATCAGGTAGATAGCCACTAGACTTTACTTTATCGGTAAGCCTTATACTCCAATCAACAACTTCATTCCATGAAACATGTTTAACGGGATAGATAACCAAAGACTGGTCCCCTGGAACAGTATCTATGTTGGTTAATCAGATGGGTAGAGTATATTAAGCTTAGGATCTGATGGAAACAGTGTTTCTGTACATTATATAGTATTCGTAGTAGAATAGATATGGAGTGATATTTATGTGTTATGATTATTTACTATTGAATTGATATCTCAGAAAGATGGACCTTACTTTAGAAATTTTGCTTAACATAATGAAGGTATCGTTGGTAGAAGTTATAGAAAGCTATTGTATGATTGTCTATTGGAAGTCTCTATAGTTGTGTGTTTATTGGTTGTGTCAGCAGATGAGTATTTAATGTTCAGCGTACTCTATGAATGAATCTGGTGAGTAGTTGTGGTTGTAGGTTTTGTTAATGGTAATATATACCTATCTCTTAAGCCTCTTAAGAAGGTTAAAGCTATAGTTGTTGATGGTGAAAGAGTTCTCTATGCGGGTGATAATGTTGTTGCAGAAAGTATTGTGAAGCTCTTTGGAGGAGATATTGTTGATCTCAAAGGTAGAACTGTTATTCCAGGGTTCATAGATTCCCATATTCATCTCGATGGAGTTGGTATTTATTTATCTATGCTAGATCTTCGTGGAGTTAAAAGTATAAGCGAGTTAAAAGAGAGACTCAAAGAGTATTCTAAGAAAGTTGAAACTGTCTGGATACTCGGTTTTGGGTGGGATCAAGAGTTATTTGAGGAGAAGAGATGGCCAACTAGATGGGATATAGATGAGGTTGTTAGCAATAGACCTGTTATGTTGATGAGGATATGTATGCATACAGCTGTACTCAATACGAGAGCTATGGAGATAACAGGTGTCTCGAATATTGTTTCACCTAATGTTGTAAGAAATGAAAAGGGAGTTCCAACAGGTATTGTTAGAGAAGAGGTACTAGAGATTGCTAGAGAGAAGATTAGCGAATCTCTATCTGTTGAGGACTATAAGAGGTATATACTTGAAGCAGCTAAATACATAGCTTCACAAGGTGTTACAACAGTAGGTTTTGTTGGATGTAATGCGAAAGCTTTAAGAGCATTAATTGAGCTCTGGTCTGAGAATAGACTTCCAATAAGGGTTAGAGTCTATCTAGATCCAGGTAAATCATGGGAAGTGCTAGATCTTCTTAAAGGCATTGGTCTAAAGAAAGGATTTGGTAATACATATCTAAAGATAATGGGCGTAAAGATTTTTGTTGATGGAAGTCTGGGTGCTAGAACAGCATGGCTATCAAAGCCATATGAAGATGATCCATCTACATGTGGTTCTCCTGTAATCAATTCTAGAGATCTTAAAACGCTCGCTAAAAAGGTTCACGACATGGGTCTCCAGCTAGCTGTACATGGTATAGGGGATAAAGCCATAGACATTATTCTAGATATGTACAGAGAACTCAAAGATGTTGATAAGTATAAACACAGGATAGAGCATGCATCACTACTTAGAAGAGACCAGATAGAGGAAATAGCTAGATTAAGAATAGCTCTAGCAGTTCAACCCCACTTCACAATATCCGATTGGTGGGCCAAGCAGAGGCTAGGTAGCGAAAGGATAAAGTGGCTCTATCCCTTCAGATCACTACTCGAAAAGAACATACCAATGGGTTTTGGAACAGATAGCCCTGTAGAACCTATAAATCCATGGCAATCAATCTATGCGGCAGTAACAAGAGGAAAATACGAGAACATACCACATTACAAGGATACAGAAGACCAGAGACTATCTATAGAAGAGGCTCTCTATCTATACACATGGGGATCAGCATACATTATGCATGAAGAAAATAATCTAGGAACACTCGATGTAGGTAAGTTAGCAGACTTCATAGTGATCAATAGAGATCCTCTATCAATAGATGAAAAAGAGCTTAAAGATATAAAGGTACTCGAAACCTATATTGGAGGAAAACGTATCTGGGGTCATTAAACCTCTATAGATAACAATTAGTGAAATCCATAGGATTAGATAGTTAATTAATTGAACTAGAAACACACTCAACAAGTGCAGTATTGCCATGAATATCAACAGTCAATAGAGTTACAGACATACCATTGATAATTGATCTAGATCCCCATTTTCTGTAACTCTATAAAGCATTGATAATGTTGTTAGAACTCTTGCATATCGATCCTCAATCCTAAGCATTAATAGTAGATACAAAAATAGATGAACTAGCACCTAAACCTAAAGCTCATTATCTTTAGAGATATGTACTAGATGAATGTTCCTGTAGGTGCTGAAGTTTGTACACGTCTTAACAATTCATCGTACTTTATGTAAGCTATTAACAAGATGATACCAATTAATATACCTCCAAGTATGAATCCTATAATCATCCATATGAATGTTTTCTCTTTAGCTCTTCTATACTCTCCATCTTCAACAAGAGATATGATCTCTTTACAATTAACATATATAATGATATCTATTACTCCAAAGACTAAAGGTATTATTCCCACTATGACAATTAACGTTACAACACCTACGATAATCATGATTATGCCGAAGATAAGTGCCAATATACTAGCAATCCTAACTAAACTAATTATGCTTTCAGCTTCTGGAGGTGTTTGAATGGTTGATGGTGTACTCATTTCCCCCCTACCTTACTCCCATACTAAACATATTATGTTTAGTATATATAAATGTAATCGAGGTTCTTAAGCCTCAACTCTACATAAATACTCAAAAACCCTAGAGGTTAGGATATTTAGATCAGGTGAAAGAGGTAGAGAGGGAAGGAATGATTAATTTAGATAATTAAGGAATTCAACATCTATAGAGGGATCATGTTACTTATCTTAACGATCTTGATCAAAACCTTTAGATATAATCCTATATTCGAGGTTATTATCCAACCATTATTAAGATTCAGTTTTAGTCTTATTCACGTGTATTGTTTATTAATCCCTATTTCCTTAGCCATATCTATTCATTCTCTTGTTTTAATTACCTCGAGTCGATACTTCATTACAGGTTTAACCCGATTTCAGTATCTAGTCCATGGATATGAACTCTTCTGTTGACAATATTGGAATATAATAACTACCAATAGGTCAGTAATTCCTAGATAATATTAATATATTCTATGTCCATACTAGTTATCAGAACCTTGTGATGTTTAGCGTTATTGACATATATATGTCTAGATCTCTTCCAAGCAGTCATCCCACTATCACAATACTCTTGGTTTCAATCATTATTCTTGATTCGCTAGTAAATGGTGATTAAGCTAGTTCTGCTGAAGTAAATAGTAATTGAATCTATTACCATGAAGAGCAATATTGTGCGAGTAGCTGTTAAAGCTGTTCTATGTGTACGATAAGTATTTCCAGCATCTATGCTTTGTCTAATCATTATGTTTATGGACGTAGTGGAGTCTCTTAGGATAGTGTTAGCCATATAGTACCATGAAGCCTGTAGCAAATGCTGTAGTATCAATAAAGCTAAAAACATGTTGAATAAAAGCTTGCTGAAATATAGGTGCAAATCCGTCTACAATAGGCCATTATATAACAGATATAACTATTTTTAAGCTAAGGCTTAAACTAATCATGATCAATACTCTTTGAGGATCCTAATCTGATCTCAGGATACTTTATTTATTATTATATAGAGTAGAATTGATCTAGAGAAAAGTCTTGTAAGAAAAGCGGCTATAGCTACACCGTATGTATCCATAGCTAGTAAAGAACCTATACCGAGGTATAGTATTGTATCAAGAATGGTGCTCGATACCGCTTCAATATCTATAGCTATTGTAGATGTACGAGTATCGTCACAAAACTGTTATCTGTACCCTAGAGCTATATTTGATCCGAATGCTACAATGTTAATAGCCGTTGTTTCTGCATGCCCTATACCATCAGCGAAATCTCTAGAGGTGTTTTAACGAGTAAGGAGAATATGGGATTTTGTAGTCTCATAGATTATGAATAGAGTAGATGCTGTACCCACAGAAACCGTAAATAGCTTAGAAATAGTTTCACCAACCTTATCGTAAGCTTTAGCTCTTACGTGTTGTGAAAGTATAGCTAGATTTGTATCACTAAGCTCAATAAGTAGTGAATTTAGGACGAAAAGCAAAGGTTATGTCTCTCTACGAATTGCAGAAGCATATGAACTGTATCTGCTTAAACAATAGGTATCAGCTATATTATGTATAAACATAACTTAGTAAGCATTAGGGAAAGCCTTAAATGAAGCATGGTCAATAGTATAGCCTAAAACAAATAGACTCTATATATCTTTCTGCACTAGATGATACTGTGGAGTGCATCTCCTTGGAATCATTACATCTATTGGTCATTGATATGGTAGTATTATCTTAAAATTTTACTTACTGATCATGATGCATTTTGGTTTTCATTCTGATGAATCACTGTATTACGGCAGTCTAAAGGATTTTATATTGTATTTCGTGTAGCTCACCATGAAGATGTCTACAATATTTTGAGCTAGTTATTATGTAGAGAATCCTCTATAATAGTAACAGTCTTAGTGTATATAGTAATTATTGAATTGATCGATATTTGTATATTCTGTTATTCAAAGTTTTATTCTAGTTGTAGTTTTTATCACAGAATCTTTCTGTTCATTAAGGAGTCTCTCCACATTTTCCCTCGCTATAGCTGTTGTTGTTCCTGGTTCTGTGACACATATAGCTCCTACAGCTTGCGCATAAGTCAATATCTCTACGAGTTCATCATATCCAATACTGTTTATGTAGTCTTCGTCTAGCCTATTCTTAACTAGCTCTATCAATTTGTATAGAAATCCCGCTTGAAAAGCATCACCAGCACCTGTAGGATCTACAGCATTTACTTTAAACGCTCTTTGATACAATACATAGCCGTCTTTAGCTATATATGCTCCTTTTTCACCATCTGTTACGATAACCATCTTAACGCCTCTCTCAAGAATATTTCTAATATTGGTATAGATATCTTCTGTACCAAAGATATTCTTAAGCTCGTATCTACTGCAGTGAAGTATATCCACGTACTTTAGTGATTCTAAGAGAAAACCCCAATCCTCTTTACCATAGGGTTTAGCTACACCAATATCAATAAAGGTTACCGCATCAATATCTTTAGCGATACTTAAAACAGTTGATAAGTGTGTATCTATATCACCTAGAAGTCCTGGTGCTATATGGAGTAATCTCGGTTTAACTTCCACAATATAGTTGATAACGTCTTCTAGAGGTAGATACATGCTTGCACCAACTTCTGCATGAAATCTCCTATCCTCTCCATCAACTACCAGTATAATGTTCTTATTAGATCCTACTCTACTGATTTTGAAGAGTTTTAGATTTAGAGAAAAATTCCTCAAATTCTCTTCGATAAATTTACCGCAAAAATCTTCACCAATTGCAGACACAATGTATATGTCTGATGGTTTGTAGCCAAGCTTGACTAGATCTATAGAGATATTGCATGGATGTCCTCCAATCGATATCGTTATACCTTTATCTAGATACACAATATCTCCTGGTTTACTTAGATAAGGAGTAACTAGAATGATATCACATATAGATGCTCCTATAAACATTAGTTTCATCACTTGGTTTTCACCTTATCACTAAGAGTTAGCTGATAATATAAAATATATTCAGATTATTGATAGATTATAACTGGATTGAATCATAGATACTTGTTTCTGTGTTCAGTATGGATAAACTTAATATCCTCTAAATGATTTGCGATATATAGTGATATTTGTTAAAAACATATAATGATCTCTACATCTAGATAATCTCTATGGTGTTTAACTAGTGGATATTAGAGCGATTAAGATTAGGGTTATAGGTATTGTTCAAGGTGTTGGTTTTAGACCTTTTGTCTACAGACTTGCTAACGAGCTTAATCTGAAGGGATATGTTGTCAATCTTGGTGGAAGTGAAGTCGAGATCCACTTGGAGGGGAGCTCTAGTGATATAGAGGAATTCATAGATAGATTGTATCGAGAAAAACCTCCATATGCAAGAATAGTGAACATGTATATAGAGGAGGTTGTTCCCCAGGGATATAGAGAATTCATTATTAGTGAAAGCCGTTCAAAACCAGAGATCAGGAGTATGATCCCACCAGATATAGCTATATGTAGCAACTGTATTGAAGAGATACTTGATCCTGGATCGAGATTCTATAGATATCCATGGAACAGTTGTGTATGGTGTGGACCCAGGTTCTCGATGATGTTCAATCTCCCATACGATAGAGTTAATACATCAATGAATAGCTTCAAAATGTGTGAAAAGTGTTTGAAGAGCTATAGAGATCCAGCTGATGTTAGGAGATTCCATGGGCAGGGGATAAGCTGTCCTGTTTGTGGTCCTAGGACATATATCTATACATCCTCTAGAGAAAGAATAGATGTTGATGATCCGGTTCTATTTATAGCTAGAAAGATTCTCGAAGGAGCTATAGTGGCTATCAAAGGTGTTGGTGGATACCATATAGCTTGTCTAGCTTCTAGAGACGATGTTGTTGCAGAACTTAGAAACAGAAAGAAGAGGCTCTATAAACCTTTTGCATTGATGGCTAGAGATATAGCTGTTGCTGAAAAGATAGCGGTAATTGATCAAAAAGCTATAGAGCTTCTACAATCTCCACAGAGACCTATAGTCATTCTACCTAAAAGAGAACCTTCACCTGTTTCAGAACTTATTGCACCAGGTCTATCAACCATAGGTGTAATGCTTCCTTACACAGGTCTACAGATTCTGCTTCTAAACGAAATCCCAGATGGATTTCTGGTGATGACTAGTGGCAATATTCATGGAGAACCTATGTGTATGGATCTGGAGTGTGTTCTAGATAAACTTAGAGATGTTGTAGATTATGTGGTTGAGCATGAGAGAGCTATAGTCCATAGAGTCGATGATAGTGTTGTAAGGTTTACATATGGGGAACCTGTGTTCCTTAGGAGGGGTAGAGGATATGCTCCAGAATGGATAGAGGTAGCTATAATCATACCTGATTCTGTAGCTGTTGGTGCAGATCTACAAACAGCTGGAGCTATAGGATTCGAGAATAAGGTTATTTTAACGCAATTCATAGGCGATGTAGATGATCCTGTAGCACTCTACGACCTAGAGAAAGAGCTTCTATGGTTTGTTAAAAACTATAGAATAGAGCCTAAAGCTATAGCAATGGATATGCATCCTCAGTACTATAGTAGAAGGGTAGCTAAAGAGTTATCAGATATGTTTGGTGTACCTACTATAGAGGTACAGCATCACCATGCACACATAGTTTCTGTTCTAGGAGAATATGGTGTACATCCAGAAGATAATGTCGTTGGTATAGCTATAGATGGTACTGGTTACGGAACAGATGGAGGTATATGGGGAGGAGAGATCCTCATCACAAACTACAGCAACTTCAAGAGAGTTGGTTCTCTCAAGCCGTTTACACTACCTGGTGGAGATACTGCAGCCATCTATACTGTTAAACCACTGGTAGCATTAATGGCTTCATCTGGTTTAAGATACGAAGAGATTGTAGATATTGTTAAAAAACTTGATCTATCTTCAGCTCTTCCATATGGTTTCAAAGAACTTGAGTTGATATATGTAATGTCTAGAGGAGGTAGAGGTGTTGTTACAACCAGTATGGGTAGAACTCTCGATGCTTTTTCAGCTCTCCTAAAGATATGCACAAAGAGAACATATGAAGGTGAGCCACCAATGAGACTCGAAGCTTTAGCTGATAGAGGTAGTAGGTACCTTGATTATGAGCCTCGCATCACTCTTTACAATAATCTCTATATTGTTGATGCAGGAGACCTTATTCTATGGGTTCTAGAGAATATGGATAGATATAGGAGAGAAGATATAGCTATAACGATACTGAGGGGATTGGGTAAAGGTCTAGGAATGATAGCTTTAAACGCTTTAAAAGGTCTTAGAAATACTCAACAACTTGTAGCTCTAGGTGGTGGCGCCGCTGTAAATACCTATATTGTGCAAGGTGTTAAAGAAGTTCTTAGAGAAGAGGATGTAGCTGTGGTTCTACCCAAAAGAATTCCACCAGGTGATGGAGGTATAGCTCTAGGACAGATACTTGTAGCATCCTTTAGGTTGGTGAGCTATGAATAGAGAACAAGATCTCTCGATGAATTTCCTTAGAGCTATAAAGAATATAGAGAATATATTTAGATCGAATACAGTATTAGCTAGAGCTCTTATAGACAAGATGAATATTTTTGCTAGAGATCTAGTGGAAAGATTTGATGAAAACACCAAGATCAAGATAATGAACTTCTGTGGAACACATGAATGGACTGTTACACATTTCGGTATAAGGAGTCTGGTACCTAAATCAATAGAACTTGTGGCAGGTCCAGGATGCCCTGTTTGTGTAACTCCATCAATGTATATCGAGAAAGCTGTAGAGCTAGCATTAGATGATGTCGTGGTGTACACCTATGGCGATACCTATAGACTTAGATTGCTCAAGCCTGTTAGAGGTGCATCATCACTTAGTGAAGCTAGAGCTTTAGGAGCTTCTGTAAAGATCGTTACAAGTCTTGTTGAAGCTGTTATCGATTCTAAAACACATGGCAAAGACTCGTTATTCATAGGCATAGGTTTTGAGACTATTGCATCAGGATATGCTAAACTGATACTGAATAAAGCTTTACCCAAGAATCTGAAGTTCATGAGTTTAGTAAAGCTAACGCCACCAGCCATGATATACACTATAGAGGTTCATAGAGAGGAGAACCCAATAAAAGGTATTATAGCTCCTGGTCATGTGTCAACAATAATTGGTGGTAAGGCATGGAGATATGTATCTGATGTTCTTGGTATACCTATTGTAGTATCTGGTTTCGAACCTATAGATGTTCTTGCATCAATTGCAGAGATACTTAAGCAGTTGACTAGAGGTGAAGCTAGAACAGTTATAGAGTATACAAGAGCTGTGACATGGGAAGGAGATAAGGTGGCTCAGAAGATGATTGCAGATGTCTACGACATAGTTGATGATGTTTGGAGAGGTATAGGCATTATACCCAAGAGCGGATTAAGACTTAAAGATAGGTTTAAGGTGTATGATGCTTTTACAGAGTATGGAGTAGAGGATGCAGGATCTGTTGTAGAAGAACATGATCTTGTGCCTGGATGTAGATGTGGAGACATAGTATTAGGCAGGGCTGTACCTACACAATGTCCACTATTCATGAAGAGCTGTACACCATCAAGACCAATAGGGCCCTGTATGGTGTCTATAGAAGGTACATGCGCTATATGGGCTAGATTTGGTGTAGGTGGTATAGCTGATGATATTGCAAAAGATCTTGGTCTATATATCTAAAGCTTGTTAACTATTGATGAGATATAGATTTGGTGAAGATCATGTGTTGGGGAACACCAGCAGTTGTTGTTTATGTAGATGAAGAATCTATGACAGCTAAAGTGGATTTTGGTGATGGTATGTTGAGGGACGTGGTTATAGGTGTAGCTAGTGAGAGGATCAGTAGAGGGGATATAGTTCTAGTTCATGCTGGTGTAATTATATCGAAGCTTAGTGCTGAAGGTGTTTTAGAGCATATAGCTTTCCTTAGGGAAGTTCTAGGAGAGGAGTTTAGTGAATCGTATGTAGAGATATATAGGAATATAGTTAGATTAGCTGAAGAATTGAAGAAGTAGGTAGAAGAGATATGGATAGAATTACACTAGCACATGGATCAGGTGGTGTAGAGACATTTGAATTATTAGCTAAGCTGTTATTTAAACGTATACCAGAGAACCTTAAGAGAGTTGGAGAAGGTTTCGGTATAGATGTTCTAGATGATGGAGCCTCTATACCTCTTCCGAACAGTAAACATCTAGTAATATCTATGGACTCCTACACCGTAAACCCACCGTTCTTTCCTGGTGGAGATATAGGTGCTCTAGCAGCTTGTGGATCTATAAACGATGTGGTTATGATGGGTGGAAAACCTTTAGCTGTTATGGATTCTATTGTTGTTGAAGAGGGTTTTCCTATAGAAGATCTCGAGAAAATAGTAAATTCGTTTACATCTATACTCATCAACGAAGATGTCGCTCTAATTGGTGGAGACTTCAAGGTTATGCCCAAAGGGCATCTAGACAGAATCGTTATAACTACGCTAGCTATAGGTATAGCTGATAGAGTTATAGTGGATAGACCTAGACCAGGTGATAAAATAGTTGTAAGTAGCTATATAGGTGATCACGGTGCAACAATAACTCTTCTACAGATGGGTTTAAGAGATAAGATCGAGGAGTTCGATAAAGGTGTGCTGAAAAGCGATGTAAAACCCTTAACCAGAATAGTTCTTCCACTTCTCCAGAAATACGGAGAATACATCACAGCTGCTAGAGATCCAACAAGAGGTGGATTAGCAGGTACTCTAAACGAATGGGTAACTAGAACAGGTCTCGTAGCCATTATAGATGAGAAAAGCATACCTATTAGAGATAGTGTTAAAAGATATACAGAGATGTTGGGTATAGATCCCCTATATCTAGCAAGCGAAGGTGTAGCAGTCTTCTCCATACATTCATCTATAGCCGAAGAATTCATAGAACACCTAAGAAGTTTAGGAGCAGAAGAAGCAAAAATAATAGGTGAATTTAAATCAAGCGAAAGATACAGAGGATACGTAATTGCTAAAACATCTATAGGTGGATATAGAGTAATTGAACCACCAAGAGGAGAAATAACCCCAAGAATATGCTAAACATACATTATCGCAAATAAACTCCATAAACACAGCAACTCTTACATCGATATGCTCTATTACACTATGTATGGTAGAAGCTAGAGACTCAATATAAACAGTACTTGATCTATATAGCCATACCATAGAGTTACAAAACATCACAATCTAAAGCTCTAGATATACCCAAAGCAAATGAACTGTCTTAGACAAGCACATCAGTTCCTCAAAACCTGTACCTACTAGATAGAGACGCGATAACGAGCACTAAAGTTAGAAGAACTGTGAAACCCACTAGAATACCTGGCTCAGATATGGGAATAGGTTTGTCTGTAGAACCAATAAAACCATACTCAATACCTATACTCGATACACCGAGCACTACATAGGTATATGTATTGGAATCAACTGTAACTTCAACATAATCATGAACACTAGGTCTCCTTCTAGTTCGGACATAAGTTAATCCACTAAACTCTATATCTCCTTGTAGATTCATTAAAAAATTTCTCGGTATACAAAGCTCAAGACCAAGAATATTATTGGAATATCTAGTACCGATAGATGTACTAATAGTTCTATCTACATTATTTACATATACCCTGATACTAACATGCCATGTACCCCACCACCATAGTAAGTACCTAACAGATATCGTGTTGTCATCTAAGCTTATATTAAACCATCCATATCTATATGTTGCCGGATTTGTGATGTTTGTGTATATATAGATATTTGTCTGATCTATGTAGAGTCTCATAGTATCTATATCATCTGAAGAACCAGTTACATCGTCTCTCCATATTATTTGGCATATTCTTGGATAACCTGTTTGGTTACAACATAACCAGACTGTTCTAGATACTGATGGTGCATAACATCCTCTTCCAGCTGGAGATACCCACAACTCTCCAGAATTGTTTACCCAGTTAATCCAATCGTCATCGTTTCCATCTATTCCTAGAGAAACTGATTGCGAATATACTGATGTAGCTAGTAGAGAAATCAGGACTACTATAAGCGATAGCGTACATGTTTTAGCATACATAGATGAACAACACCTACAAAACACTTCCCAATATACGGTATATAAACCATTAGAACCATTGTTATTGTGCACTAGATATTGATGAAAGCTATTGAATTGATTTGAACATAAGTAACAGTAAAACACACTACAAATATACTTCATCAACAACACGGCTAGAGAATCCAGCGAATCTAACACGATAAAAGGTACAGTTAATCTCTAGTAATACATCTATGTAGACTATGTACATAGAAGCTTATTATTCTTCATCGATAACCATAAACTATTGTGGTAACACTATGAGAGAAGAGAAGCTACTTGTAGTTGCATCACCATTTCCTATAGCTGGTGGCGGCTTACGTGCATTAAGATCTGTAAATGAATATTCGAGATATTTCAATGTACATCTATATCTACCATATGGTTCTGGAAGATATCAAAATATCGGTAGATTTCTCGGTAACTTAGTAAGATCTGGTATATCTATTGCTGGTTTATCTAGATTGCCTAAGATAGTTAGCCATATAGATAGGGTTCTTAGTGGAAGAGTCTCTAAAGTATTGATTGAACAGATGTATACCTTTATCGCTAAATCAAAATTTTTGTGTGGGATAAATATGAATGCGTTATTTCGCTGCATGAGGTTATAGACTCTGTTTATGCTAGCTATACCTTAAGCAAGTTATTCAATACGTCAGCAATCTGTTTACTACAGTTGCCATCATTCTATGAATCTAAATAGAGATTGAGCAACATAATGAAGCCGCATATTGTCAATAGTAGTTCAACTCTTATGGAGAAAACATACAATATCATCTAATTTAGTTGAACTACTATCGACAATAGGAACTATCGCGGAATATAATGTAGTTAACACCTACATGAAGAAAGTATACAGTCATATTTCTACATAGATACGACGTGATTATGATTGTCGTTAGGTCTATACCATACGAAATGGGTAGCGAATGGATCGACAAGATATACGCTTTAGATCCAGGGGTATCGATAGATGATGAAGATCTAGAAATTATAAACAAAATCAGGAGTATGGTTGCTTGATGTGAATTATAGAATCATCTGCAGCCTGCTTCTGTATATGTCTTCACGAAATTCTCTACAATATTAATATCTAATTTATTTGATTATGAGGATATAGATATGTATGTAATAGAGATAGAGTCTAGTGTTTAACTTATTCTGTTGTATAGTGTAGATTTAACTGAATTTAGTATTATGATAGAGTTTGTAAATCCTTTGATCTTGATGACTAGAGTGGTATTTTCGTGTTGATCATAGGGATTACTGAAGATTTCGGGATACAGTTGGAGGTGGTCTTGATGAACATTGTTTGGTGATTAAAGTTTTTGAACTATTTTAATCGCCATCCTGATATATCGTTAGCGCATATGGTGCCAGATATTATTGCTGCTTCTATTCCTCCGCCGGGGAATGTTGATGCACCTACTAGGTATAGTCCTCTTATTGGTGTTTTGAAGTATGGTCTATGTGTATGTATGGATTGATCGAATGCATATATAGCTCCTTCGGGCATTGATGTGTATCTTTCGAATGTTTTAGGTGTAGCAGCATCTATAACAACTATGTGGTTGGATATTCCTGGAATAATTTTCTCGATCTTCTGTAGAATTTCTCTGGTTTTTTCTATCTTTTTCTCTCTGTATTCTTTTGTTTCTCTATCTGGAAAATCTGTATAGCTAGCCGATGTCATTACAGTTATACTGTTCATACCTCTTGGTGCGAGAAGTGAATCGGCATTCGAGTTTATCACTACTTCGTATCCTTCATCTAGATTCTTTATGAGTATGGGGTAGCCTGATAGATCTAGGTCTACACCTATAAAAAGCATGAAACATGATGGAAACATCTTTAGGTTCTCTACATAGTCTATGAAATCTTTATCCAGATTCTCTCTACCCACGAGTTCTAGAAACGTTGTTTTAGCATTAACATTTGACACAACTATAGAGCTTCTATAGATCCTACCTCTAGCTACAACACCCCTCGCTTCTCTATTCTCAATCACTATTTTGTCTACTCTATGGTTTGTTAAAACTCTACCACCGTATCTCTCGATAACTTTACTCAAATTCTCTACAAAATTCTGTGCACCTTTCCTAGGGAAATAGCCTCCGTAGAGATAATAGGATATACATGCAGTTAAAGCACTTGCTGCAGAAACGTTATGGGGATCTACACCAAGGTAAGATACTAACGAGTTTATCAATGTCTTCAGATCCTCATCTCTGAAATACTCGTCAAGTATCTCTTTAAATGTCTTATTCATCCAGTCATAGAAATGTGGATGATCTTTAGGATAATCTACAAGCTTCTTAACACCGAACACTCTCGCTATAAGTTGTGGTGGTAGTGGTGCTCCATAGATATGTGTATCGCTGTAGCACTCCATATAGGCTTTCTCAGCATCTTCAAAAAATCTCTCTATATTTTTCTTCTCTTCTGGAAAAATCTCTACAAGTTTTCTAGGGAATTGATCTAGAGCTTCAACATCTATCGACATACTTTTGTAGATGTATCTCACACTGTTCTTTACAAACAGTTCATCTTTATCTAAACCAAGTCTATCGAGAAGAATTTTGGTTGGACCTCTATTCCAAAGCCCACTAATATCAGCAACACCTGTATTGAACACAAATTCTCTTCTCTTAAAAGAGGAGCAGTAGCCACCAATCTGGTGATGTTGTTCCAATACAAGAACTCTATAGCCTTTTCTAGCTAGTAGAGCTCCACATGCTAGTCCACCAACACCAGCACCAACAACTATAACATCATACTCATCTTTCCTATTGGGCTCAACCCTCCATTCAAATGATTTATATGGATCAACATATCTCTTCCTAACAATATGTTCAGGTAGTTTGATTGGGAGAACAATAGATACTGCTATCCCTAAACTAATCAATATGTTTGATGAAATAGTGTTGTAAGGATGCTTAAACACGAGGTATAGAGCTGAACTACGCGCAAAAATTAATGTCCATATAAACGTCAATACATTATTAACATATACAAAAACTTTTTCTTTCCAGTAACTCTCTGGCCAATCTACTTTAGATACCTTGAACGTATAGGGAGAGCCTATAGCTATAGAGACTATAGTCATTACAGCTAGAGCTAGATATCCTATAAAACCACTATAGCTAATAAAGAGATCCATACCAAGTGCATATGTAGCTATAGA
This sequence comes from Ignisphaera sp., assembly GCA_038831005.1. Classification (NCBI taxonomy): domain Archaea; kingdom Thermoproteati; phylum Thermoproteota; class Thermoprotei; order Desulfurococcales; family Desulfurococcaceae; genus Ignisphaera; species Ignisphaera sp. The sequence continues at coordinate 289,351 of JAWBKZ010000001.1, forward strand.
AGCTGCACCAAAATACATTACTGTGAATACATCCGAGAAATGGATAGTTCTTCTCTGAATCAAGGCACAGACGATAGAGATAATGAAAGAGACGGCAATACTGTAGCTGTACCCTAATCCACTTAAACTCCAGTAGATTATCCATGGTATGAAGAACACCATTATATCGAGATAACCTGAATAACCCAAGATCCTACACCTTATTGTCTGAATCTAGTTTTTGAACTTTAGTAACTTATCTCTAATCCTCATGTACTCAATAAGCTTATCGTCAATGGATAGAGCTCTAAGTAGTTCAGGATCTTCATTTAACGATACAAGATAATCTTCTACACCACTAGCATGAGATAGCGAGCTTCTTAACCTCTTCTCTAACTTGATCAATCCAGTCTTCTCTAACTCTTTAGCAGCATTAACTACGTCATCATAACTAGGTACCTCATTCTTTAACGTAGTATTCATACCCTCTATCTCCATACATATCTCTATCAACCATAGACGTCTATAGAGATAGAGTACCCTGAGAATGTCGCCCATAATCTTTTCTACTCCTTTTTCTGAATCCAAAATAGCAGTTATATCCAATGATATCTACCTCATACACTATACTTACTTAACACAATTATTATTTGTTCATCATGTGCATGTCCTCATTATGAGCTACACACTTTATGTAAGACTTTTTTTGTATAGGTCTTTGCCATAATTCAGTATCCATGGAGAGTAGCTAGAGAACACTAATTAGTGAGCCATGATCAAAACACGTTATGATGAATTCTTTGAACATTAATCAAGATTAGAGAGTATTGTCGTGAAGGTTCTTCTACATTGTATTGGTTAATTAATTTCTAGAGAATTAAATCGAGGCTATGCTAATGTTAAAACCAGAGAATGATGTAGCTCTAATTGTGTAGAGATGACTTATTTATATATGATGTTCAGTTATTTGTGGTACTGTGTAGCTTGTTCGTGTGGAGATGATCTAGCTCTAATTATCTCCAGCTAGTTAGGATTAGTTTATGTCGATTCAATAGGTTTATAAGTGTGTGCTTAACATAGGGCTCTAGATGAATGTGCTACATTTGTTAGGATTGGCGAAGCTTATGGTGTCTATAGATTCATCTACATTAATTCACTACAGCTTGGTATTTATAACATCATTTTTACCTATAGCTGAAGTTAGAGGAGGTATTCCGTTAGCATTATATTACTTTTATAACGATTCCTCTAGATTAGTAGGGGGTATAGCTGTAGCTATTGTAGCTAATCTTCTTATAGCGCCCTTCGTTCTCTATATACTCAGATACATAGATTCATTCATTAGACATTCACGTATTGTTCCAGAAACAGTTAGAAAGATCTATCTATGGATACTCAAGCATTCTGAGAATAGAGGTAGAAAGATTAAGAGATATGATATACCTGCACTTGCAACTTTTGTTGCTATACCTTTTCCAGTTACAGGTGCTTGGACTGGCTCATTGATAGCTTTCCTCATAGGTATGGATAGAAAACGTGCATTAATAGCTATAGAGGTAGGAGTATTAATAGCATCGTTAATAGTGTTATCGATATGTCTGCTAGGTCTAGAGGTACTGAAAAGAATATTCTTTATATCATAGAGACTATGGCATAAAAATACTTCTCTATTGAGTTGTAGAAAGCTAGATACCTATAATCTAAGACAAGTATATCTTAGACTTTGTAGGAACTTTTGAATCTCTATTCAACGGAATAACACATGTACTATAGTTCATACTGAAGGTGTAGAGATTGTTTAAATATGGTTATAGATAGAAAAGCTACATATGGTGATGAGTATTCAGGGTGGTAGTAGTATTTAAGGTTTTGAGTCTAGACTGATTACAGTATTCTTCTCTATATCTTAGGTTTAGATGCATCTAAATTTATTAACTAGTGTTGATTTGGGTTAACAGTGACGCTACAGGATTTGGTGATATTGAGTGTTAAAGCATTGTGGAAAATGTTGTGGAAGAGAGATGTTTGATAGTGAATGCGATATAGTTGTGGCAGTTGTTGGTCAACCTAATGTGGGAAAATCTACGTTATTTAATGTTTTGACAGGAGGTATGGAGAGAGTTGGGAATTTTCCTGGTACAACTGTTGAGATGAATGTAGGTAGAAAGAGGTATAGAGGTAAATCTATATGTTTTGTTGATTTGCCAGGGATATACAGTTTGAAAGCTGTGTCTATTGATGAGAAGATTGCTAGAGACTTTATAGTCTTTGGTTATTGGGATGTGGTTCTAGTTCTAGTTGATTTGACGAGTGGTGTAGAGGGGCTGTATCTAGCTATACAAATTCTCCAGTTAACTAATAGAGCTGTTATTGCTTTAACTAAATGGGATATAGTTGAAAAACATATGTCTATCGATATAGAGAAGATAGGTAGACTTCTTCAAGTGCCTGTAGTACCTATATCAGCATTAAAGAAGATAGGTATTAAGGAACTTCTTGACAGTATAGTGAATGTTGTAGAGCATGGAAAAGAGATGTTGCAGGGATTGCGTATAGATTATGGTTTGTTTGAACAATACCTAAATAGTATAACTGTAAGCATTGCATCTGTTCTTAAGGATGCTAGGATCAATTCTAGAGGTTTAGCTATATTGATAGCTATGGGTAATACAGATATTTGTGATAAGCTTGGCTTAAGCTCTTTATGTTCTACTCTAACAGATGTAGAGAGATCTATTAGCTTAAGTGCTGTAGAATATTTTGCTAATAGAATCTATGAGTATATCAGAGAGAATTTCTCAGACACTATTAACATCACGAGCATTAGATCTCTTGAAGAAGGTACTATCTACAGAGCTATCTATAGAGTCTTTCAGAATCCTTTCCTAGGTTTTGTATCAACATTCATGATACTCTTTTCAGCAATACTTCTAGCCTTTTCTATAAACACAGGCTTCCCTATAACACTGGTTTTCGAGTCAATAGGTATGGAGAATATAGCTGAAATATTAGAGACATACACTATCTCTGGAATAATAGCACAGATTTTTGAGTATCTAAAGAACACAGTATATGTGAATATATCTCCATTTAATCCAGCTATAGCTAATCTGCTTGCTTATGGTGTTATCGAAGGTGTTGGTGTTGTAGTATCGTTTATACCATTGATATTGATAACATTAGTGATTCTGTCTATTATAGAGGATTCTGGGCTAGGGCCACTAATGGCGCTATCTATACATAGTTTCTTCGCTAGATTCGGTTTAAGTGGTAGAGCTATATATCCTCTATTCATTTCACTTGGATGCAATGTACCCGGCGTTATATCGTCTAGAGCAGCACTAGATAACATTGAAAGACTAGAGATCATTGCATCATCATCTTTTATACCATGTCAAGCAAGATTAGTGGTTATGATAGCTATAGTTGGTTATCTCTTTCCAGGAAACCCAGTTCTTCAATCACTAACAGTTATCGGTATATATCTCGGTGGAATCTTTCTATATCTATTCACAGCAAAAGTGTTTAGAAGAGGATTATTTAAGTCATCAACACCTCCAGAACTAGTTCTAGAGATACCTAGAATAATACGTAAACCGAATGCTAAAGTTGTTTGGTGGAATAGTTGGGTACTAACAAAACACTTTATCGTTAGAGCTGGAACAGTTCTTATACTGGTCATCACAATTGTATGGTTCTCAATAAATTACGGTCCTAGAGGATATGTAGAAGATCCAATACATAGTTATGCATTCCATATAGGTAGGTACATAGGGAACGCTATAGCACCTCTCTACAATTTAAACGAAGATGCGAGTTGGAAGATAGGATTCACCATATTGACAGGTTTTATAGCTAAAGAAAACCTACTAGCAACACTAGTTGTTTTAACAGAAGCTGAAGAACATTATATAGCTCTTCAATCACTCAATCTATCGATTCCACAAGGTATAGCATTACTCGTTTTATTCATGTACTATATACCATGTGTAGCAACAGTTAGTGCGATATATAGCGAAAGTAAGAGTCTAAAATTCACTGTACTTGTCACAACATATATCGTCATCACAGCACTAATGTTATCCCTAATAGTATACATGATTGCCAACATCATATTACATTAGCTCTATTATATCATATACATTATATCGCTTTAGAGAAATCATTGGAGGAACTGTTATGGAGAACGTGTATACAACTACACTATACAATTATGAAGCGTTTCCAAGACCAAGGTATCTTGAAATACCTCAGTTATTAATAGAGATTAAACAGTTATGTTGAAGATAAGGATATACTTGCTCCAGCAGTAGCATTGATTTTTGCCAATAGCTTTGCATTAAAAGAACTTACTCTAGATAGAGTGTTCAACTTGAGACATAGACAGTTGTAGAGCATGATTTTATATAGATAGTACTTGAGATAAATAATCTGAAACTCTACTATAGATCAGTTAATAGTGTTGTAAGAGCATTAGAAGAAACTAGCGTTAATCTAGGCGAGAGTAAATCGATAGCACTACCCAAAGAAGAGTGGTTACGGTAAAACAAAATTAGCTAGAACTATAATAAAGCTCGTACTGATAACTGATGGTAAAATGATTTTCGAAGGTGTTGATATATCTAAGCTGAAGAGAGAAGCAATTAATGATACTGTATCTAAGGTATGTAGGGGTTGTTCATCTCTATGGAGCAATACTGCTTCACGATTATTAGATCAATTCTTGAAGAACCTATGAAGATACATAAAGTTGCATCAGATGATAGAAGGAGAATAATAGAGGTAGCGAGAGAGGTAGGATTAACACCTCCAGAAGATTTTCTTAACAAATATCCACATATGTTGAGTTATGGTCAGCTATAAAGAATGACAATTGCTAGAGATCTTGATCTACATCTAATCTAAAGCTTATAGTTGCCGATGGACATGCATCAATGCCTGGTGTTTTGATTAGGATAGAGATTCTAACACTATTCGTAATCTACAAAAAGGATGGATATGTTGTAGCAAGTATTGTCACAATATACATAACCCATGACTTTGCTATAACAAAAATATTTACCAGATAGTATAGCCATAATATCTGCTAATCAAATTGATGAGCTAGATAATTCGAGAGACATCATCACCAATCCACTACATCCATTATACTCACCCCAATAGATGAGTAATCCGACTACGATCATCAAAACAGATTCATATTCAAAAGATGTTGCCCAGGAAGCTCCAATCTACTTAGTCAGCCCATTAGCTGGTTGCAGACCAAGCTATACACATACTCTAGATATATGTAGAATTTATACATGGTCTCTCTACATGTATCCCTTAAGAAGATGAAAAGGTCTAGAACATTATCAGATACTGTTTGATCTATTCCAGAGAGTCTACATATCGATTGTTATTTACTATCTGTCTTTCTCAGTATTTATTTAGTTTGAATTGAGTTTTATGAAAGCTTTTATTTTCAAGTGCTTGCAGTAGCTTTTGAACTATTTAGGTGATATATTTGATTAGGGTAGAGGATGTTGTTATTGATGGTAGAGAGTCTAAGATTCCTCTCAGAATATATATACCTATTGAGAGAAAAACCAAAGGTATTGTTGTATACTATCACTGGGGAGGTTTTGTTTCTGGAGGAATTGGGGAATCAGATGCTGAATGCAGGTTTATCAGTAGTCTCTGTGAATGTACTGTTGTTTCTGTTGGTTACAGACTTGCACCAAGATATAGATTTCCAGCAGCTGTTGTAGATTGTTTTGATGCACTTAAATGGGTTTATGAACATGCTGAAGAACTTGGTGGAGATAGAGACTCTATATGTGTCATGGGTGTTAGTGCTGGGGGCAATCTAGCTGCTATCGTAAGTATACTGGCTAGAGATAGCGGTATAAAGCTGAAGTGTCAAGCTCTAGTACTACCGGTTATAGGCTTCGACATCTATTCAGAATCAGCTAGAATCTATGGAGAGAAGGGGAATCCACTAGATATGGACTCTATAATAGACTTTACAACAAAATATCTAGGAGATCTAAAAGAAGCCTTCAATCCCCTCTTCACACCAATACTATCGAATTTAAGCAATCTACCACCAGCGCTAGTAATAACAGCTGAAAAAGATGCTTTACGAGATCAAGGAGAGATGTATGCAAAACGATTAAGAGACTTCAAGGTACCAGTAATATCGATAAGGCTCAACGGCATTGGGCATATGCTTGATGAAAGATATGGAAAATTTGTGAACATAATAGTTGCAGCATATCTAAAAGAAATGCTCTCTCAGTAGCCAATGTGTAGCACATTGATTATCTGTAGATGTATCTATGTTGTTTAATCAATATGTTCGACCTAATTAACTCAATAGATCTAAGCATCGTTAAACATATTACGTCTCTCCTAATGTATCTTCATTTACGTTAAGTACCTCTATAGCGAACAATGTCTCATTAACATGATCACTATTTCAAAATAATTACCTATTATGCTATAGACCTATCTATATAATCATGGTTATGAAGACCACAGATCTATAGCTAAGAAAAGTATTACATAAAACATGTGAAGAATTGATGAAGCAATTCTACTGAATAGTAAGAATAGTAGGTAGAGAAATACCTAACTTAACGAGAATAGAGGAAATGATACAGTAATTATTCAAAACATACACCAAACTTTATATCTATTGCCATGAATGGTAGGGCCTTATTCTAGATTTTTTTAAGGAGGCTATATAGGGTATTAACGGCGCTATCGCTATTGCTATAGTAAGTAATGCTATACCTAGAACTAATCTCCACAACGAATGGTTATAAGAAACTCTACTCTCTCTGGATCTCTGTGTCTGGACATCAAGATTAGGTGTATACTTTCTAGTTGAAGCATTATTTTCTGAATATGTCTCCTTATCTAGACTCATTCATATCGCCTTAAAAGTTCTTGGAGAATTATTTAAACAGTATTATTATTTAAGTACTGTTTCTTGTCTTGATTACCGCATAATATTTATGGAACCCAGGCTATGGGTATTGCGTATTCATCTACTGAACATGGTGTTACGGATTGAATGTTTATTTCTTCGAGTCGGTAATGTTTCGAAACCGTAGCGATTTACTTCATCAGTTCTTGACAAGTAACCATAGAAGCTGTATGTGATGTCTACCTTCCTCGATATAAAGAATCTGTTATAGTAGGACACCTCAAGCATATCGAAGATAGAGAAAAAATCAAGATTTGAGATTCATCACGTAGAGCAAGTAGCTCTAATTAAGAATGGCACCGAATCACTCGTACGTCAAGAAGAGAATGAATGTAGACGCTACAGAGATGTAACCATGAAGAGCTTGATGATTCTGTTCAGAAAACTTATTGAAAGAGATATAGAAATAAGTGAAAGAGTGTTAGAGCAAAGACCTACACAAATAATTGGAGTTCATGTAATAGACCTTATATATCGTTCCCTGAAGTACTGGTACAGCAACTATATACCGTTAGCTGACAAGGTTAAGCTATCAATTATACGTGGCAAAACTATGCATAGAGATATAGCCAGAATATTGAATGAGATGAACAGATGTACAGATTCAGATGAAAGCAAGTCTATAGAGAGAATAGATATAGAGAAGAAGTTGATGAAACCTTACTTAGTGAACCGAACTGTGTTTATAGTGTTTATAGTTGAAGGGAGAGCTAATGCTATTGTAAGGTATAAAGACTATAGAAAAGAGTCTACTTCTTCACATAAACATCATGAAGATCAGTTGAATGTACTTAAGCATATCTGGTTAAGATAATGTTAGTAGAGAAATAGTTTATGTATATGAAGGAAAAGATAGGAATGCAATTTGACTCAGTACACATAGACCAACGTTTTACTGATGACGAGATAGTGGCTGAACTCAAGAAGCTTCTAGATGTAGCTAAAGGTGAGATAGATCCAAACACAAAATGTTATGCACAATATGATTGGGAGTGTAAATACTGCTACTTTAGATACTTATGTCCCTCTAGTTGTCAAGAACATAAATCACGGAAGCCTTGAACTAGATAATCATATCGTAATCAATATATTTTGTATGGATCAAGCTATACTACGTTAATCATTTTTACTTTTTTCTATAGCGAACTAGAAGTAGTATAGATATCGAAGCTACGAATATCAGTATAGCTGTATATAGAAGGATAGTTTCTTTCGGGATTTCTGTAACTATTTCTGTTCTTGTTATAGATTCTACATATGTGTGGATCTTTGTCTCTGCTATGGTTTCTGTAACTTTTTGTATATGTATTGAAACTGTTGTGAATATTTTCTCAATTGTTTGTGTATGTATCTGTTCCAAGGTTTTGGTAACAGTTGTTGTTGATGTAGATTCGATTGTTACTGTGGTAGTCTTTGTTATTGTTTCTCTTTCTATCTCTTTAACGGTATATGTATAGATGGTTATCCTTGGTTTAACAACTTTCTCAATATCTATAGAGTATATAATCCATCTCTCGTTATCATGAGGACCACAGTAGCCAGCTACATATATGTGTTTACCGTCTGTAGACATTCTACCTATAGGGAACCTAGCTTCTACATGTATTTCTCCACTTAAAATAATCTTGTTCACAGTCTCTAGCTCTTCATCTAGTACATACAGTACATGTCTAGTGAATCCATACGCATATTCGTTACAAACAATATATAGATACCCATTATCAAATAGAGCTTTTCTACATATACCGTAGTATGCTTCCTTAACTCTGTAGCCATATCTATCGAGTTTTACTACACCATAATCTCCAATGACATAGATATAACCAGTATCATCAAAAGCTATACTAAAAACACTACCAGCTATAGGAAGATCTACAACTCTTACAATATTGAGGTCTCTATCTAAGATCTCTACTCTCCACCACATCATATAGTAGCGTTGAACAAAACCACCAACCCATACATAACTTGTGTTTGGGTCTACGGTAATTGCGAAAGGTGTGGCCATACCCTCTAGAGATTGTGATACATACGTGGTTACAACCTCTAGATTCTCTATATCTCTTTTCTCTACATACCATCTATAGCCACCATCTATGAACCCAGCTATGTAGAGATAAGCTCCATCAGAATCTATCGATATAGCCCAATCATTATGTCCAGTAATGTTTTGAGCTATATAGTGAATCAGAGATAGATTTGTATCAAGAACCACTAGAACCCATCTATAGCTATATCCTTCAAGAGCTCTATCGAATCCAACAGCATACAAGTATCTGTCAACAACTATACAATCCATAAGCCAGTCATCTCCAGTAGAGGGATTGAAGCTCCATACATCTACTAAAGAGCCATTGACTCTAAACCTTTTTTCAATCCTAAACCTAGAATCCCCCTCTACAGAATCGTAACCAACAACATATATATAATCACCACTTATACAAACAGCAAACGAAGCATCGTTACCTGAACTAGGATCACTCTCTACAACCCATCTAGTACCCACATAACTAGAATCAGCTACACTAACGCGATATAAAGCTACGTTAAATATGAGAATCAGTATCAAGAACAATACCACTATATATAATCTAGACATAACATATCTACCAGATCTAGAGATTTACGTACCACAAGCTTCACAAAGCTAAAAACTCTATTCGCTACATTGGTCGCTATTGAGTAATTCTCTAGATTTATTTAGTTTATGTAGATGAGGTCTATGAGACATCTCGATGAAGAGGTATAGGTTATTTGGTGCTAGGTATTTATACTGCTACGTTCCTTAGATCAGAGTAGGTAGGAATAATGATGTATACTCCGGTTATAAACATACTTGCAATAGCTATGGGGATTACCTTATGTTTCTGGGGACTTCAACTCACTAGAATAGTTTCATCTATAGCTTTTGCAGTGTTTTTAGGCTATATAGCGTATATCTATGCACATAGCGTTCTACATAATCCTGTACTCTCTTCCGTATTAACGGTATCTGCTGTACTAATTGGTTTTGGGTTAGGTTTCATAATGTTCAGATTCGCTATATCATTGATGTTTAGCTACACAATAGCATCAATAGTTACAAGTAATGTTTACCTGGTTATGGCTTTAACGATTATTCTCACAGCTATAGTATATATATTGAGTAGATACCTACTCTCGCTAATAATCTCTTCAACAGGTTCTATAATCATATACAAGAGCTTGATAGCATTGGGTCTAAGCCAAATACCGGCAATAGTTTTAGCAATTGTCATCGGTATAATAGGTTTAGTGAATCAGCTGAAGAGAGAAAGAATATAAAGTCATATAATTGTAGCTGAAATCAATGCACATCGAACTCTATACATATCATCATCTAGTCTTTATAGTGAGTGAACCTCGAGAAAGAGTCTATGAAACTAACTGAACACTAGATCCAAACATGTATCATATCCTTGTTCTATGCCTATCGATAGAGAAGAGGTATTTCAATGAACTATGATCAAGATCTTTATCAAACTATCAATCATTGATTGGGATACAGATATTTATATGAGGTTCTATGAAATACTGTATGGTGATCTACAATACCAACAGTACTTGTTATCTACTATTCGAGAACAGGTAACACAAAGAAACTTGTTGAAAGTTTTGTTGAAGGTGTTAGAAAAGTTCATGGTGTAGACGTTATAGTAAAGAATGTTGATGAAGCGAAAACAAGTGATTTACTGAGTGCTGATGCCATAGTTTTTGCCAGTCCTTCATACTTTAGGCTTCCTGCATGGCCTATCAAGAAGTATATAGATGAATCTATAGATGTCTATGGAAAACTTGGAGGAAAGATTGGTGGAGCTCTTTGTACAGCAGGTTCAGAGATAGGTGCTGTAAAGTGTGTTCAAGCTTTAAGAGATGCTATAGAAGAGCATGGAATTACCTTTATCGGTGATGGTGTTTGGTGTATAGAGTCTCCAAGCAGAAAAGATATGCAGAAAGCAGCTGAATATGGTGAAGAAATAGCCAAGAAACTAAAGTAGGGTCTAAACAATTACATACATCTCTATAACCTTTAGCCCTAGTCAATACTAATCAACGTAGTATCGATGTCTTCAGCTATAACACTCAATGGCTAATGTATACAGCTACTAAATTTCGATATTATGTTAACTATAATGAACACTATGTAGCTCATACAGCTAGCTTCCTTATTTTAATACATGTTGAATTAAGAGTAGCTCCACCATATCTATCTACACCATCGTCGAGGACAACGTTTATCCTCTTACCATCTATTGTGTATATCTGTCTAGAAGTCCATACAATTCCTCTACTTATTCCCATATCTATATGTATCCTAACTACTGCAGATCCTCTATCATTATAGATTTCAACTAGATCTCCTTCTGATAACCCTAGTTTTTCTGCATCTTCTCGACTGATGTATAGAGGATTCTGGTTGACACCATAAACTTCCTCAAATTGTGTATGTATATAGAGTGGATGTGCAGAAGTTATTAGCACAAATTCTTCTTCACCACATTTATCTCCTTCTGGTGGTGTTGGTAGAGGTGGTAACCCTAGTTTTTCAGCTACTGTGCTATACAGCTCTATCCTTTTTGTCGGTGTCTGATACTCTTCTCTAGGTTTGATCTCTAGTTCTATATAGCCTTTAGCTAGTAGCTTCTCTAGGTTCTTTCTCCCTATAGCTATCTCGAATACTCTGTATGGATCTAGACATACTTCTTGATACTTATCAGGTACAACATGTTTCGCTATTTCACACATAAGCTGGTATTCAGCTATAGATTCTCCTAGAGGCTCTATTGCAGGCTGATTGATATAGACATTATTATGTAGATAGCTGAATACTAGATCAAGTTTCTCATAGAATGTTGGTGCTGGAAGAACTAGATCAGCTATTTTTGCTGTATCACTCCAATGGGTCTCGTGAACAACAACAAAAACATCATCTCTAGAAAGTCCCTCAACAACCTTGGATGCATTGGGTAGTGTAGCTACTGGATTGTGTAGATGTATATACACGAACTTGTATACCCCTCTAGCAAGTTCTTCACCTATCTTCTCCATACTCACGGTATCTACAAACCTATGTCTGATCCCTTCAACAGCATCAATATTAATAGACATTCCTTCAGTATTACTGTAGTAGAATCCTCTATGTATACCTAGTAAAGCTGGTAGAATAGATATGGCTCGAACTATTTCTCCACCCCCATATCTCCTCTGAATACCGTATCCAATAAATATACCAAAAGGTTTATTGTTAACCATGATCTCAGCAATTTCAATTATCTTTTGCTTCGATACACCAGTAACACTTTCTACAACATCTAGACTATATTTCTCTAAATGCATCACAAATTCTTGGTATCCATATGTGTAACTATCGATGAATTCTTTATCTACATACCCTTGATCAATAAGATATTTAGCTAATCCAAGAGCCAGATAACCATCGCTTCCCGGTTTTACCTTCACAAAATAATTACTCTGTCTAGCTGTTTCTGTAGATCTCACATCTAGTGTTACCACGTACCCGCTTCTCTCCATAATCTTGAGGATTTTTCTCCATAGATGAATAGCGCTTATAGCTGGATTAAAACCCCAAACAATAGCCATATTTAGTCTATCTATCTCATCAGGAAACAATCCATATGTTGAACCATATACTAATTTGAGAGCTTTAGAGCCGCTGTAGTTACATATACTGCGATCGGTTTGTGTAACGCCTAGGTAATTCCATAGTCTTCTACTTGCATATCTAGTTAGAATACCTCTATTACCAGCATACTCTAGAAAAAGAACATGTTTAGGACCATACATTTCTAACACATCCATCAATCTAGATACTAGAACATCTATAGCGTCATCCCAATCAATTCTCTTGAAAACCCCTCCATCTATAGAAACAGAGGGATAGAGAACTCTTAATGATGAATAAACTCTCTCAACATCTTTTGCTGCTCTAGGGCATAGAATCCCCTGTGTATATCTATCGTCATCAGCAGCAATCTTAGTGATTCTACCATTCTCGACATATACCTTAAGCCTACATGTATCATAGCAATCCCTAGGGCATGCTACATTAACAACCATATCTTTTTCACCATAAGTTGAAGATATCCATGGTTAAACTATTTATCCTTTCCACAAGCTTTATCTCATAATACACAGAATGGCTATATCAATAGTTCACAACTGATGTATCGCTACATTACAGAAACTACTGTATGAAAAACCAAGAGACAGAATGTAGCTACAGTAAGAAGTTAATACTTTATCGATAGATATGTATGAAACTGAATTACATTAGGAAAGCCATATATAGTCTTCATCTCTCTAACTATCTTTGGTATATATGTTGTGCAAGAACATCATTATAGACCACAGTAGATGTAAAAGATGTGGTTTCTGTACTACAGTTAATGTCTGTTATTAATGTCTGTTATTCTCCTGATAATTGTATTGGATGTCTCTCGTGTCTCTATTCATGTCCATATCAAGCTAGAAGAATCTTCTACAAACATACTGATACAGATTTTGTTAAGATATATGTGGATGGTGTTGAGTACAAGGTTCCAAGGAGTATTACTGTAGCTGAAGCTCTAGAGAGCTACTGTGGATTTAGGTTTGAAAATGCTGGCTCTAGGAAACCTTCAATAAGTTGTAGAACTGGTGGATGTTGGAGTTGTGCTCTAGTTATTGATGGAAATCTCGAGAGAACATGTATAACTCCTGTTAGAAATGGTATGAACATTGAAACCTCTATAGATGGTCTAGAACCTCTCAGAATAGTTCATGGACCTTCTCCACATACTGTTGGAGGCAAAGCTACACCTTGGTGGGAAGTAGATTACGTTAACTATGTTGAAGCTGCTATATGGGTTGCTGGATGTAACCTTAGATGTCCTCAGTGTCAGAACTACTCTACAACATACGATAATGTTTCTCAACCTATGACACCAAAAGAAGCTGCTGTAGCTGTTATTTATTGTCACAAGATCTACAACACTAAAGGTATTGCTATAAGTGGTGGTGAACCGATTATAAATAGGAGATGGCTTGTAGAGTTCTTCAGAGAGGTTAGCAGAAGAGTTGATCCAAAGGTTAGAAGACATCTCGATAGCAATGGAACTGTACTTGTTCCAGACTACATAGATGAACTTGTTGAAGCTGGATGCAATAACATAGGTATTGAGCCGAAGTGTGCAAGAGTTGAAACCTATATGAAGATAACCGGACTTGATGATAGAGATTTAGCTAAAAAGTATTTCGAGACAGTATGGAGAGCTATCGAATATATCTATGAGAGATATAGCGATAAGGTATATCTTGGTGTAGGATTGGTGTATAACAAGGATCTGGTGTCTCTAGATGAAGTTGCTGAAGCTGGAAGAAAGATAGCTTCTATAGATAAGAAGATACAGGTTACGGTACTAGATTATTTTCCGACATTTAGAAGAAGAGATATAAGGAGACCAAGTGTTACCGAAATGCTGAATGTTAAAAAGATTCTAGAGGAACAAGCACTTGAAACAGTTATTGTACAAACTAATGTAGGTCATATAGGACCTAAAGACCATAGGAGAATAGAGCTCTAACCACATTACATGTATTCTATGTAGTGTGTTTTGCTATAAGAATAACAGATATTGTTATTTCTCTTCATATGATTTTATAAGCGGTAGTGTTAAGAAAGCTAGAACAGATAACTTAAAGACTAGTTCAGGTGCATCAAGAGTATCCGCAATAACTCCACCGATATTTACAGCTATAGCTGGTGCAATACTTTGAATTAAGAATATGGTTGAACTATGTTGAATCCTTTGACTTGCATCAACATCGCGTATTATGTGACTGAATAGAGACATCCATATACCTATGCCTCCTGCACTTGCAATAAATGTTCTTATGATCTGAAGTTCTAGAGTTTTTAGATATGGAAAAACTATATTTGATATAGCTGAAATCGCTATACTTATTCTAGCTAATGTGAGTGAGGGTATTTTCTTTAGCGTCTCGCTCCACACAATAGGCATAACAAGACTCGCTATAAATCCTGTTCCATTAATTATAGTTATCCACATCTCATCTCCATTGAGTTTGTAGATAATATATGGTGCTACTAGTGATGTAGAGAAGTTTATCGATATATAGAGTATAACTATAGCTATATAGAGGATAAGTGGAGATTTCCTCTCAAAAAATCTTCTTTGCAACCTTATTTGATTGTGTATGGTAAGTTCTTTTAACATTAGTATCAATGGAATATCGGCTAAAAATAACATAGATATTATGAGAAATAGTTTCCCATACATTAAAACATCTACATTCTCTAGAAATAGCATTCCAGCAATTAACGTACCTATCAAGGAACCTACAGTACTTAATGAAGTGTCTAGAGCTATATACCTGGGCTTCCAACTATCATGAATATTATCAGCTACGTAATCAGTCCACGCGATACCTGCTAAACAACTAATTGCGTAACCTATTGATAATAGTATAGAGAACAGGTATAGAAGCTCTAAACCACTAAAAATATTTACATATATTATTAGAGAGGATAGTACGTAGAGTACTCGAGACAAGAGAATAGATATTTTGAAGAACTTAACTCTACATCTTCTAATAAAATCTTGCCTCGCTATGGCAATTACATAGGTAATCGATGATAATGCTAAAGGCATAGCAAAAGATATAGATACATGGATATAACTCTCTGTTAATCTAGAAGCAAAAGCTGATCTATAGCTCCATAAACCACCAAACCATATACCCCACAGAATGGCATCTGTCAGCAGAATGGCTATAACAAATGGTTGTGTAATCTCCATACACATCATCCAATCAATTATATGTATTTATAATTCTTCTAGGTTCATTAACAATAGCTATAGAATTAGTAACACCTGAGGTTAAAATCTAGCATGAACCAGATTACATATGTTAATCATATGTCGATAGCCTTAATCATTTACTTGATGAAGGAAGATAAGATCTCTACTCATTAGTATTGCTACATAGGTTATTTCATCAATCTATTGAATTGAACCACACAACTAGAGATTCCAGAGCAAAGCTTTTGAATTTTGTTAATTAAAAGAGTTTACCATTTTATATTGTAGTCAAAAATATATCTTCATAATCTAAGGTGATGAAACTATCAATAAAGATTATGGACATGATATCGATTATGATGAGACTTCAAGATACATAGTGTTTAGACAATCTTTAGCAACTCTAGCTCCCTATATAAGCTATTATAGCATTTTATCCCACCTTCTGGTGTAATGCAAGAACATTTCTGGATAACTATATATCGTCAATAGCTATCATCACATAGATTCCGTAGATCGATACCTAAGCAACATATATTCTTGAACATCTCTAGAGTGTGTATACAAATCTGAGATAGCTGATTAGTATCTATAGATGAATTAATCTACAGAATAGATAGAGAACATGATTACAGAGATATATTTATTCTACAGTTTATATTGTAGCTATGCATTACATAGCTCTGAGGCATCGAGATACCTTAGGTGATGTTATGGTTACCGAACTACTTTACCAAAAAGATAGCTACATAAAAGAATTTACAGCAATAGTGCAGAAAGTTGTAGATAATGCTTTAGTTCTTGATAGAACTGCATTTAATCCTCGTAGTGGTGGTCTTGAACATGATACAGGGATTCTGATTAAGAATGGTACTACATATAGAGTAGTTAAGGTGTTGATAGATAAAGAGAGTGGAGATGTTCTTCACTATCTAGAGACTCCAAGCCACGGCATAGAGGTGGGAGATAGAGTTACAGGTGTAATAGATTGGGAGAGAAGATATAAGATAATGAGGATGCATACAGCTGCACATATCCTCTCTGCAATAATGTATAGAGACTATGGTGCATTAATAACTGGAGGAAATATAGATCCTGAAAAAGCATACGATGACTATAGTCTTGAAGAATTCAAACCAGAGATATTCCGTGAAGCCATAGATAAAGCTAATCAGATAGCTAGGAATGGACTTGAGGTTAAGATCTACTGGCTGAAGAGAGAAGAAGCTCTAAAAATACCTGGTATAGTTAAACTTGCCTCAAGAATGCCTCCAGATGTAGAGATACTGAGAATAGTTGAGATACCTGGTGTAGATATACAAGCAGATGGAGGACCTCATGTAAGGAACACAAACGAGATAGGAGAGATAATATTCCTAAGGGCTGAAAATAAGGGTAGAAACAAGAAGAGATTATACTATACAGTAAAGCCATAGATAGTACAAGATTATTGAGCTAAACTACATGAAGTTACAATGACTTTTAATTTCTCATGAATAGAGAATCTATACATCCATAACGAATGAATATTTTGTATGAGATCTATAGCTTGAAGAAATAAGTGTGGTAGCTTGTTGTTCACTTAGTTAAGGTTATTTTGATACTTTGTTTGTTACAAAATCTAATTGAAGTGTTGATGATGTTAAGGCTTTTACTTATAGATATAAAGGATTATAGTTGTGGGTAGGGGTAATAAGATGAATATAAATGAGTGATATATTTATCAAGATCTCTAGACATAGGATTTAAACTAAGAAAGCCTATATAATGTTGAGATCTTGTGGTGTTTAGTGGGTGATGGATTGTACGAACATATTTTCAATAGAATTGAGGAATTAAGAGATTATGCTGTAAGGATGCTTATGGATGTAATAGAGAGACAAGGTGTGAATCCTGAATATGGTGGTGAAGGTGAGTATGATAAAGCGATGTATATACTTGAAACAGTAAGGAGCTGGGGTCTTAATGATGTGAAGATAATCTATTCTCAGGATCCTAGAGCCAAGAATGGTGTTAGACCAAACGTACTTGTGTTTATAAGAGGTGAATCTGATGAAAAGTTCTGGATTGTTTCACACCTAGATGTTGTTCCCCCAGGTGATGTTTCTGCATGGACTGTAACTAAGCCTTTTGAGCCTAGGGTTGTTGAGGGAAAGGTGTATGGGAGAGGTGCTGAAGATAATGGACAGGCAATAGTTTCTTCACTTATAGCCGCTAAATCGCTACTAGATTGTGGAATCAAACCTAGAAGAACAATTGTTTTAGCTTTTGTAAGTGATGAAGAAGCTGGATCTAGACACGGTATGGAGCTACTTGTGAATAATTATCCAGAGCTTTTCAGTAGAAAAGATGTTGCATTAGTACCAGATTTCGGTAAAAGCGATGGGGGGTTCATAGAGATTGCTGAAAAGAGTATCCTCTGGCTTAAGGTGAGGTTTATAGGTGTTCAAGTTCATGCTAGTATCCCTAACAAGGGTTTTAATCCTCATAGAATTGCGATAGAGTATCTACATATGGTGAACATTATGGTAAACACCAGGTTCAGCAGTATGGATAGTCTCTTTGATCCTCCTCATACAACATGTGAACCAACTATGGTTAGAAACACAGCAGGTTCACCAAATATTGTCCCCAGAGAACACGAAGTTGTGATAGACTGTAGAATTCTACCTGAATACAGCGTTGATATGGTTTTGAATAGCTTTATAGAGATTGCGGAATACATGAAGAAGATATTCTACAGGGAAATAGAGGGTAAACATTATCCAGAGATAGAAATAGAGGTAGTGAATAGATTAGATGCCCCTCCACCAACACCTAGAGACTCACCTATAGTAACAACACTTATACACGCATTAAGGAGACTAAGGAATATATCCTGTTATAGGTGGTATAGGTGGAGGAACACTTGCAGCATACTTCAGGAGATTAGGCATACCTGCTGTTGTTTGGGCAACACATGACAATACTGCGCATATGCCTAATGAGTATAGCAGAATACACAATATAGTTGAGGATGCAAAGATCATGGCATACCTAATGATGAGCCTATAGATAGGTTCCTAAACCACAATAACATCTAAATCATTTAGGAAGATCTATTTCTTAGACTTCATTATATGAGCTGATACAACTTTATTTACAATCAGTATTATCTAACAGTTGCTTCAGTTGTTAAGCAATATGCTTATAAGGTATGATTAAAGACAACAATAGATTACCATAGTATTCAGAGGAAGTAATTGGGTGAGATTAAAACGGATATACTTAATAAAAGCAAGCTTGTATCTGATCTAGCTACACTATTATCTTTCGTGAAAAACGGTCTTTTTTCAACTGTTAAAGGGTTTAAATTAGCATTAGTGGTAATGGTGCTTGTTTTTGCTATACGTGCTATTGTTGGCGGAAATCTAATACCTAACGCTATAGCTAATATAGTTAATGCTGTAAAGAATAATGATTATAGTGCGTGGAGCAAGCTTTGGATAGGTATAGAGATATTTGTTATTGCAGGTATTCTCTATATAGCTACGGAGTTTATGTTGTATAGGTATTTTCTTAAGCTTGCTGAAGGTATTGTTGAGCTTAAGAAGATAGTGTTGGAGCGTATAATCTATAGAAAATATGGAGATAATCCAGAGGATCTTGTGGGTAAGATTAGTAGTGATATAGATTTTGTTGTATGGAATGTTAATGCAGTATTAACAACATTTATACCGAATCTTTTCACAGGAATTTCTTCAGCATTTACAGTACTCAACTTCGATAAATCTATAGGTATTGTAGCTATAATCACTCTTCTACCGTATATAGCTTTAGCAGAATACTATAGCAGAAAAGTCGAGCCCATTCGATTAGAAGAAAGAAGAAGCTATAGCTTGAGCATTACAGCAATAAGAGATGCTGTTTATGGGATTCAGAATGGAAACAGAATAACCAATATATTATCGTCTTGGAGAAAAGCCATGGGAAGCGTTATGTGGTACGATAGACTGTTCTGGGGATTAGGATTAATAGTGCAGCCTCTCTCAATATCTCTAATAGCTTATCTATCTGTAGCAAGTATTTTTCGAGAAGCTATAGATGCTGGAACAATAGCAGGAATATTATCAGCATCTCTAGGAGCTCATAGCGCTATGATAAATGCTGTATGGGCGTTATGTATAGAAAGTCAAACAGTTGCAGCAATCAAAAGAATATCAAGCTATCTTATAGATATAGATGACAAGAAGCATACAACTCTGATAATAACTCGATACAGAACCTAAGATATGTTTATGATCGATATAGATGTTATTTAAACGTTATGAATCTCTCTATACAAAACATATCTTGTTGATGAACATTTTTAGTATAGAGCTAAGATGTTTTAATTCGTGATAGAGATACTTGATAACATCTTGTTTTTATACTGTTCTCTATAAGTATCGATAAAAGTATGGAACTTGCCATCTATTTAGTATACAATATGCTCTTAGATGTTCATATAGTGATTGTTTGTTTATTGGATATTGATAGCACGAGATGTAGATATATAAACTTCTGGAAACATAGATAAGGTGGTGGTATTTTGAATCCCCGTATAGTACCTCTTGTACTTATAGCTGTTGGTGTTACTATTGTTGTGATTGGTGTTGTATATGCATTTATAGCATACAATAGCTATAGCAATATTTTGCCGCGTGCCTCTACCTTAGAGCAATCCATTACTTATACAGTCTATGAGCTACTCAATTTGGTTATAAAGCTATCTTTTCTAGGTTTAGGTATCTGGGGAGGTAGTATAGTTCTTAAACATGGTGTGCAAAGCTTTATTCAGCTTGCAAGAAGAGAGGAAGACGGTAAGAAGGGAGAAGAGAAATAGGTGTCTAATTATTTTCGTGATAAAGCTAGCTATAGGTATTTCGATAACGATGCTTATTCTAGCTCTAGTAGAACCTCTAGTGATATTTTTCGTAGAATCCTTAGGTAATCTTGAATTGCTTAAGATAAGTCTGAGGGAGGTCTCTATGATCAATTCAACTCATTCATCTGCTACCATCGTCATACAGTATAGTGGAAAAATCATGTTGAAAAACTTTAGGATATCTATTGCTGGAGAAGAACTTGAAATTGATGAAGTTGTTTCTGGAGAATATAGAAAAGAGGTTATACTACCTACAACAATTCTTGAAAAATCTAGATGTTGCGATATAGAGTTCATGATAG
This sequence comes from Ignisphaera sp., assembly GCA_038831005.1. Taxonomy (NCBI): domain Archaea; kingdom Thermoproteati; phylum Thermoproteota; class Thermoprotei; order Desulfurococcales; family Desulfurococcaceae; genus Ignisphaera; species Ignisphaera sp. The sequence goes on from JAWBKZ010000001.1 coordinate 310,351, forward strand.
CGGGAATATATAGAATGAAGCAGGTGGTTAGGTAGTGAGTATAAAGAGGATTGTGAAAGATACTGCTTTAGGAGTAGTGAAAGGAGCTATAATGGTTATAATCTTTGTTTATATTGTGCCCTACATTATTAGTGTAGCAGTAGGTCTACCTATAGAAACACCGTCACCAATAATTTATACTGTGTTTCTGGCTCTCTTCATGGGTATAGGGATAGCTGAACGTTATGTTATTTACCCAATTAAACTACCGATAAGATTCCTGAATATGATGCTGGGTATAGCAATCCTATTCTCGATATTAGGTTCTGGATACGTTGTCCAAGCTATACCATTGGATAGCATGTCTATAACCGTAGAAATAGATTTCAGTATACTTCTATACACAATTACTGTAGGTCTGGTATTGATATCAATTGTTTTGATACCTAGAGATGAAGATTAGATGTATAAATCATTTACGTAATCTAGACATCGAAATATTGTTTAAAATATTTACTTCAACATTTAGGGAATGCTTCTACAATTAGTTGATTAAGAATATGAAGGGTAAATATATACATGTATTCATTAGTGTTATTAGTGTTCCTATCTTCATGAACTCTGTAAATGTTATTGATTTTCCTTTCCTTTCTTCTACAACTTCTAACATAATTATGTTTGATGCTGCTCCAAGTATTGTTAGATTACCCGCTATTGTTGTGGCCATAGCTAACGTTATCCAGACATCTGTATCTGTACCTGTGTATCCAAGACTCTTCATGTATGATATAAATAGTTTTGTGAATGGTACATTGCTTAAGAATTGACTAAATAGTAGTGAGGCTATGGTTATCCTGAGTATTCCGCTAAGTCCCTCTATTTTTGTTGGTAAGATAAATGCTAGAACTGGATTCAGTATTCCGCTTCTCCATATACCTTCCATAGTTATGAACATAGCTATAAAGAACACTATAGTACCCCAACTAACTTTCTGAAGTATTTTCCTAGGATGTTTGGAAAACATATACGCTATACTAGCGATTATGAATGGTATAAACCCTCTTCTCGATATATGTGGAAATCCATATGTCTCGAGAACATCGTTTAATATGAAGAGAGCTATAGTCATTACAAAACATGTTGTACCTAGGATAGCCTCCTTCTTATCTTTTATTAATTCTCCCGGTACAAACCCTAAACCTGTTTTCTTGTTCTTGATCTTATAGATTTTGATCAAGACTATGGGTGTTACGATAAGATTGATTAACGTTGGTATTGTAAGCTTTTTTAGAAACCATATGAATGGTGAAGGCATACCTGATAAAGAGGATATCAACATATTTTGGGGATTTCCTACAGGCGTCATAACGGAGCCTATAGTTATAGAGAAAGCTGTAAGTAGCAATATGATCTTTATATCTATGCCAATAGCTCTAGAAATAGATATAGCTATAGGTACACCCATCAGAGTTAGAGCATCGTTAACTGTATATGCTGAAAGAACTCCATAGATAAAGCTTAAAGCAAGAAGAATACTGTATCGAGTTCCGAATCTCACTATAAACCATGCAGCAATAGAGTCTAGAACACCAGAATAATCTAGAATAGCAACAATACTAAACATACCGATCAAGAAAAGAATAACATCGATACTAATCATAGAGCCCATATCATCAACAGGAACAAGACCTGTAGCCAGAACCATAAACATAGAAAAAGCCATTATGCTCCATACAGGTAATCTGGGCTTTCTACTCCTAATTACCAACATACCAACTAGATATACTATCACTAATAAACCTACAAAACTCTTGAAATCCAACATAATGATATGCCCAGTACTTTATCAAGGGCTTCAAGAATCAACCTAAATAGTTATGTAAGGTGGTCTACATAAAAACTAAGATAGTTGGATGTTATCATTCCGTATTTATAACCACAATAACGTACCCGAATATTTTAAAGATGATGTTCTGTAAATTTGTGATAACTAATCTCAATTGATCCATATTTTTAGGAACAAGTTCTATAGCTCAGTAGATTTAATGATGTTGCTATCCAGTAATGTTCTCTATAATTTTCGAACCATCATTCAAACCATCAATATATATATGTGTAGCTTGTCTCTAAGTCTATGGATTAGGTGAAGATTTTGAGAACATATAGATGTGGTTCATACATATGTACAGATAATGGGTTTAGATTTCTGCTAGGAGTTAATTACTGGCCTAGGAAACTCAATATAAGGATGTGGAGAGATTGGGATGAAGATGCTGTAAAAGAAGATGTAAATATTATGAAGAGACTTGGTGTAAGAGTTGTTAGAATATTCCTAAAAGATGAAGATTTTGCTGATGAAGATGGCAATCTTGTTGGTTCTTCTCTCGAGAAACTCAATAGATTTCTCGATATACTTGAGGAAAACGGTATTCAAGCATTTGTAACATTTATTGTTGGTCATATGAGTGGTAAGAATTGGAGAATTCCGTGGACATCTTTCGAGGATCTCTATACATCTAGATCCATTGAGAAGACAATAAGGTTTATAGAAGCTGTTGTGATGAAGATTAGAGATCATAAAGCTGTAGCTGGATGGATACTGAGTAACGAGCTTAGTCTTGTCAATAAGGCTAGGAATAGAGAAGAAGCATTAGCAACACTTAGAGCTTTTTCATACACCATAAAGAATATAGATAAAGATCATGTACTATCTTCAGGAGATGTTCCTGATAGCTATATGCAGGAAACACACAATGTGAAGAAACTGGTGGACTATGTTGGTCCTCATCTCTATCTCTACGATAATGACCCTATTAGGCATAGCCATCTCTATGCAGCATTAATAGAGCTTTTCTCGAATGGTTCAACACATCCAGTAATACTTGAAGAATTTGGTTTTAGCACCCATCAGTTTTCAGAAGATACACAGGCTAAATTCATATACGAGATACTCTATACATCGCTTATCCATGGAGCTTCTGGAGCATTTGTATGGTGCTTCTCGGATTTCGTTAACGAGACAGATCCTCCATATGAATGGAGACCTCTTGAACTTGGTTTTGGGCTTGTAAAAAGTGATGGATCTGAAAAGAAAGCTGCTGAAATGTTTAAGAGATTTGCAGAAGAGGTTGAGAAACTCGAGTCTCTTGGTATTAATTCGGTATTTAGGAGGACTGTAGATGTGTATCTAGTAGCTCCCTTCTACCTATGGAGAGACTACGAGTTTATATGGTATAGAGATGCTCTTGGGTTCTTCAACATAGTTAAACCACTTGTTTCAGCCTACGTAATGCTTACAGCTTCAGGATTATCTACGAGTGTTGTATATGAACTTGATGTAGATATTGTTCTAGAGAAGGCGAAACTACTACTATTACCATCAACTATAGCAGCACTTGCATCCACATGGAGGAAACTGTATAGCTATGTCGAGAGAGGTGGACATCTATATGCATCATTTGTGAGAGGCTTGAGCTACATTATGGCTCTACACGACTCTCCTACACATTTATGGCAAGAGTTATTTGGTGTTGAGAATATGCTTGAAGCAGGATCTATTGGGAGAAAGATACATAATATGCTGGTTCTAGAGTTTGTGAAAGACTTTGGATCTATAAAGAAAGGAGATAAGCTGTCTCTAGAGGTATCTACACCTATATATGTATTCAAGGCTAGACCTATAGATGCAGAAGTTGTAGCTTATGATCATTATGGAGAACCTATAGTATTTGAGGCTAGGAGAGGCAGAGGAAGAACATATCTATCGCTTATACCCATAGAGGCTCTACTAGCCAATACCGAGGAAATCAACTGGGCTTCAAATATACACAAATTCTATGAATCTCTAGGTCTTGAAGCTAACATATCTAGACTGTATATAGCTAGAGACCCAAGAATAGAGATACAAATATTTAGTACTAGCTTAATAGATGTCGATAAAGATATCCTCGTAGCTATAAACCATAGCTATAGAGATATCGAAACATCAATACTATCTACATATGGATTAAAACATGTTGAAAAAATAGGTGGAAATGCATCTCTAAAGAACTTTAATGATAAAGAAATAGAAGTTCTATTCTATGGCAAATCTGTTTTAACACTACTTACCACAAGAAATAAATCCAGACAGTAATACAGATAAAGTATCAGCATCCTTAGAGAGGGATTTGGGTTTGATGTGGTTTGATATCAACCCTTGGCTTCATCAACCTTGGGGCATCTTTCATCAGTGCTTATGTCATTGGTCTCCACCCGTTCAAGGTAACCCCTACCTACAGCTCACCTTCATCTAGTTCATTGCTGTGAGGAAACCATCACATCTTGGCTTTGAATGCTCCACCCACTTGAGTCTTTACCGTGCACCTGCATCGTGGATAAGTTCAACCCACAGTAAAACAACCATCATCAATCATTATAAACCTATATAAAACCCGAAACAATTGCGTAAGACAGGTATTCTAGACATAATCTATAATAATCTTGTCAAAATCTTTATCCATACTACTACATTCTACTGTATTTTATAGGTTATATATCTACTCCTTAACTCTAACTAAAGCAATGTAGCTAGAGTTGTCTCAAGATTGTTTAAAACCTATATCAAAGTTATTGTATTAGAAGAGATTTTATTTTGATTAGGTACAGATTATGGTTGTAGGAGGACTTGATCTAGCTGCTTATGAATATAGATGTAGTGGTTTTGCTGTTATAGATGAAGATAGCAATAGTGTTGAAGAGCTAGTCTGTATCTATAGAGATAGCGAAATTATTGAAAATATCGATAGATTCTCTATAGATGTTCTAGCTATTGATGCACCCATAGCCAAGGTTCCTAGGTTTAGAGAAGTTGATAGAGAGGCTATTAGGAGAGGGTTTAGGGTTATGCCACCTACGTTTAGACACATGAAGATACTGACTGTTAGAGCTTGGAGACTCTATCAATTCTTAAGCAGTATTGGTGTAACAGTTATAGAAACACATCCTAGAAGTGCTTTAAAGAATTCTGGTCTCAGTACTGTTGATGAAGTGTGTAGAAAACTTAATGTATCTATGGATAGATATATTGATAGATTGAAGCACAAAGATCTAAGAGATGCACTTATATCAGCACTAGTGGCTTTGTGCTATAGGAAGAAGTTCTGTATAGAGATGATAGAAGCTGTAGATGGAGTGATATACGTTATTTCATCTCTACAAACAACTCTATAGGTATTCTACATATTGTGTATTTTGCATCCAATAGCTTTGGCAATCTTTCTTCTACTGATGCTTTATCGATTGATTTATTTATGTAGATATGGGTTCTACGTGTACTGTTGCCTCCCAGCCTAGTTCATCTCTAATAGATTTCTCTATTTCGCTAGCAATCTCATGTGCTTTCTTTAGAGGTGTTTCTGGATTTAGCTTTATGTGTAGCGTTACTTCTACATGATTTCCGTATCTGTGGATATGTATATGATGAACATCTTTTATTTCATTCGATAATCTGTAAACAATGTTCTTAATGATTTCTTCTTCATGTTTTGTAACTCCTTTTCCTAAAAGCTCGCTACTGTTCTCTAAAACAAGTTTTGTAGATACATAGATGAGTAGAGCTGACACAGCTAGACCTAGAGCTCCATCAAGCCACCAAAAATCTTTTCCAAAGGTTATAGCTATAGCTAGAATAGCTGTAGCTATAGCATCGCTTCTATGATGCCATGCATCAGCAACTAGTGTAGTTGAGTTATATCTTGATCCTAGGCTCTCAGACCATCTAGCTAGAACTTCTTTAATTAATGTCGAGATAGCAAGTACTAGTACTAGGACCCAGTTGAATAAGAATCCTTCTCTCGATAGGATCTTGTTTATGCTTTTCTGGAGAAACTCTATCCCAACCATAACAAGCATAACGCTTATAACTATTGTTGCTACTGTTTCAGCTCTTCCATGACCAAATGGATGTTCTTCATCAGCTGGTCTATAGCTTATCCAGAAACCTAGAATAACTATTACAGATGTTAATGAATCTGATAGTGTGTGAAAAGCATCAGCTACAACAGCTATAGAATTGTATAGTGTTCCATAGATATACTTGATCACGAACAAAACTGTGTTTACAGCTATAGATACACTACCTTCTATATATCCAATCCTTCTTCTAGTGATAGTATTAATCAAGCAGAGCATTATTATCTCGTATCTAGTATTTTCTAGAGGATCTTTAACTATCCAAGAATTTAGATGCTTCAAAACTATAACTAGAGAAACATTTACAACTGCAGGTCTATACTCTGTTTTGTTGTGTGTTAATGTATGTATTGAGTTTCAGTAACTTCTTCTTGATGGTGTGTAGCATGTTCAGCATATCTATAGCTATATAGTGATGTTCTCTACACATAGGTCTGCATTTCTCTATCTCTCTAGCTATAACTATGTATATGTTTCTTGGTTTCTGTAGTCCTGTTAAACTAGCTTTTGCTTCAAGATCTCTAGCTATAGATAGGGCTTCTCTAAAATCTATTCTACTCCACTTAATCTCTATAAATACCGATGTATCTCTCCCTCTAGCAACAGTATCTATTTCTTCGCTTTTGTACCACCATCTACCTACTTCACCTACATCTATATCTAGTTCTTTAAGGAATATATAGACTATCTCCCTCCTAAACACACTTTCGATTATTTTAGATACATATATATCGTATGTATTCTTTACATCTTCAAGAACCTCATCTACATAGCCTAACTCTAGTCTAGTTATATTTGGTCTAACATATCTGAACCAAAAGCTGAAGTATGGATCCACTATCTCTATATGTACTTCTCCACCTCTTCTACCTAAAGGCTTTATTCTTTCAACTATATCTAGATGCTCTAAAACATCTAGATATCTAGAGATAGATTTTGATGTAACACCAGCTAAACTAGCTATTTCACCAGGTTTTGTGTATCCATTAGCTATAGCAGAAAGTATGGCTATATATGTTGAAGGTTCTCTAACTTCTTGTCTAAAGAAGTTTAGAGCTTCATCAAATAAATATGAACCTCTATAGAGGATTTTTTCAGAAATATTGCTAAAAGCATCTCTAGATTCATCAATTAGAGCTAGATAGGCAGGTGTACCACCGAAAGCGCTATATATATAGATTGATTCTAGAGGGTTATAGTTTGGATAGAAGTTCCATGCATCTATAAAACCCATGGGCTTGAGCTTTAGAGAAACAGTTCTTCTACCAAAGAGAGGAGAGCTATAGCCAAGTAATTTCTTTTCAAAAAACGATACAGAAGATCCGCACAAAACTATAGCTATATCTAGATCCTTATTATTGTCACAGAATCTCTGTAGTCTTGAAATAGATTCAGGATCAGAATCAACTATGTACTGAAATTCGTCGAAAACTATAATAAATCCTTTACCAACTTCTTTTACCATGAAGTCAAGGAAATCATCTATATTATCGAAAACACCAACTGGTTTACCGATCCATATAGATAGAGCTTTAGCTAGCTCTCTATAGAGAATATGTTTAGATGCTTCAATAGCAACAAAATAGAAACAATTCCTACTATTACAGAAATATCTAAGGAGATGTGTTTTACCAATCCTCCTCCTACCGTATACAGCTATAAGTTTAAGACCATCGCCAGAAACAGCCCTCTCAATAATCTGAAGCTCATGTAATCTATCCACAAATACATGCCTCATCTAGAGACACCGCCTCTAGATACGGACAACTAGAAGCGGTACACAAATATAAACATTAGTGTCTAAAAAGATTAATCTTTATATGCTCTAGAAATCTTGAACACCATAGGTATTCTTTATATGCTTCTAGACCATTGCTAGAAGTAGACATCAATCTTATAGCTACTTACGATGTATTATCAAAGAAGTATCTAACATAATTCTATGCTATCAATATTTTTAACTATGGTCTTACAAAATGCTTTTACTTTAAGTAATACTGTTTATATCATAGCCTAGCACTATTTTTTGGATTTTATGTAGGTTTGTATTGTTTGATGTTATTCCTCTACTATGATTAGTGTGTAGACTTGTTTTCTGTATAGCTGTTCTATTTTTCTTTGTTTCTCGCTAATGTGTAGAGAGCATAGTCTTCTCTCCTATTTATAACGCTACATCTAATTATCTCGATTCTAGCCATATACATCCATCTATATAGATACTGGTAGAGAGTTTGTTGAGACTCTTAAGATGAAGGTTCTTCTCGAGAGTATTAATGACCATGTACTTTGGTTAAGTTTCTGAAGCTTTATCGTGATGCTCTTCAACTAGAAACAAGTTGTGAATCTTAAACAAAATATCATTAATATTCTATACCAGATGCTCTGCTCAGAACTTAATTCAGAGCACACAATATTAATAAGTATATATCTATGCTAAAGCTATCGTTAGAACTAGTAAACAGAATAGTGGAAAGAAATCAGTTCTAAAGAGATTAACACCTAGAATAGATACAATTATAAGCTTGATCTAGAGAATAGAACACTTACCTTGAAGTTACATAATGGTAAAGTGGTTATATTAAAACTATTAACATCTATTGATAGGATAGAGAAGTTTAGGGGTTGGAGTAACTACGAGATAGCTGTAAAGATTATCTAGAATAAAGTCTATATATCAGTAGGAAAATAGTTAAATCAATAAGTTTGTGGAGAGCTTAATAGTAATAGCTGTATTTAGTGCTCCTACTATGTTCGTTGATCTTGATATATCTGGAGTACCTTCTCACGATTTGAGTTGTTTGTATTATTTGAATCAGAGATTTTGCTATATTTGAATCCTCTAGATCTATTTTTAATCACCTTAGCCATAAAATCTGATAGCTCTAGAGTTAGTGTAGCTAGAGCTAGGATTATGCCTAGATCTGTTGCTAGAGGACCTTCAACTCTGTCTCTAGGCACGAAATCGGATGGCGATATGCTTATCTTTGTTATTGTGTAGATAGCAATAGCTTCATCTCTAGCTATAGAACCTTGTACCAATATCTTTAGATGATAGGATTCAGAAACCAAAGGCCATAGAACTGATGTGGGAGCTGTAAACAAATCTATAGCTATGTGTAGTAAATAAACTAGTGCAGCAGCACCTAGGTGCAGAATGTACTTACGGTATCTCTTAGACAAGACAAGCAAAAGAGTTAAACAAGATACCGCTATACCAAGCACTACAATACTATGTGTAAACCATCTATGGATCCTGAAAACAATATCTATATCTGGTAACAAAGCTACTAAAGCTATCAACAGAGAAGTCTTTAGATTGAATATTCTTCTAAGAAGCAGAAAACTCGCAACATAATGTGTCAAAACGTCAGCCATAGATCTATAACCTTCAAATCACTATTACATAGCTATATTCAAATACTGCTAAACTAAATAAATCACCTTTAGCTAATTAGAAACATTTAAAAGAGTATATAGCCGATTATATCAAAAGAATAGCGAAAAGAAAACATCTATAGATTTCCAAACAAGTTCATTAACAAATAGAGAGAACAACTATATTGCGATTCTAGTAAATAGCATGGATGGTCTCTATGGCTAGAACAATTATATGGTATAGGCATCGATTTACAGAAATATTTAGTGATTATATGTAGTTCTAGAAAAGGCTCTAGATCTAAGGCAGAGGTATTGATAGAGAGGTAAAACACATTTATTATTTGGTCTATTGTTTTAATCAATTCTAGTTGATATGAGATTATAGTCGTTGATATGATCACGTAGCTGTAAATAGATATCTCTAGTTGACTATATCTATCGTTATACATAATATGTCCTGTAGATGTTGTATATGTAGCTTAATTAGAAAGTTGTATGGTGTAAGTTGTGGATAAGGTCTTAGTCTCAAGGATTATGGTATTCGTTTTAGTGTCCTATACTGCTGCATATGCTCTAGATTATTTAGCTATAAGGTTTAGCATCCCTATCTCTTTGTGGGTATTTATTAGGATGTGGAGCATAGCCTTATCATCGTTATTATGCCTCTGTGTATTCGAGATGAATATTGTTGAGAGTCTCAAACACTATCTATCGTTTTCTAAGAATGTAGTCAAATACTATCTTCTAGCACCACTTATAATCTATGGAGCTCTTCTACTGTATATAGCTACCGCCTTACCTCTGGGATTATTCAATTTCGATGAATATGTAGCTTCTATAGCTAATCAGATCCATAGTGTAGCTCCATCTCTAGTTGAAGAACAGGTTACTATGCTAGCTCTACTTAATGCTTATCTCAGCATAATTGTTGCATACCCTATAGCCATAACTGTGAATATGCTGGTTGCTTTAGGTGAAGAAATCAGTTGGAGAGGATACCTCTATACTCTACTAGGATCTAGACCTAATCTAGTGAACACTATAGTCATAGGCACCCCATGGAGATTACGGCATGCATCAGTAACAATTCTCTTAGGCTGGAACTATTACTACAATAGGTATCTAGGTATCATCTTATTCACAATATGAACAATAGCTCTAACCCATCCACTTCTAGTAATCGCCTCTAAAACCAATAGCGTTATACCTACTTCAGCTATGCATGGAGCTGTAAATGCTTTATGGCCAATAGTAACTTCAAATATCCTCGACATGATAGAAAGCTCTTGCTCAGTTTAGGGATTCTAGGTATCTTGGTATAGATTTTGGTGAGACTAGTGATACACAGCATAGCAACAGTTAAATAAAGAGTAGAGCTTCAGAATCAAAATAGATCTAGACACCGATATAAACCCTCTATATATCTATACTAGATCTATAGAATGATATTATTTGTAATATCTTTGGAATAGTATTGATTATAAATGAGGGACCTGGATGAGCAAGATTATGATCTAGAGATTCGATAACGAGAAATATACTGCTTGTTTTAAATGCTGAAGTATTTTTTAAAGGTTTTCTAATACTTATATACTTATCAAGGTTCATATCCATGAATTCAGGCTCTATATTTACTAGAACTATTTGTGGATCTAGAGAAACAATTTCTTCATCTCTTGGATGAAAGAATTTGGCTACCTTGTTAAAGAATATATTAATACCTCCAGCAACTCTTACACCATCATCAATATATGTAAGACATCCAGATGTAGTAAAAGTTTTATCTGGCCATAGGAACTCTACATACACTCTAGGTCTCTCGTCAATACTCCTTTTCCTGATACTCATTACCATCTCTACTAGTTTATCTGCAAGTTCTTTTCCTTCCCAATACCTATTGGTTAGACTCGCAATAAACTCTACATTAGAGATAATGTCTAAGAGATTTGTTGGTAGAGGTAGTAGATGTGCATTGATGTTTCTGTTTCTCAGCTTATGGAATATCTCATCATGTACATGTGATTGAAGGAACACTATATCGGGATTAATCTTCTTAAGCAACTCTATATCTACATCAAGATATGTTCCTACGATAGGCTTGTTCTTGTCTTCGAGATACATTCTACACCAAGGCGTGATACCCACGATATTATCCTCTAGCCCAAGAATTGAAAGTGTTTCAGATACCGCTGGTGAAAGACTTACTATCCTCATGGAATAACACCTCTATATTGACTTGTGAGTATTATGTATTAAAGTGTGTAATAGATTTTTAAGATAGAGAAACACTGTCTATATCTTGTTACATATATTTGTCCTAGATATAGCTAGAGATCTCCATCATAGTTCTACAGAACAAATAACTTGTGATCATAATTTAGAGTATATCAAAGGATACAAAGAATTTGAAGAATCTAGACTAGGACATAGAATTTGTGGTATAAAAAATTATGGTGCTTTGAACAAAATCCTTACATTCATACTACAATAGTCTTTATACCTAGGATTTTTGCTGCCTTTACTATAGGATCAACATAATCTCCATATATCATGCTGGCATGATGTACAAATCCTTCTTCTACTAAGGATCTATAGATTTTATCTAGATCTGCTACCTCTATCCATATCCAGCTACCTCTGAATTCTGTTTCTTCTTCAATTGTTTTCCCTGATGTTACAAAGAGTTTGAATTCTCCATCATATTCAACGAGTCTCGATATTGTTACAGTACCTGGTTTAAGTCTACCTTCTAGTGTTCCGTAAGCTCTCTCTATACCTACATCTCTATACATTATACTATGATACATTAGCTTACCAGTAGCACAGAATAATGCTGGTGGCGCGTTTCCGCAGTGCCATGCAAGAAATACATTGGGTTTAGTTGGATGTCTGATTGTCCAGTCTATGAAGAACGGTGGTGATGTTCCTAGAGAAGCTGCATACTGTATAATCATGCTCAGTACCCCGTATATATCGACTTCACATGCAGACATTACACCACTTTGTGTAAGTCTTCCAAGGATATTACATGGAGATACTCCATAGTATTTCTGTATCTCTGTCCAACATCTGAAGCCTAAACCAGACAACTTCTTTTCTTTAACTATTCTACGTAATACTGCCTCAAGTTTAGCCATCTTCAGAACAACTTCTCTAGATATCTGAGAAACCTCAACTTGTTTCTCTATCTCATTAGCTATCTCGATAACAACAGGATCTTCGTCACCTAATTTACGAGCTTCTTCAACAATCTCTAGTAGCGTTACATGAACTACTCTCTGTTTGAATTTTTCAGCCATCTTAGATTCAGTAAATGTAACAGTCTCAAATCTCTCTGGTCTAGGCCCTATAAGCCCTACTTTTGCTCCAATAAAAGATCTATAGATAGCTACAACACGTATAAAGGAGTCAAATTCTCTAGCAAATTCATTATCCTCAGGAAACACTATACCTCCAAATAAGAACGGTATCTTTCTCCTATATAGTGCTGAAGCTAGAGAAAGTGTTCCACAGAAAGAATCAGATCTTCTAAATCCTCCCGGTAGTGTTGATGGTTCTTTTGTAGCGAATATCAGTATAGGATACCCCCTGAATTCTTCTGCTACCCTGGCACCTGCAAGTTCATCACCAAAAGTTAGTGTCACCATCACAAGTCCATCAACATCTCTCTCCTTAAACAACTTTATAACTGCTTCAGCATCATCGTCATCTGTGACTAGACCCATTTTACTGTGTTTTTCTGTAGGATAAATCAACTCTATATAGCTACCAAATCTTTCCTCGATAACCTTTATGAATCTGTTCTTAAGCTCTTGAGCCCATACCTCATCGAAAGGATACCTATGTAGAGGAACAAGGCCCAACCTAATCTTCTTCATCACATCACCCAATACATAAACCATATACCAGGATTCGGTATAAAAATCGTAGAGTCTAGATTTGAAGATATTAAAGAAATGATGGTTAAACTCTCTACATCAATCTATCTAGCTATATCTAGTAACCGTTTCACTATAGTTCTAGCTGCAATAACTTCTGCTAATTCGGCAAGCTCTAGAGCTATACCTAGATTTTCTGAAACAGTTACAACACCATGTCCCTGGAGATAAATTATCTCACAACCATTCTTTACACTATCTGTCACAGCTTTAGCTAATTCTTCTGATCTAGGCACATATTCATCTACAAAACATATCTTTGGTTTAAGGATATGCTTAATCTCTGTATCAAGAAACAGTCTATCTCTATCCTTCGATGTAAGTAGTGGAGCGTATACACCATGTATATGGACAATAGCTCCACACTTTTCACAAGATCTATATATCTCTAAATGCATCATTATCTCTGTTGTAGGTCTACCTCCTCTAACTATATTTCCAAACAAATCTACTTCAACCAGGTCTTCAGGATTCAACTCATACTTTAACCTAACCCTTGGAACAAAAGACGAAGGAGTTGTAAGTATAGTGTCCTCAATTCTTACACTAATGTTGCCTGTCAATGGTGTTATCAAACCCTTTAGATACATAAACTTTAGTGCTTCACAAATCTGTCTAGCTAAAGTATATCTCACTTCATCATACTCCATACAAATTCACCTCAATACCACCTTCGGTCTAGAGGAAAACCCGAATTAAAGTAGTTTATGTAGGTTCAAAGCATATCCAATTAGCAATGTCTAGATACATCTATAGGTACAACAAATAAAGATGTGTCTAGTAGCTACGTTTATCTAAACTAATGAACCTTATATTGAGAGACTTATTTCTGCAACTAGCTATAGCTATAGAGCTTTCTCTAGGTGCGTAATACCTCTTTATCCAGCAACCTAAGCCAATGGCTCTGTAGCTCCTATCTAGATAAGATACATGGCTATGGCCTACGACAATCCACGATCTATTGTCTAGATCAAGTATTTTGCGACCGATAACACCTGTGAAAAGCTTCTTAAACATTTTTCTACCGACTTTATCGAGTAGATACGACAAAACGCCATTTCTTGAGATATAGTCTCCATGTGTTACGTATATAGATTCGCTACATTCCTCAAAATCTATTCTGAGCATATGGACTGTATAGATGAACTCTACATTTCTATCAAGAAATCTAAATCTAATACCACCTTTCTTCTGGCTATAGAGGGCAAGATCGTGAGCAGAATTCGAAGGGACATAAAGAACAACAGTATTTCTCAAATCCATTATATTTGTTACAACTCTAGCGAATTTCTCTAAATAATTAATATCTATGTACAGTCTTTTATTAACTAGGTCACCTACAACAATTAGGAAATCTATACTCAGTTTCTCCACAGTTTTCCCTATAATCCTAATCCAATCAATATCAAGACTATCTGCACCTATATGAACATCAGATACAAGAGCAATCTTGCTACCCTTCTTAACAACAAATTTCTCGATGTCTGGAGACCAGTACCTAGATATCCAGGGAAAGTTATATAGTATAAAACAGAATAGAACTGATGTTAACATTACTAAGGTTATATGTATCAATACCAAGTTTTACCTCAACCTCTTTAGTCTTCGCATATGTATAGGCTTAGGATAAGCTAATAAAGTTACAGCAAATATTCTTGTTATCTAGAACTAAAAGAGATTAAATCTATGTTGTAGGATTGTATTTAATACAATATAATATGGCTATGGTGGATAGCGTTGTGTGAATATACTAAGATGTTCAACTACTTTAAATATGGTTTAAAACACATACCTCTATTGCTATCGTTATCTGTATTCTATATATATGGATTTATGTGGACGATTAAAACTAGAGAAATGAAAAGTATGGAAGATTTACTCAAACTATTCTATTACGATTTTCTGAGACTCAAGAAAGAAGATGTGGAAATAGTCAAGTTAACAGATAGAGAACTTGTAACTATATCAAGAAACCCATGCCCTATACTGAAGTTAGCACAAATACTTAACATAGATACTAGATATACATGCAAACTTGTATCTGAAACCGTATGTAAATACGTTCTTAAGAAGATAAATCCAGACCTAGTGTTTGAAAGAGACTATAACTATATAAGACCATACAAAGATGGGTGCCTAGAAAGAATATACATAAATCAAACCCATAGTATCTAATTAATATAAAGTTTAATATTCTACTAACTACATAATCTAGTACTATCGTGTAAAGTAAAGTAATGATATTGATCTCTAGAACAATCTCTAGTTGAAGTAATTTCAAAGCACTATATCTATACATAAGAAAATTAGCATGTTCTCAACATCATGCACTATCATAGTAATCTAGAAACGTTACAAAGATCACTAATCACTAACTATGTGCTTTATACTGATGTCTCTATAAGATCTCACCAACTTCGGTTATAACCACTATGGAAAATCACTATATCTAGAATTGAGGTGTTGGAGATCTTAAATCTGGTTCTTGAATCATAGAGATAACATTTATAGCTGAATCAGAAAGAACTGGAGTTGATGATTAATAGATTAAAGTAAAGAATATAATATGATTAAATTTTCTATGAAAATACTAATTTCTGTTGTGATGACATCGTCAAAATGAGATTTATTTTAACAAACTTCTTTGTTATAAATCTATTACTTCTTTAGAAATTTCTTTAGTATTCTAATTACGTTTATTGTTTCGATCCAGTAGGGTATTATTAAAACTATTAGTAATATTATAAGGTGTAGAGGCGGTTTAGTCAGTACTGTGAATACTATTGATATTGTTGTTGCATATATTGCATAAATGAATATCCTTGGAACTATATAACCTTTAAAAACTATGTACATCCCTAATTGTGGTGGTAGATCTTTAGCTACATATTCATTAGAAAATGTTCTCTCAACTAAACCAATCCTCTCTAACCTACTTAATACCCTTTGGGCTTTTCCAGGACTACTATAGTTCATTAACCGCTGGAATCCTCTAACAGTTAGAGGTTTACCATAACCTCTAATCTTTAGATAGGCTTCAAGATCTTCTCTAGATATTATCTTCTACCACCTTTCAAAATCTATCATCAAGATGTATATTTAGGTAAAAAATGTTTAAGTTTTGGATAGATACCCCCAAGAGATGTATATAGCTAAAGCTACTATAATCCCTATGGATATCGCTATCCCTACTGCTACTCCATCTAGCTGCTGAACTTGAGTTATCTGAGTTTCTGTTTGTTTAGTTACTGAAGGTGTTACCTGAGTTATAGAGATAGATGTTATAGATGGAGGTGGCTGTGGAGATGATGTAGTTATAGAGATAGATGTTATAGATGGAGGTGGCTGTGGAGTAATTACTGAAGGTGTTATCTCAGTTATAGTTTCTGTTTGTTTTTCTATAATTAATGTTGGTTCTAATGCTTTTATTTCATCGATAACTTCTCTTGGTAATTTATAAGAACAACTATATCCCTTCAATAACACACCTTTTACAAGTCCTCTATTAACAAGCTCTGCATAAGGTAGCCATTTATCTAGTTCTTCGTTATATAACAATCTATTGTTCCATCCGGCAGTAAAATAGTTGCTTGTTATGCCATCCATTATAGCGTATATATCTTTGATATCTAGACCCATTAGGATGCCTTCATCAGTTAACCTTTTGATTAATTCTAGAAATGCTAGATTTATGATAGACTTTACTGGACATTCTCCTACATTAGTTGTGGAGTTCAATAAACATTGCTCTAGAGATTCCAATCTTATTGCAATAACATCTCTTACTGGTTCTTCCTCATTGTACCCTTCTATGCATGGTGCATTTCTACATAGCTTCTCTAGATAAACAGTAACACCAAATTCTAGATCTCTATCTATAGATGTTCTATATATGTATTTGAATACATAGATCCTACCTTCATCAACAACGATAGGTTTGTATTTCTCTATCAACATAGTTAGATTATAATCTATGCCATTTTTATTAAATATGACTTCTATAGCATTAACATCTGCTGGATTGAAACATGCGTTAAGAGATATAGTTAGAGTCACAACAATAACTATAGCAATACCTACCAACGTTTTTGCTATAATTTCTATAACCTTGTCACCGATATTATTCATCAACATATTTCACACCTGACACATAATTCGCTTACAGGATACTTAGTACCTACCTAGAATGACGTGACTGTCATACAGATTATGACACTATAACTCTGATATACAACTTCTATCACATATAGAGATAATCTGTATAAATCTTCTAACATAAAATTCTATAGAAACATAGCTAGTACTATATAGTAAAGAATTATAGCAAATATTTTCTAAAAGATATTGTTATCGCTAAATAGACTTAGATATCTATGTTTTTATTTTCTGCTATAGCTTAATACTCTCTACTCGTTAAAGACAGTTAGTATATGAAGGTGATCAATGTGGGTAAACTGGTTTTCGCTGATGGTCATATGCATAGCAATCCTGTTAAAGGTTTAGGTATAGCTGGTATTGGTAGAAAGTTTTTAGATAACGGTGGCTGGTTTATTGTATTGGTGTCTCTACCGCCTCATCATCTTGATCTCGAAAACAGTTTCGATGGATATGTAAAGTCTTTTGATGTTTTTATTAGTGAATGTAGGAAAGCTAGAGAACTTAAGTTGAAGACCGTATGTTTATTGGGTATACATCCAGCAGCAATAGAGGATGAAGTATCTAGAGATCCTAAACGTAGTGTTAAGGTTCTAGACAAGGCGATAATGGTTGTGAACTATATTGCTAAACTTGTGAAAGAGGGTTTGGTGAATGGTTTTGGTGAAATAGGTAGACCTCACTATAGAGCTATACCAGAGGCGTTTATTGTAAACAATATGGTTACTAGATATACATTTGAATTAGCTAGAGATCTAGATGCTATTGTTCATCTACATCTTGAACAAGGTGGAGAATTGACAGCTCTAGATATAGAGAATCTTGTGAAAAGCATTGGAATAGATAGAGCCAAGATTGTTCTTCACCATCTAGATGTAGCAACAGCAAAAGCTTCACAAAAAAGAGATCTCGTTTTTACTGTACCAGGCAAATACCCTGTACTTAGAGAAGTTTTTACTTCAATAAAACCCTTCTATATGGTTGAAAGTGATTTCATAGACGATCCCAAGAGGCCAGGAGTATCGTCATATCCATGGGATATTGTAGAGAACCAGAAGAAGCTATTAACTGAAGGTGTGATTGATGAAGAGTACCTCTATAAATTGAATATAGATACTGTTGTAAAAATCTATAGAGTTGAACCACCCTAGACCTAGAACCTCTATGACTCTCTGGATTAAAGTTAAAGGTCTCTGAAGCTCTATCGATAACAGTCACACGGAAAGATGTATTCTGGATCAGGTTAGAACTATCACATTATTCATATAGGCAACCTTTATATAACAAAAAGCCAGATCTACTAGAGCTAGGTGGGGTATTAGTTATGCCGTTTTGGAAATGTCAGGTATGTAATTTCATATTTGAAGGACCTCAACCACCAGATAAATGTCCAAAGTGTGGAGCTCCTAAAGAACAGTTTAAACAGCTGAGTGAAAATGAGGCTGAACTAGTTGTCAGATCTAGAAGATCTAATTACTTACACATGAAGGCTATTACACTATTGAGAGAGCTTCTATCAGTAGCTGAAGAGATTATTCAAGATAATCTAGATCCACCATGTGTTAAGATAGCTAATGAAGAGAAAGAATTTGCACTAACAACTATCCAGAAGATTATGGCTGAACTCGAGACCCATATGAAGAAAGGTAAATGGGGATAGATATGAGTGAGCCAAAGAAATATAGATATCTACCCGAAAAGTTTCCAACTAGAGAAGAGGTTAAGGGAATAGATTTAGACAAACTCGTTAACATGTTACTTTCAGCATTTGCTGACGAAATACTGGCTTGGTATCAGTACTACGTAAGTGGATATGCTGTCAGAGGCCATATTTCTACAGAAATAGAGGATGTATTCAAGAAAATAGCAGATGATGAGTTAAATGATCACGCAAAACTATTAGCAGATAGACTACAGGATTTTGATGTAGATCCACCAGACTTTAGAGATCTTTGGCATCTATCGAAATGTAGACAAACAGAACTTCCTGAAGATCCACATGATACAGATGGATTCATAATTGCCAGCATATTGGCTGAAAGATGTGCTCTAGCTCACTATAGAGAGATATTCAACTATGTGTTTGGAAAAGATCCAGTAACAGAAGAAATCATAGAAGATATAATAAAGGATGAAGCTGAGCATGAAACAATATTCAGGAACCTGTTATCGAAAGAAGGACTAAAAAGACTTGAGGAATTAGATAAGAAGTGAAATATATTTTAACTCTATTTCTATCCTAATACATTTTCTACATCAATTTTTCTAAATACAGCAAGAACAGTATATAGAGTTAGTTTTCCCTATGTTTCTAACTGGATACTCTAAAAACTTCCAGTAGTAATAGTCAATGTATCTTAATCAAAATATTGCAAAGTAGGTTAGAATCTATAGAATGATTAAACGAATTTAACTATTTGTTATAACATGAAAATTTATATTTTAGTTTCAAAGTATATTGTTCTGGTGTCTGTTTTGGCTAGATATAGGGTTATAGTTGATAGAGTAGCATGTATATCTTGTGGAGCAGCTCCAGCTGCTTGTCCTGAGATCTATGAACTTGGCTCTGACAACTATAAGACTAGAATTGTTGAAAAGTATAGTGTTAGAACTGATGAGAATGTATCTATTGGGGAAATTCCTGAAGAGCTTTACGAGTGTGCTAAAGCAGGTGCTGATGTCTGTCCAGTTAATGCTATAAAGATTGAGAGGATTGATTAAATGTGTACGGAGAGTAGTGATGTGTGTGGAAGGTGTATATTCTTTAAACCACATATATATTTCCCTTATGTGGGTTACTGTGTAGTTAAGCAGAATGCAGTTTCGTTTGAGGTACAAGGTTTTTGTGAATCGTTTAGACCTTCCTCTATTGATGAACTAAGAACTATTCTTAGAGAAAAAGGTTGGCTATATTGTGTAAACTGTAGGAAGATTATATACGATGAAAACGAGCTAAAGGAGCATGTAGAGAAACACTTTATCTCTCCAGATGTCACACTCGATGAGTCTATAGCTGAAGAAGCTTACATAGGGGATTAGGAGACTTTGTATGGCTAGAGAAGATGTTGGTATCATTTTAGGAGGTCCTCAAGGTGCTGGAGTAGAGACTTCAATGATGGTGCTTACGAGAGCTTTAGCTCGTCGAGGTTTTGGTGTTATAGCTGATAGAGAGTATTTTTCGAATATAACCGGTAGACATAGCTATATACATATGCTAGTATCTTCTAGAGCTATTCCTAGATCTCTAAGGTATCCTGTGGAAATTATTGCCTCTATGGATGCTGAAACACTATTTACGCATATAGATGATGTTGCTAATGGAGGATACATAGTGTATGATAGTGGAGTAGCATCGAAAAGACTTGAAGAGATTGTTAGTATGGAGGATATCACAAGGGTTAGGGTTCTCGAGAAACTTAAGAAGAATGGTGTAGCATCTACTGTAGCTTCTGTATTGAAGTTTCTGGAGAGAGATAGAGATGTTAAAGCCATTGGATTGAATTTTGCTGATCTTCTACGTAGACTAATGAATAGATACAGAATTGAGGTTAGTTCGCTATCTAGATATGTAAGTGGTATTATAGTTTCAGCTGTAGCAGTTCTTCTAGGACTCGATGTAGAAGCCATCAAATATTCTCTTTCTATTCAGTTCAGTAGTAGAAGAAACATTGTTGAACAAAACCTAGAACTCTTTAAATATGTTGAAGAAAGTCTACAGAGTTATCGAAACTCTATAGCTCTTGAGAAACCTAAGCATAACTTTAGAAAATTAATGATTGTCACAGGTAATGATGTAGTGGCTATGGGTAAGATCGTTGGTGGTCTGAGGTATCAGAGCTACTATCCAATAACACCTGCAGCTGATGAGAGCTTTGCTATAGAGAAATACGAACATCTTAGAGCAGAGAAAGATATAGGATCTATAGTTGTTATACAAACAGAAGATGAGATCTCTGCTATCTGTTCAGCTATAGGAGCTTCTCTAGCTGGAGCTAGAAGCGCAACAGTTACAAGTGGACCTGGTTTCGATCTAATGGTTGAGGGAATATCTTGGGCAGGTGCAAACGAGGTCCCTATAGTGGTAACATACTATCAGAGAGGAGGACCGAGTACAGGTCAACCTACAAGAGGTAGTCAGAGCGATCTGTTTAATGCTATTTTTGCTGGTCATGGAGAATTCGCTAGAGTTGTTATTACTTCTGGTGATCATGTAGAAGCGTTCTACGATTCTATAGAGGCATTCAATATAGCTGAACGTTTCCAAGTACCTGTTATACATCTTCTAGATAAGTTTTTAGCTAATTCAATTAGAACTATACCTCCTCCAGATCTAGATAGTGTTAAAATAGTACGTGGATCTATATCGAGTGGAGGTAAAGAGTACAAGAGGTTTGATCTAGGTTACATAGTATCTCCGAGAGCTTTCATAGGCGTAGATGACACTGTTATGTGGTATTCTGGTGATGAACATGATGAATATGGGCATATAGTTGAAGATCCCGAAAATAGAGTATCTATGTATTCGAAGAGAATAAAGAAGCTGGATCTTATAGCTAGTGAGGTTTCTAGAGATATGAAGCTTCAGGTGTATGGAGATAGAGATCTAGACTATATAATTATTGGGTGGGGTTCTGTAAAAGGTGTAGTACTAGATGCATTAGAGCTTCTTTATAGGAAAGGATTTAGAGGTTGTTATATAAACGTTAAACTTTTGTGGCCATTTCCAAGTAGAGAGGTTGTTGAGGTATTGAGTAAGACTGATAGAGACAGGATTATAGCTATAGAACATAGCTATAACGTACAGATAGCTGATCTAGTAGCTCTTTCAACAAGCATCAAAATCGAGAAGAAGATAGCTAAATTCACAGGTAGACCTATAACGCTAAACGAACTTGTAGATGCACTTCAAAAATTACTAACATCAGAGACTACGCATGTGGTGCTTACATATGGAGCGTAGATCCTATAGAACAGATCTCTGGATTGATTGGTGTCCTGGTTGTGGAAACTTCGGTATACTGACAGCTGTTGTAAGGGTTTTTGAAGAGCTTGGTCTAGATCCATCAAAAACAGTAATTGTTTCTGGAATTGGGTGCTCAAGTAAGATACCTCACTTTATTAATGTGAACGGTGTACATACACTTCATGGCAGAGCGATACCTTTTGCAATGGGAATAAAGTTAGCGAATCCAGAACTCATAGTAATTGTTCATGGTGGTGATGGAGATCTTCTAGGGATTGGAGCCGGACATTTTGTTGCACTAGGTAGAAGAAATATCGATGTAACTGTTATTCTACACAATAACGGTGTATATGGATTAACGAAGGGACAAGCATCACCAACACTACCACTAAATGCTAAAACAAAAGCTCTTGTGAAACCAAATATACAACAGGCATTGAACCCTATAGCATTAGCTCTTTCATCTGGATACACATTTGTTGCAAGAGGCTATGCATTCGATGGAGAGCATCTGAAAAACATAGTGAAGAAGGCGATACTCCATAAGGGAGCAGCTTTCATAGATGTTCTACAGCCTTGTGTAACATTTAACGATATCTTTACAGCTGAATACTATAGAAAGAGGATATACAGATTAGAAGATAATAGCTCTTGGAATCCTATTGTCGAGAAACCTGAGGATAGAACTATAAAGCTATTGAAAGCTATTGAGAAGAGCTTTGAGTGGGGTGATAGAATACCTATAGGTGTATTCTATCAAGATACTACAGTATCAACATTTGAAGAAAGAATATTACAAAGGATAAAGATATATCTAGAGATGAGTCCAGCAAAATCAAGTATAGCTGAAGATGGTGGTAGATCTGTAATTGATGGTAAGAGGTTTGAGGAAATCTTCAGAGATTATATAGTAGATGTCGAAGGTACTCAGCAGTGATATGTAGAGAAGCTTTCAGAGATCTAGAGGATGTAGAGATCGAGTTTTCGGTAAAGAGTGGTAGATTTTTAGAGGAAAAGAACATAACAATCTACATAACTTATAGAGGTACAAAAAGGAGGTTACTGGTTATGAAGATGTTCACAGGTAGACCTCCACACTATAGAAAGTGGATAGAGGTATTCATGATAAATAGAGAACTCATATTCAACGACAAGATATTTAAATTCATTGACAGCATCTACGAAGATAATCTAGTAAAGTGTTTATCGAATATTCTCCAAGGTGGTGAAAGGCTATTCATAGAGTATATATATGATTATGAGACTAGAAAAGCTCTTGAAATAGGTGTTCCACCACCATTAACTAGACTTGGCTATATCCTTTTCAAAAATGGATTCACATGGTTTAAAGACTGGTACTTTCCAGAAGGGTTTATGGAAGGTAATCCAAAATTACAGGCAGAGAAGCCTATAGATGAGAATATTAGAAGGAAACACATAGATGAAATATGTAGAGAAGTTAGAGAAAACATAGATAGGATTAAAGCTCTTAGAAATCTAGGGGAATATACATGGATTATGGACAACGTTCTAAAAAGAGCTGAATACATACTTAAACTATGTAAGTACTAGAATTATTATACTGATATAGATTTCTTTGGAATTGATGTATGATGTAGATATAGGTAGTAGTTATCTCTATGGGTTCAGTCTATTATCTCTTTAGGAGATCTATTCTTCCTGTTTTGAGTATTGCTTTAAGATATTCACTATATCCACTTTCTAGATTGAGTTCTTCTAGTTTCTTAACCACTCTCTCTATATCATATTCTATTCTACCTATTTCGAATATATTCGTCTCTGTATCGTATATTGCGTAAGAAGCTCTATAGTCACCATCTCTAGGTTGTCCACAGCTTCCTGGATTCACAATTCTTACACTATCTACCTTAATATCCATGGGTATATGCGTATGTCCAACAAAAACATAGTCTACCTCAATAGGCTTTGGCTTTATTGCTACTACAGATGATGTTAGTGAAAGCTTTATCTCATTAATTGAGAGATTCGGCTTGATGTAGCCATAAAGAGGGTTTCTTGGACTTCCATGAACAATGTAGTGTTTTTTACCATCGATAACTTTTTCTATTGTTTTTGGTAGAGTTCTAAGCCACTCTATCTGTTCTCTTGACAATAGCTTTAGAGATATGTTCTTCCTTGTGTATTCGCTAAGGTTGTGAAGAACTGGATCACATTTACAATCAGTATTGAAAGCAACAGCGTAATCATGATTCCCCATAACTATGGCATCAGGTTTCAAATCCTTAACAATGTCTATCACAATATGTGGTTCAGGTCCATAGTCAACGAAATCCCCTAAAAACCATACAGCATCCCATTTATCTACAGACTCAAGAACACTTCTAAGAGCTTCTGCATTTCCATGAATATCAGAAACTATGAGTATTCTCATAGCCTTAATCCCACTAGTATCGCCTAGTTTTAACCTAAAATACTTAACTATAGTGAAGCATTGTTTTTAATACTAAATACATTAATATTCTTGCTATATCAAGCTTTCACATACTGTAATACATAGCTATAACGATTAGTAATAATTAATGAAGATTCTCCATATTGTCTTATTTCCCCGATTTGTCTCATGTATTGATAAATGATCTGCAAAATCTTCATAAACAAATGTTAATTATCCATGTTCATTAAGATAAAAATAGATCAAAATCTTAATAACGCTATAGTTTAATTCTATGAGTACCTCAACAACTATATAGATTTCACTATCTATTGATAAAACTATTGCTTCTGAAAATAGTCTAATATCTAGATTGTATGTTAAGTGTAGCGCTCTAGAAGGCATTGTGGGTGGACTAGTCGTAGGTGCATCGTATTTTCTTGGGCTTCTACTTCAAGGAATAGAAACAATTCATACATTTCCGTCTGTTAGTGCCTTTATCACAAGTCTCGACATAGTGTATGTTCATGTATATACAACGTTTATCAAGAAAAGATACAGCTTAATACTCTTCGTATCCCTTGTTTTTACAATTGTAAGACTTTACATGATTATAAATCCTGTTAATGACTTAGGGCTTGGCGAAATGTTCTTTCTAGGATCTATTGCTTGGACTACAGAGATAATTCTTGTATCTAAAAGACAAGGGTTAAAATAAGATATGTTCAGTTTAAACTCCTGCAATAAATTTTGATTACATACCAACAAAATTAGGGTATCACCTCTATAACAAATATTTGATAGTTAAATTGAATAACAAGATTAAGTTAAGTTATATTATTAAATTTACAAAATCAAGCTTGCATCTCTTCTACTTACTATGTATTTATATATAGATATCGTAGAGTATAACGTAGAATATAATGAATAAGTCTATAATTAAAACATTTGATATTCTTAAATCGTAACGTTAAGTTTTATATCTTCCATATATTTGTAATTTTACTAGTGGAGAAGAAAACAGAAAAACATGGTATAAACAAATTAGGCCAAGGTGTAGAAATATGTTAAGTATTGAAGAAAAGGAGAAGATTCTGAGAACTCTAGAAATTGATAAAGAGTTCCGATATGCTGTTATGGGTTTGATTGGATACAAAGAAGTTTTAGAAGGGATTATGGCGCTAAACGAGAGGGTGATTAAGCTTGAAGAGAGATTTGCTGAACTCTCTGAAAGAGTTGCAAAATTAGAAGAAAGGTTTGCTAGATTGGAGGAGAGGGTGATTAAGCTTGAAGAGAGATTT